>NZ_JBHUBB010000016.1:0-186816 GCF_042789485.1 Streptomyces sp. NPDC056835
CCGCAGCTCAGCCATCTGTTCAGAGGAAAGATCCATACCCGACTCAACGACCACGGACGCCTCAGGTTCCACAAACAGAATCACAAGACACTAGAACTAAATAACAGAATTAACGTAATATATCAATGCCCGTAAGGGGATTCTCGATTAGTGCCACCTGTTATAAACTGGAATGAGTAAACATTTAAATGGAACAAAAATACATGCTCGACACCCTTCTTCTTATCGCTGGACTACTGACCGCTTTGACCGCGGGTATCTTCTTCGCCTACTCCGTATCGGTTAACGGAGGGCTTCACCGTCTGAAAGATGGGGAGTATATCCGCGCGATGCAATCTATCAACGTGGTGATTCAGAACCCCTTATTCTTCCTAGCCTTCATGGGACCTATCATTCTGCTGCCGTTGGTTGCGTTCCTGCACGGCGTTGGGTCGGGTCAGTTCTTAGACCTCATCGCTGCGAGCGTTATCTACATCGTCGGCTCGTTCGGCTTGACCGTATTCGGTAACGTGCCGTTGAATGACAAGCTTGCCAAGGTAGACAGTGAGCACATGGACGACACCGAGCTAGCGAAGGCACGTGCCGCCTTCGAGAAGCCGTGGAACCTACTCCACGAAATACGAACGATCGCTTCGGTAATTGCCCTCGCTCTTGTCTTTAGCGCATGCCTTCTTTAAAGAGAGCGATTTTGGGGCCTCGGCCGGCACGAGTTTGATTGGCCGCTTCTAAAGGAAGTCTTCGGAAACGAAGAACACCCCACATCCACAGCGGACACGGGGTGTTCTTCGCTGCGGGGTGGGGTGGTGAATGTCGGAAGTCAGTTCAGGTCGTTCCGGCGATAGTACTGACCGCTGATGAGACACACAGGTGCCTCAGGGTTGGGCCGAGACGGAACTCGCTGGAAGCTGAAGCCGGAGAAGGTACCGTCACTGCTTACCGACAGGTACATCCTCATCCGGCCTTCTTCGTCCTGGTCGGGGTCCGTAGACCGCAAGATACGGCCCTCCACGCACCAGCTCGGGTAGTCCCGAACTTCTCCGTCCCACTCGTGGTGACCGAGCGGGTCCGACATCTTACGAGCGGCCTCGATAACGATCTCGAATCGAAGTCCCTCGATGGGTTCGATCCAGAGAATTTGGGCCTTGTGGTAGGGGGCCGTGAGGGCGTCCAGGAATTGCCGCTTGTTGAACTGGGGAGAGAAGGTGAACACTGGCTCGCCAGCTTCGAATCCTTCCTCCTTATCCCGTGCGTTACCGATGCGGACACGTGCCCACTGAGACGTTGTGCCCAGTTGCTCGGGATAGTTGCGGGCGAGCTGCTGGATACGCCAGAGATCGCGGCGAGTAAGAGCATTGACCTTTTCGAGGTCAACACCCATCCATGCGGCGAGCTTCTTGCGAAGATCGGCGAACGCTGCGTCATTTGCAGCGCGAGCTGACTCGGCGGGCGTTACGGCGCCGCCGTCGAGCGCTGAGGCCAGCGCCTCATGTAGACGGACGAGGAGGCCCTTGAACTGAGTGGCTTTCGACATATGTGATGCGCCTCGTTGACTCGATTCGGGTGGGGCACGCCACTAGCCGATTAGGTAGGCAGGGTGCCGCATCCGAAGAGTTGAAGCGCAGGTGCTATCGCTAAATGCGATTGCTTTTATTTATAACATAATTCATGTAAAAGATCAATGCTTACTGGAATGTCACCTCTGTGAAGAAGTGAGCGTTTTACCCCAGCACTACCGATATTTGAAATGACAGGTATCCCGCGTTCTGCCCGATGATGCCGTCTCCCGCGTCACCGAGAAGTGCGCCGTTGTCGTGAATGATGGTGTCTTCCGTACCTGGAAGCGACACGCCTTCCTTCGGGGTGCCGTTAGTGTGCAGCCGGGCGGAGCCCCGGACGTAGAGCAGCGTCACCGGTCGGGCCGCAACGAAGTTGCAGGAGTCCCAGACCTGTTGCGCGTTGTCGGCTGACAGAACGCCGGTGAATCCGGGGTTGAGCATGCGTTCATCTGGGAGGGAGAGACGTACCCGCGCGTTCTGGAGCCGGGCCGCCATGTTGGTGTCGAGGTTGGCATCCACGTCGTTTCCGATGTAGAGCGAGCACTCGTAAGTGTGGCCGTCCTTCGCCACCAACTCGTCACCCCAGGACTGACCGTCCTTCGCGGTGTCCTTGCACTGGAGGAAGTTACGCTCGTCTCCCCAGTACGGGTTATCCGTGATGCTGTTGAACACGGGGAATGATGCCGGGTGCTTCCAGGTGTAGGTCTTTCGGGCCGGTCCCCATCCCCGAGAGTTGTCCAGCTTCGGGGCAGCCGACCCCTTGACGGTGACGCCGCTCGGGACGGTCGCGCTTACCACCTTGTCCGGCGGAGGGGTGGCGTCTGGCTTCTCTGCGAGGTTGCCGGTGACGTCGAGGACGACCACCACGGCAAGCGCGACCACTCCAGCAGCTACGACGCCGAGTTGCCGGGCGTACTCACGGGCTACCGCGACCGGCTTGGTCTCTCCGGCCAAGGTGGAGCGGAGCGTCTGGAGGAAGCTCGGCTCCTCGGGGCCAGCCGGCGGGGACGGTTGGTCGTCAGGTTCATCCGGCTCTGCGGAAGCGTCGAGGTCGGGATCATCCAGGACAACGGGCTCGGCGCTCTGGAAGGGGTTGACCTTTTCCTCGGTGGGTTCTTGCTTGTCTGCTTCCTCGATGAGGAAGTCAACCAGCTCTTTGATCGCACGTTCTTCGGCGTAGAACTGTGTGCGCCAAGCGCCGTAAAAGAGACCTTCTTTGATGGCCGTACGACGACGCCCGCTCACGTTGGCATGGAGGTGGAGTCCGATACCAAGGGCAGCTCGCAGGGCTTGAGCGTCCTCGGCCTTCTTCTTGTGTTTGACCTCCGTGAGTCGGTTCACGTACGCACTCAGTAGCGCGACCCCCTCGGCGGGATCGTCGGTACCCAAGACCTCCATGAGCGCTTGTTCGGCTCCAAGAGTGTCCTCGGTCAGACCAGGAGACGACACCCGCACAGCCTTGATGCTGGCGGTCACTTCGTCGCGCGTAGGCACTTAGACCCCCTGCTGACCTCGTCCGATCCCTGACCAGAGTATGCCCGCACCGCTGCAACAGCAGTGCAGATTAGAAGGCCGCAGTACTACCGCAGTGACCTTGCACCAGAGGCCGGCGCACCTTGAAGGAGCGGAACCAACCGGGGCCGCTCAGACAAGAAGGAGGCGACGGTCATGGGTGGCGAACTCAATCTGTTTGGTGGCGAGGAGCAGCGCGGGGCGCTGATTCGGCGTCAGTCCCGTGCACAGCGTGCCGCTCAGGGGCGTGCGGAAGTGGAGCTGTTCCAGCTCGTAGCGAGCGGGCGCCAGGAAGAGGTCAAGGCCATGCTGCGCAAGCGGCTGACCGAGGACGGTATGCAGGACATCAGCGACGTAGGCAAGTTGGCCGAGGAACTGGCGGGCACGGATCAGTTCGTCGCCTCGCTTCTGGTGCCGATCGCCCAGGAGTTCGCCCGCAGCACCGCGCGAGACATCCGGGACTTCGGCCGGGGCCGTGGTCGCTGATGGACGCCGGTGCCAATCAGGCCGGGCTCATCATCTCGCTCGTCGTCATCTTCCTGTGCGTACGGGCTCTCTGTACCCCGTCGCGCAGGGAGAAGCGGCGCACGCCGAGACGACCGCCGGGGCTCAGCGAGATGGACCTCTATGCACTGCGCCGAGCCCGCAAGAACGACGCCATGCGGCAGATGCGAGCCGTTGTCCGTGACCACCACAACCCGACTTCTCGACAGCGTGACCGAAGGGGATGGCCTTCATGAATCAGACCACGGACCGGTGGGTGGGCCTGTTCTTCGTCTTCGGGCTCCGGGCGCTGAGAACGCCTCTCTTCTGGTGGTTCAACCAGCAGTGGCAGCCGAGTCGGAACGCTCGGATCGGCGTTCGTTACGGACGCGGCGGCGCTCAGTGGATCAGGACGTTCTGCGTCGCAGGCTGACCCGTCCAGGAGTACGGCACTTCGGGGAAGGCAGCCGTAGGGCCAGAGCCACCCCACCCATGCGGAAGGGGACGTGTCGTTGATACGTCCCCTTTCAACTCCCCGCCGGCCAGGAGTCTGGGTCGGCGGCATCAACGAGAAGGGGCTCGTCGTGAAGAAGGCGCGGAGCTTGCTCCTGACGCTGCTACTCGCCGCCCTGACGATTCGGGTGTTGTGGTGGGCGGTTTCACCGCTCGTGCCGTACCTCGTCAGCGCGACCGCGATTGTGCTGGTGCTTGGCTTCATCTACTACCGCATGACCCGCTGGTAAAGGAGAGGAATCAACATGGCCCCGCGGCCCGCCGACCGATCCAGCTTTCATCTGAGCTTCCCGGTCAACCTGGAAGCCGACGTCATCTCGACGTGGCTCCGCTCGGTGAGCGGCACGCTTCAAACCGGACCGCGGCGCCTGCTTGGCGTCCCGAGTCTTGTGTTCGAGGTGCACGCGGATGAGTTCGGCATCACGTACCGGCTCCGTGCACCCCGTGAAGCGGCCGACTTCCTGGTGCCGCAGCTGCGTACCCTCATACCGGGTTCTACGGTCACGCCGGCGGGGACGGATGAACCGCTCGACCACTGGACGGCCGCGGTGGAGCTGGGACAGACCGACTCTCGACGCAGCCTCGGCGCGGTGAATGCCGAAGGTTTGTCGGCAAGCATCCTGGCGAACCTGCAAGGGCTCGGACGCGGTGAAGCCGTTCTTCTTCAGTGGGTGGTATCGCCTGCGCTTCGGGAGCGTCCACCGGCATTGCCACGGCAGCGAGTTCGCGGCATTCAGATGCTCATGGAGGGCGGCGGAAGGTGGGACGAAATCACCGACCGCAGGGCGAAGCTGAGTGAACCCAACTTCCTCGGGTTGCTGCGGGTCGCCGTGAAGTCTGGCAGTGACGACCAGGACGAGCGGTTGCTAGGCCGTATTCGGGCCAGTCTTGCCAGCGTTGGCGGTGCATCCAACCGACTTAAGAAACGGCTTGTCCGCCAAAGTCAGGTGATCCGGCGCGTCACGGTGGCGGAAACGCCGACGCTGTTTCCTATGCAGCTCGCTGCGTCCGAACTGGCCGCCCTGCTGGCGTGGCCGATCGGGACGCCGCATGTTGCCGGACTTCCGCCACGGCGGACGCGTCATTTGGTCGCGGCCGGATCAATTCCGCGTCGAGGGCGTGTGATCGGGCGATCCAACTTCCCCGGAGCTGAGCGCTTGGTCGCGCTCGATTACGTGGAGTCGGCCAAGCACCTGCATGTTGTCGGACCAACCGGCAGCGGCAAAACCGTGCTACTCGCCAACCTGATAGCTCAGGACATGGAAGCAGGCCGAGGTGTCATCCTGATTGAAAGCAAGGGTGACTTGTTCGCGGAAGCGTTGGCCCGTGTCCCCGAGAACAGGGTTCAAGATGTCGTCCTGCTGGACGTGACCGACACCAAACACCCGGTCGGCTTCAACATCTTGCAGGGCAGCCCCTACGTAGTGGCCGCCGACATTCAACGGCTGTTCGACCATCTCTATCCGCAGGACGCACGCGGCGTCCGTGTTCGGCAGGGTTTCTATCACCTGGTGCTCACGCTCATGATGAGCACGGGCTCTACGGAGAAGCTGACATTCGCGGATATCCAACCGCTTGCCGTGCCGACCGTCGCACAGCAGGAGTTCTCGGATCAGTTGCTTCGAGGGGTTTCACAGGTCGAGGAACTGGCCTCGTGGTGGGACGACATCAAAACGATGCCGAGGCAGAAGCGAGAGTTCTACTTTAAGCCCCTCATGGACCGGACCTGGCAGCTTACCTCTCGGCGGTCGCTGCGGAACATCATCGGGCAGAGCATGAGCACGGTGGATCTGCGGACCATCATCCGCAAGGAAAAGATTCTTCTTGTGAACCTCGGCCGAGGTGTTGAAGGCAAGGACACGGCCGGGCTGCTCGGTAGCTTGCTGCTCAATTCGGTGTGGAGCACCGTGCAGGGTGGAGCCGCCAACCCAAAGCGGCCAACCATGTTGTACCTGGACGAGTTTCAAGACTTTCTCGCCCTGCCCATTGCTCCGGCCGACATGTTCGCTCAGGCCCGTTCTCTCGGACTGGCCATGACTGTCGCTCACCAGTATCTCGGGCAGCTCGGCCGTGAACTCCAAGAAGCAACTGACGCTAACGCCCGCTCGAAGATTGCGTTTCAATCGTCTGGCGACGAGGCAAGAAACCTGGCTCGCGGGTTCGGTGGCACTGTGACCGAAGACGACCTCATTAACCTGGGTCGCTTCGAGGTGATCGCAAAGCTCGCTACACACTCCGGCGTCAGTTCGCCGCTTACTACGGTCACACTCCCGCCGGTAGATGAAACAGGCTTCGGTGCCCTCGCGCTCGAAGCCTCCAGGGAAAGCTACGGTCGCCCCGTCGCGGATGTTGAAGCAGAGATTTCAAGGCGACGCCTCACTACCCCGAAACCGGCCGCCAAGGCGAAGCGCAGGTTCGGGGGAAGGGCCTGGAACGAGTAATGCAGACGTAGGCGAACCCCGTAGGTCAGCCCTAGGCGTACACCTACACCTGCGCGGCGGCTGACCAGGAAGAACGTCGGTACCTATCACCGCATGATGACCCGAGGAGGACAGAATCTTGCAACTCAACAGCCGAGACCTCAATGTAGTGCGCCTTGTCCAGCAGTTCTCGCAGCTCTCATCTGTCCACATCAGCGAGCTGGTCTTCGCTGACCGCTCTCACAGCATTCCAGATCGCGTGCTCAGTAGGCTGGTTCGTCTCGGTTATCTGGCAAGGGTCGGGCGTCGAAATAGTGGCGACCAAGGCGGTGCCGGCGCCTACGTCTACCAGCTCGGCAGATATGGGCGCGTTCTTCTCGACATAGAGAGTCGCCCTTCTGCCAACGTCAGTAATCACGCGCTCCTGATCGCAGATACTTACGTGTCACTGCGGCAGGCTGAGCGGTCGGGTGTTCTAACGGTAAAACGGTGGGAAGTTGAACTCTCCATTCCTCCGGTGCGAGCAGATCTGTTCGTGTCACTCGACTTTCCGAGTCAACGTCGAAGCGGCGGGTATTTCCTCGAAGCCGACCTCGCCACCGAACGGCCACAGCGGATTGTGGAAAAACTAGAAGGTTACTGGCAGGCCGCAGGCGCGAGTGAAGAGGACTACTTCCCGTACGTGGTGTTCGTTGTTATCCATCCAGGCCGCAAGCAGGAGCTTGCACGGATATCTAAGCGACTTCCCGAGGAGCGTCAAGAGATGGTTCGCGTCTTCCTTCTTGGTGAGCTGATACCCGCTCTGATGCAGCTTTAGGGCCGATGTGCATTCTACATCGCTAACAGGGGTGAATAACATTGATTAACAGGGGTCGGTTCTCTATAATAGAAGTAGTAATACAGGAGATAAATTCATGGCTCGACGGACACGAAAACAACCACTCATTGAAGCACTCGTATGGGGACCGCAGAAACCTGCCCGTCGTGGCGGCGTGAGCGTACGCCGTGTACGAGCCCGCTCTCACCCGCTGGAAGACCTCATGCTTGCTGCCGTTTTGGGTACTGCCCTTACTACCTATCTTGCCGTGACGACCTGGCTTTAGATTGTCGCCATTTAGCGACAGTGTCGTCACCTGCCAAAATTCGGCGCGCCTGGCAATAGACGCTAGCCGGAATTATGCTCCATCGAGGAAGGTCAATCACTCGGAGGAAACGGACACACGATGGACGTACCGAAGGCTCACGCGGGAATTAAGCGCCTTCTTGTCGAAGTGGCAGGTTCCATTGACCCGGTTGTTCTACGACGCATCGTGAAGGAGACGACAGGGCACGTCGAGGCCAACTATTTGCCCCACGAGGAAACTGCGCAGCTTATCGTCACGGCTCGCCTCGAAGAACTGCGGCTCTTTCAGGCCGTACTCGCGCAGCTCCTGGACGAGATCAGTAGCGGGGAGCCGTGCGACGAGAACGACGTGATCTCACATCTCATTGACTACGTCAGTGAGCGGCGGGCAGGCGTTAAGGATTTGGCCGCACGCAAGCCTGACTGAAGGGCTGCGTTCTAGGGTCGCGGCCGGCGGCGATCGAGAAGGGCGGAATCAACTGTCCTAGATCATCTTTTCCAGCGTGTTGAGATTGCGGTTCGTCGTCGTAGCTTTGTATTTGGACTTGGATAGTATCTTGCTAAAGAAAGTGTCCGTAGAGCTACCTTTCGGTGCACGCCAGTAGAGGACATTTTCGCCAGGCGCAATAGCTTCGACTGTATCGATCAGTTCACTGCTATAGGCGGCCAACTCGTTGATGATGTCTTGCGAGCCGCAAAATATGGCGTACCGATGTGTTTGGTCATCCGCCGCAAACGGGTACTGCGTTATGACTTTTTCAATGATCGCAGCCGGGAAGAGCAGTATGAAGGCTTCGTAGTGAAACTCTTCACCCAAGGTTTTCTCGACGGAACTCTTTATTTCCGCTGCGGGCAGGGAAGAGCTAAAAGTGACGTTACCTGTTTGCAGGTATGTTTTAATGTCCGTGAGACCTAACTGTGCGAGACATACTCTCAGTTCGCCCATGGGCACTCTTATGCCCCCAACATTTATCCCTCGTAAGAACATTACATATTGCATACGGGTATTGTACTAGATAGCACTTGAATAATAAATCGTATGGCTTTGTAGAGCTATTCTCTGACGGCTAAGGTGACGGCTAGCATACCCATTTTTACCTGTCGGCGACGCACGGCGAAGAGGGCATCTACCTCCGATATACGGTTCGTTAGGGCGCGTGTAAAAACGGACGTTTCTAGTTCTGGTTCCAGCATTCGGGGGTTCGAATCCCTCCATCCCAGCCAAGATAAGGCACCGCGTAACCTCGGTGCCTTATTTGTTTGGTTGGAAAACTGGTCGCTTAGAGCGGCCGGTTTTTTGTTTTGACGGCTAAGTTCGCGGCCATTGCTGCCGTCAGACGCACCCAATCCCGTTCCCGAACCTTCGCTTTGGTCGTTGGTGGGGGTCGTTACTATTACCCCTTCCATTAGTTCCAAAGCATCACGACGAGATCCCATGCTGTCATGTTGGTAGATTTGCTGAGTGATAGCTATGTTGCTGTGGCCGAGAATAAGCTGTACGTCTCGGGCAGGCACGCCGAGGTTTTTAAGGATCGTCGCCGCCGTGTGTCGTACATGGTGTAACTTAATGCGCCGAATACCGTTGCGAGCGCAGATGAGCTGGAAGGCGCGTGTAAAGTTGTACGGCTCTATCATTCGTCCAGTCGACGTAGTGAAGACAAGACCTGTGTCTGATGACAGATGGCCGTACTTCTCATAGTGTTCAGCTAATCTCCAGGAGATAGCATCTAGCAACGGCAGATCTCGCCGCCCCGCACGTGTTTTTACCGGCCCCTGCTGAACTTCGCCGTTAGCGCGAAAGACTTGTTGACGGACATGTATTACCTTGTTGGCAAAGTCGATGTCCTGCCATCGCAGGCCGATAGCCTCTCCGCGACGGAGTCCATATAGCGACACAAGCAAAAATGCCGGGAACCACTTGTGATCCTGGGCCGCCGTAACGAAGTCGATGACTTCTTGGGGAGTCCATGGCTCAATGTCTTTATCCTGACGGCCGGGCAATTCTACGAGTTGCGCTACGTTGCGAGTCAGTAGTTCTTCGCGGACGGCGCGACTAAGAGCCGGGCTTAAGCTCTCACGTATCATCTGAACTTTGCGTACCGACTTGCCCTCTGCAAGATGTTGATTTAGGAATCGTTGCAAGACGGGAACAGTAAGTCGAGAAAGGGGTAAGTTGCCGAGAGAGGGTTTGATGTAAAGGCGAACGTTTATCTCATACGACTCGTATGTGGTAGGGCGCCGGTTGGGTCTAACGACCTCTTCGAGCCAGTAATCTAGGTAGTCACCCAGAAGCCAAGTCTTATCCGCCGTCGGTATTCCCCGATTGCTCTTCGCTTTGGCGTCCGTGAGTTTGGTGTGCGCCTCGGCGCGGGTGGCGCCGTAGACGCGCACCCGCTTTCGTGTTCCGTTGGTTGCAAGGACATAAACAGCACCTTCCCACCGTCCGTCTTTACGGTGGTAGAGAGTTCCTTCGCCGATGGCATTACGGCGGCCCATCAAACATTGGTCTCGCGAGTAAGCTGATCGAGGAGCTTTTCAATGGCCTTTGCCGGTACTAGGCGTCGTCGTCCGATCTGGATGGTATCTAACTTGCGTGAGCGGATTAACTCGTACAGCTTCCACTTACTAATACGTAGCTTTTCGGCGGCCTCGCGTACGGTAAGTAGCTCGGGCACGCTGGTTGAAGCGTCGTTTTGTTCGTTAGGTTGAGTTGTCTCTGTCATGAATCTTTCCTCCTTATTTAGTTGTAACGCAATCGTCGTTGTTTGTGAATGGTTGTGGTGGGCTGCGACATTGTGGTTTCGTCATCATGCGGTGCACTCTCCCTTCTCGGAAGTTTTTCCACTGAGGAGTTGAGCGCCTACGGTCAGGAGCCCGACAGCGAAAAGGGCCTGCACCTCGGTGGCGAGCTTCTTTACCAGACCCGTGATGTGTTCTTGTCGGCGCTCGTTCTGGACGAGCCACACCACCTTGGGAAAGACGCCATGCCGTTGTTGCTCGACACCCGAGCGCCAGTAATCGACGTAGCGGGCGTTCTTCTTCTGGATGGTCGGCAGCCCTTCGGTGGTCAGATCGACTTCTACGAACGCACTGCGTTCAATGGCGTTCGTACCGAGTCGTACGTAGGCGTCGGGCTTGACGAGCACCAGCTCGCCACCGCTGCCGGTGAAGTGTCGCCAGGCTGAGGGTTCCGCATCGAAGGCGAGAAGATCGGCACCGCCTTCGCGGTGTTGCTCGACGGTTTGAACGTAGAGTTCCGCGACCGCAAGCATGTGGTCCTGGAAGTACGGTTTCGTCTCCCAGACGCGGCGACGCCTGCCACCGGCCGGGCCGCGCACGTCGAGGACGGATTGCCCCAAGCCACTCAGACCGTAGATGTAGCCGGACGATCCAGCGCGGATACCGCCGATGGTTCGGGAAAACCTGACGACGACGCCGAGCTTGGTAAGTCGGGCCATCCAAAGTTGTGTGCGCCGCGTCCGGGCGGCGGGCGATCCATCCACGACGAGCAGCCGTTGTACTTGTCTCAGATTCAGCAGCCGCACTCGATGAAGTGCGCCGAGAAGGGATACGTCCCGCTCGCTGAGTCGCCGCCGCAGTCGCTCGACCTGGCCGCCGCTTGAACGTGACGACCTCATCGTGAGGTACCTCGTAACGGTGAGAGTTTCCCTGGTACCTGCTGCGCAGCAACAGGGAGGGAGCGACCACCGCAACCAACGCGATATGAAGGCCGGAGCGAACCAGTACGAGGAGCTGTCATGCCTGCCCCCGTGGCACCTGCCCTATGGGAGCGTCGGGCGTAGAAGAGCGTCCCTGCCAGCGCTTACGAAGCTCGTTGTCGAGGGCCTGGCCGTCCACGCCGAACCGTGCCGCGCTGTCGCGTCGTAAGTCGGGCGAGCTACTGAGTGCGCGGGTGGGCGGTAGAAGGGTGCGGACCAGGAACGGCCGGCGGGGCGCGTGGGTGACGAGGACTTGTGCGTACGCCTCGTGCGCCTGGAGCAGCGCGAGATCCTGTGCGCTCAGGTCGCCACCGAGCACGGCCGCCAATGGTGCGCCGTCTTCGACGCTGGGACGGAAGACCACGCGGTTGCGGGCGTTGGCGAGAAGACCGGCCTTCATCTTGGGCGGGAGCTGTCCAAGGTGTTGATGAGCCACGGTGAGGCCGACGCCAAGGCCGCGCGCCTGGGCGAACATGTCGCCAAGGTCCACCGGTAGCCGGAGGTAGTTCTGTACCTCGTCGATCACGGCCATGACTGGGCGTCGCTTGGTCGCCGGGATCATCGCCTGGCGCTGCATCGCACCGTAGAACTGCGTCACCAGGAGCGCGCCGATCAGGTCGGCCGTCTCCTCCCCGATGACGCCGACGTTCAGGTTCACCAGGACGATGCGGGGACGTTGGAACAGCTCGTTCATGTCGAACCGCGGAGCGGCCTGGCCGATGAGCCTTCTAATCGGCGTCCGCGTCAGGAAGGCCCGCGTTTTGTTGAGGACCGGTGCCACCACCTGTTGACGCTCGGCTTCTGAGAGCGCGTCGTACCAGGCGAAGAACGGCGCGATCACCAGCGGGTCACTGACAGCGGCGAGGGTACGGCGACGGAACGCCGCGTTGGTCAGCAGGACCGGAACGTCAGCGAGGGTGCCGTGGTCGCTGCGAGCCAGCGCGATGAAGGCGTGCAGAAGCACGTCACTACTTCGCGGGCCGATGCTGCGGCCGTACAGCTCGTGGAACAGATGCAGCAGGGTGTCGGCTCGTTGCTCGGCGTCTTCCTGTCGGCCGCGGAGCGGGTTGAACCCGACGACCTCGTCGCCCTGGCCCGGCTCGATGACGACGATGTCCTCACGCCGCGCCGGCGGGACGCGTTGAAGCACATCTTCTACGAGGTCCCCGCGGGGCTCGATGACGAGCACGCTCTTACCCGCCTGCATGTCGGCGGTGATGAGCTGGCCGAGGAGCGTTGATTTCCCGCTGCCTGTCGGACCGACGACGTGCAGATGGTGCAGGGCACTTTCCGTTGGCAGCGTGACCAGTTGATCCGGCTGACTTGGGTGCAGGCCGGCGCCGAGCACCCGCTCGGACGCTGGAACCTTCGCACCTACCGGCACGAGCAGTTCCGTAGGTGCCGGGTACTGACGGCCCCGCGGGGCATGGAGTGAACCAGTGCCTTCTACCGGCCAGCCGACGACGGCGGCCAACTCGGCTACGTTCAAGACGCCCGACCACTGCGCGTTGGTGATGTGGTCGAGCTGACGCACCGTGCGCACCGTTGGTCGTGCGATTTGAAGGTCTGCCTGATGAGCGCTGACCAGATGGAGCGCTTCACCCAGCGTGCGCACGATGGCGCTCGCCGCTTCATGGTTAGCGGAGCGGGCCGCAATCCGGCCCCGCACCGCTAACAGGGGCTCGGCGGCCTTCTTTCGCCACTGTCGCTTGTCATCGGCTGTCTCTTGGGAGGCCGGGACCAAGCCGAGGGCACGCGGCACGCTCAACGCGGCCGGACGTACGCGCCGCTGCTGCGTCGGTCCGATGACCCACTGCACTACGGCTGACTCTCGCTTGGACAAGCCGTTCAAGACCTCCAACAGGCCCGCCGTGACTGCCGCGCCCATCTCGACGCGGAGCGGCTGCGTAAGGCTCGAAGGACGGACCGAGGACGCGAGAGCGGGAAGCGGCCGAGAACTCTTGAGTTCGGGCGAGAGCACGAGACCGGGAAGTTGCGCTTGGAGCTGGGCGGGCAGCTCGTTGCTGATGCGTGGATCGACACCGACCAACCAACGAATACTGTCGGCGTGGGCTCGCAGTTCAAAGACAACGACAGGTGTTTTCCTGCGCCACCCCAACTGCGGCCGGTAGGCCAGCGGTTGAAGTGCTCTGACAACATCGTCCGGAGTGAGGCTATGAGGGAAATGCACTTCGAACCAGTGCAGGCCCGCAGGTCGCGGGGTTCCTCGTGCTTTAGGGTTGATGTCTTGCTTGGGCATAGAACCCTCCTTTCGGCGTTACTCTCCTGCGTCCAAAATTTAGGCAGCATAAAATAGGGCTCACGGATTTACCGTGGGTCCTAAATTTAGATCCGACTGCGGTTTGGCGCAGAAGCGGAGCGGCGGTCGCCAGCCTGTTTGGCTGGTCGGCAGTGCTCCTACATTCCACTATGGGGAACCGAAAGAGACGGTTCAACGACTTTGGCGGTAACTACAACGCCGAAGCGAATAACCCCTACGAAGAAGGAGGGCAACCAAACATGCGTATGCTCTACACACCAAAACCCCTCTTTAATGGTGCCATGAAATAGTTGAGAGGTTCAAGTATTGAGATTTGGAAGTATCTATGTATCAAGAGAACTCCCGTGATGGGAGCTCTTTTGACTTCGGCTCGGAAAGGGCTACGGCTTCGCTGTTAGTTGTGCCACAAGTAGGAGAGATTCTCAATGAGTTCTCGCCAGCTCATACCGCTTAGAATTCCCCACCCAGCAGCCACTAAAGCGATGCCCGCAAGAAATGCAGGGGCAAAGGCTAGCAGGAAAGTGCCCCAGTTTAATGGGATTGCCAGACGGAGACTCAAACCGCATACCAGCAATCCGCAGGCGATGAAGATGATACCGATGATTATTCGGAGTACGTTTTTCATGCGTCGATCAAATCACTTATTGGGCAAGTCAATCTCTTCGTATAACGTCTTCTTGAATTCATCTTTCCATCCGTCGTCTTCGCTACCGCTTGTAATGGCGGTCAACTCGCCAACGTACTCGCTTAAATTCACAGCCACCCCGTTATCACTACCAGCCCACGACACTAAAAGGGATGCCAACTTACTTAGGTGTTGTAGCTGCTCTGGATTCTTTGTGCTTAGCTCTATCAGAGCAAGAATCTCTTTTGTGAATTCAATCTGTTCTTTTCGTGAGAGTTTCATGATAAATAACGTCTATTGCTTTATGAATGATTTCTGTAAGTCAGGGACTTGCAGGCATAGTTTACATCTATGCCCAAGATGGAGCAGTTTTATGTCTTGCTCAAGACAGAGGCTCAGCTTCCGGAGCCGGTGTAACGGCCTCGGCGCGTGCCGTTGTTGTTTGGTCCGTTGCCGGAACCGTAGTGGTCGTGGTTGTCGGAATCGAGGAAGTTCTCCTCACTCTGGTCACCGTCACCGAGGAGCGTCTCGCCATCGCGAGAACCCTCTCCGAATGAGACCGTGAGGGGGTTACCGGCAGAATCGCCGCCGCCCGCAGGGGCAGACCAGCCACTCCTACGACCGCCGCCATTTCGACGGCCACCTCGACTTCTGCCGCCACGAGCCTTGGGAGGCCCGTTCTTGCAGAACTTGCAAAGACACCCCGGCTCATAGCCGTGAGCACTCGGCATAGTTGCCATCCGTTTCTGCGTGTCACCACGCGGAGGGAGCGGATTTGTTGAGATTCACGCAAACTCATTGTTTCGATATCTGATCGGAACGAGTCATGCATTACAGGCGCGGCCTATAGGATCTGCGCCTGCTCTCACTGCCGACGGATTATGAGACATATTAGATCTAATTGCAAGCATGTGCGGAATGGATCAGGTTAAGTATGGGAAAGCCCGCCACCTTTCGGTGGCGGGAATCCCGCGGTCTGACCGTGGCCATCACGCTGCGATGACTCGCACGTCCGTGATCTCGTAGTGCATCTGCGCCGCGAGGAGCGCGAATTTATACGCCTCCATCCAGGTAGCGAAGACGAGACTTTCCGTGACCCACGGGCCGTACTTGTCCATCAGGACCTCGACGCGGTACGACTCCGTTTCGAGGAGGAGTGTTACCAGCTCACTCGGAACGGAGGTAAGTTTCCCCGTTCCATCTGGCCTGCCGGTGATGATGGCGGGGCCGGGAACGTGGGTGTTGTAGCGGTAGTCCGGTGCGTGCAGCCACAGGAGAATGGTCGCGCGGTGATTGTGTTGCAGATCCCAGAGCGTAAGTCCCTCGTTTCCAAGGAGGGAGGCCGGCGGGGCGTTGAAGTTGAGAACCTCGTAGCCGCCGAGAACGATGTCTTCCACGGCTTCTGTGTCTTCCGTATCCACCTCGATTTTCGAGATAGGGGTGTCCTCGTCGGAAGGAAGCAAAATGCCAGTAATCATGCGACCACGTACTCTCTCGATCGTGGGACTGATTCACCGGGGCGCAGGGTTGCGCCCCGGTGGGCAGCTCACGATTTGCCCTCTCAACATGAGAGAGCCCCCGTTCCGATGTCCCTTGCGGGTCACCAGAACGGGGGTGTTCCGCCTCAACCGCCGGGAGCGGTGGCGGGAGGCGGAGTCGGGGTTACCCGTTACCGTTGCCGTTTCCGACACGGGTACCAGGAACGCGGCCTCGCGTGCCCCGAGCGTTCTTGAGAACCTCGCCCATGTTGGGCGCAGCCTTGTTGAACTCCTCCAGGGGCACGTACACGTCCTGCCTGGTGCCGTTGGGCATGGTGACCTCCAGGATCACCAGGTCCGCGCTGATGTCGTTGAACTGCTTGAGTTCCGGCACGAGCACGTCCAGGGCCTTCGGCTGGTCAATGTCCGGGTGCTGTCGGACGACGACCGCAGCAAACTGCTTGTCGTCACCCTGCTCACCGGAAAGGTCAGAGACCTTCTGACTCACGATTGCCATTTCTGCTCCACTGGTTTTGTAGGTTCCGGGCCGGATTGTTCCTGGCCCTACACCCATTTACGCATTTCCATAGGGGTAGTTCTATAGAGTTTGACCGAACTACAACACCGATACGAACGTGGATAATGGGTAATGAGGTACAATGAGAAAGTAAGCGGAGAAATGATTCATGGAAGTACGGCAACCCAACGCATCGACAAAAGTGAAACCGCAACCGGCATCTGAGATTGCGGAACAAAAATGGGTCGAAGCTCAGTTGCAAAATGCCCCTGAACTTCGACCCACTCAACTAGAACGTATTGCTACTATCCTTGGTGCCACACCATCTGTAGACGCTCGGGATTAAACCGATTGCTACCTTTGGTGGCTGGCGCCAGGATGATTGCTTCGAACATCCCCGCAGCGATGGCGTTTTTCTGCTCGACTTCCAAGTCTGACCACGTCTCGGCCATATTCGCTGACTTGGGTTTTGCGTTCTTCTTGACGTAGGCGGCTCGCTCTTTAACGAGCACGGCAATGGCCGCTTCCTTCTTTCGTACTTCTGGCCAGATGTGAGGACCCATGTCGGGGTTCTCTTTGAACTGAGCCAACAGGCTTGCCTTTGCCGTGTTGAGAGCGGCGAGTTCTTCCGTCTTCGGCCACGGCTGCGGCTCTACTTCGATGTGTTGTTCTTTCAGCCGAGCAAGGATGAGCTTGGTGACGATGGCATCAATGGCGATACCAGAACCGCACGCCTTGCCGCATCCACCATCGTTGGCCTTGCATGCATAGTCGAAGCGGTTGTTTGGCTTGGCGTTGCCTGAGATTTTGTTCCCGCAGTTCCCGCACCTGATGATGCGCGACAGCATGTACTTCAACTTCCCGATGTCCGCGTGTCCTTCCGGACGGTCGGGGCCTGTGAGGAGCGCTACAACTGAGTGCCAGGTGTGCTCATCCAGGATGGCGTCGTATTGACCCTTGACCGGATTTCCTTGGTCGTCGGCGAGAAAGCGTGTGTGGTGTGGCTGATCCATCGGGCCGTAGACGCGGTACCCAACCATTCGGGGCGATGTCATCATGAGGACAAACGTCCTACGGCTCCACGGATTGCCCTTGGTGGTGAGTCTTCCAGCCTTGTTCCACTTGCGGATGATGGTGGATGCCTTCACCCCAGCTAGGAGTAGTCGCGCCGCCGCGCGGACTTGCCAGGCTTCGCGCGGAACGATGGTGCGCTTATCTTCCGCCCACCCGAAGGCGCGGTTGCCGCCAACGGGTATGCCACGGACTGCGCGTGACTTGTGGCTGTCGCGGAGACGACGTGATGTGTCGGTGGATGCACTGGCGCGGGCGTTCAGGACGTAGCGCGCCGCAGATCGACCGTTGTCGGTCAGTAGATCGAGCGAACCACGGATGTCGAGGATGGGTCGAAAGTGGTACTGCACCACCTCGATTGCGTCCTCTAGGTGGCGGTGATCGCGGGTGAGGCGGTCGATGTCATAAACGACGAGACCATCCAGCCGCCGGCCGTCCGGGGTGAACCCGTTCTTCAAGTCCTTGAGTGCGCCCTCGAAGACGGGCCGGATCACGCGGTACAGGTAGCTACCGTCAGGCTGCTTGACCCGCTTCTTTTTCCACGCCGAGGTGTGCGGCTCGTCGTAGGTGTAGACGTACTCACCACTGCGACCGGTGACGTACTGCTGGCAGTGTTCTTCTTGCTCGTCCCGGTTGTTGATGTCCCCGCCGCTCATGGCGATGCTGGAGACTTCGTGGTCAGAACGGGTTTCGAAGGAGAGCCGAACCAATCCGGCGAAGTTGAGGCCGCTCAGGTCGCCCCGGTGAACGCGTTCGATGATGTTCTGTTGTGACTGCACTGCGTGATCTCCTGTTACTTATTGTAACAATGATCACATCGTTTGCAATACTGCTGCGGGCAGCGGACCACGCTGTGGTGGGATCTGCCGCTGATCGACTCGTACCGGCTGATGCACCGGATGTACCGGGTGCCGGACGCGCGGTTCCGGGTGAATCTGGAGCGCTGTGTCGAACTCCTCGATCTGGCCGAGCTGCTGGACGTACCCGTACGGCAGCTCTCGCTCGGCCAGCGGATGCGCGGCGATATCGCGGCGGCGCTGCTGCACGACCCGGAGGTCCTGTATCTGGACGAGCCGACGATCGGCCTCGATGTGATCTCCAAGGCCAAGGTCAGGGAGTTCCTGCGGGATCTGAACGCGGAGCGCGGCACGACGGTCCTGCTGACCACCCACGATCTGACCGATATCGAGCAGCTCTGCAAGCGGGTGATGGTCATCGACCACGGCCGGCTGCTGTACGACGGCGGGCTGGCCGGACTGCACGAGGTGGGGGAGAGCGAGCGGACACTCGTCGTCGACCTGGAGCGCGAGCTTCCGCCGGTCGAGGTGCCCGGGGCGCGGGTGGTGCGGGTGGAGGGGCCTCGGCAGTGGCTGGCTTTCCCCGCCGCCGAGTCCGCGGCGCCGCTCCTCGCGCGGATCGCGGCGGAGTATCCGCTGGTGGACCTGTCGGTGCGAGAGCCGGATATCGAGGCGGTGATCGCCAAGATGTATGCCGACCGATCAGCTGTGTGACGTGAGTAGCACCGTTGACTAGTCTGCTCGTATGACGAGTGACCGGCCTGACCCGCCGACCTACCCGCGCCCTGATGCGCGCGCCGATACGGGTGCCGATACGCGCGCCTCCGACGCCGAGCGGGAGCGGGTCGCGGAGCGGCTGCGCGAGGCCGTGGCCGAGGGCCGGCTCGATATGGAGGAGTTCGACGAGCGCCTGGAGGCGGCCTTCAAGGCGCGCACCCATGGCGAGTTGGCGCCACTGGTACGGGACCTCCCCGCGCCGGGGACGACGACGGACGTGGCGCTCGCACCCGACACGTCCGTGGCCGGGCGCGGCGTGAGCGGCGCGGCCGGCGCGGGCGACATGAGCACCTGGCAGAGCCGGATCGGCCGGGAGACGGCCACTTCGAAGGGCGCCTTCGCGTTCTGGGGCGGATTCCGCCGTAAGGGGACGTGGACGGTGGGCCGTAAGTTCACGGCCGTCGTCTTCCAGGCGGGCGGCGAGGTCGATCTGCGCGAGGCGCGGTTCGAGGACCGCGATGTGGTGATCCGCTGCGTCACGATCATGGGCGGGGTGCACGTGACCGTACCGCCGGACATGGACGTCCAGGTCAGGGGCTTCGGGCTGATGGGCGGCTTCGGCGAGGTGGGCGAGGGCGCGGCGAGCCCGGGGTCGCCGCGGGTGATCGTCACGGGCTTCGCGCTGATGGGCGGGGTCGGGGTGGAGCGCAAGGTGCGGGAGTCGGAGAAGCGCCGGCTCAAGGAGGAGCGCAAGCGCCAGAAGCTGGAGAAGAAGGCGGACCGCAAGGAACTGGACTGACCGCGGGGAACTGGACTGACGGCAAGGGCGTGGTGACGGCTTTCGCCGGCGCGTATCGCCTTTAGCGCCCGCGGACCGCATCGCCACGGCGGGGCGGCGGGGCGCCGGGGCGCTGTCACAGCTGGGCCGGGGCCCGGTCCTCCAGTAGCAAGGGGCTCAGGTAACGGCCCATCACCCGGTACCCGGCGTCGCTCGGGTGCAGCCCGTCGCCCGAGTCGTACACCGGCCTGATCCGGTCGGGCGCGTACGGATCGCGTACCGCCTTGTCGAAGTCCACGACCTCGTCGAAGACCCGGCCCGAGCGGATCTCCTCGTTGACCCGGTCGCGTACGGACTCGGTGGTGGCGTTGTACCCGCCGTGCGCGCCGAACGGTGTCAGCGTCGACCCGATCACGCGCAGCCCGCGCGCCTTCGCCCGCTGGGCGAGTTCGCGCAGCCCGGCGGTGATCCTGGCGGGGTCGGTCTCGCGGCCCCGCAGGATGTCATTGATGCCGAGGTCGATGACGACGACCTTGGCACCGGCCCGGCCGAGTACGTCGCGCTGGAAGCGGGCGAGCCCGCTCGCGCCGTTGCGCAGCGCCGACGCGTCACTCAGGACGCGGTTTCCGCCGATGCCCGCGTTGAGTACGCCGATGTGCTGGTCGCGCAGGCGCGCGGCGAGCACATCGGGCCAGCGGCGGTTCGCGTCGTAGCCGGAGCCGACCCCGTCGGTGATCGAGTCACCGAAGGCGACGACCGCCCCCCGCGTCTCGCGGTTGAGGACATCGACGGCGGTGAGATAGCGCCAGACCCTGCGCGACGGGGCGTACGCGGTCGCGTCGAGGTCGCGCGTACGGTCGCCGTCGGCGAGATACGAGGTCTGGAGCGCGTGCCGGTGATACGTGACGGGCCCGCCGGCGCGCGGGGTATGGAGCGTGACCAGCAGATCGCTGTCGTACGGCACCCGTAGCGCCACGGGATCGCTGACGATCTGCCCGCCGGGCGGTACGGTCACGGCGGCCCGGCGGCCGAAGGTCAGCTGCCGCATGGTCCCGGCGACCGCCTCGGGGGCGCCCCCGCCCTCGCCGACCGCGACCGAGGCGGTACCTATCAGCAGCGGGGTGGGGCTGTAGAGGTTGGAGAGGGTGATCCGGACCTTGGTGCCGCCGATGCTGGTGTGTACGACGTTACGGATGGAGCGCCCGGGATAACCGACCGGCGCCCCCGGCTCGGCGCCCGCCGGAGCGGCGGCCCAGGTACCGGTCCAGTTGTCGGCGAAGGCGGGCGCGGCCGTCCCCACGGAGGCGCGCCCGCGCGTACGGGGATCCCCGGAGCCATCGGCCGGGCCGCCCGCGTCCGCGCGCGAGCCGCTGTCCAGCAGTCCGTACCCGGTGATGATGACGCCGCACACCAGCGCCACCACCGCGACCAGCGCCCCGAGCAGGGCAAATCCACGATGTCCGGTCATAGCCCCCGAGTCCCCCCGTGTCTCCCTCATCACCACGTACAGAACTACGTACAGGACACATCATCCGACATCGCGCGGGAACTCGACGTGCGCCCCGGGAGTACGTCAGGCAGGGACAATGCGGTAGGGGCCGTGCGCGGGGCACGAGAACGGGAGCATGGAGCGTTGAGCGGAGTGCGTTGAGCACGGCGCTTACGCGGACGGGTGGATCGGGTGGAGCGGATGGAACGTACAGATCCGGAGAGAGCGGTGGAGGGCAGCGGCGGCGTCAGCGGTGACGGCGTCGGCGGTAGCGGTGGCGTCAGCGGCGATGGCGGTAGCGGTGGCGGCGCGGGCCTTCCTGGCGGGGCCGGCGGGGCGGGGGGATCCGGGACGTCGGGTGGGTCCGGTGGGCCTGGCGGGTCCGGCGCCCCTCGGCCGTCCGGGACCGGAAAGCGTTCGGCGCTCCCCGCCTTCGCCTATACGGCCGCCGACGCGGAGAAGCTGCGCGGCGTCCGCCGGATGAAGACCACCGCCACCGGTCTGCTGCTGCTGGTTGCCCTGGTCTATGTGCTCGCCACCTGGGCGAAGAACTCCGGCCTGGGCGGCTGGGCCGGCTTCGTCGCCGCGGCGGCCGAGGCGGGCATGGTGGGCGCGCTGGCCGACTGGTTCGCGGTGACGGCACTCTTCCGGCACCCGCTCGGTCTGCCCATCCCGCACACCGCGATCATCCCGAACAAGAAGGACCAGCTGGGCACGTCGCTCGGCGCGTTCGTCGGGGAGAACTTCCTCTCGGCCGAGGTCGTACGGAACCGGCTGAGAGCTCTCGGTATCGGCCGCCGGCTCGGCACCTGGCTCGCGGAGCCCGACCACGCGGACCGGGTCACCGCCGAGCTGTCCACGGCGCTGCGCGGCGCGCTGACCGTCCTGCGGGACTCGGACGTCCAGGCGGTCGTCGGCGAGGCGATCACCCGGCGCGCGGACGCGGTGGAGATCGCGCCGGGGCTCGGCAAGACCCTGGACACGGTCGTCGCCGACGGCGCCCACCACCGTGCGGTCGATCTGATCTGCGCCCGCGCCCACGACTGGCTGGTGGAGCACGGGGACTCGGTCATGGACGCGGTCCAGGGCGGGGCGCCGGGCTGGACGCCGCGCTTCGTGGACCGGAGGATCGGCGACCGCGTCTACAAGGAACTGCTGCGCTTCATCACCGAGATGCGCGACATGCCGGACCACCCGGCGCGCGGCGCCATCGACCGCTTCCTGCGGGACTTCGCCGCGGACCTCCAATCGGACACGGACACCCGCGCCCGGGTCGAGCGGCTGAAGTCGGAGCTGCTTGCCCGCCCCGAGGTGCAGGACATCATCGCCTCGGCCTGGGCCTCCGTACGGGCCATGATCATGTCGGCGGCTGAGGACGACCGGAGCGAACTGCGCCTGCGGGCGCGGGCCTCGCTGCTCTCCCTGGGCTCGCGACTGGCGACGGACGCCCGGCTCCAGGGGAAGCTGGACGGCTGGATCGAGGACGCGGCGGCGTATGTCGTCTCCACGTACCGCGGCGAGATCACGTCCCTGATCTCGGACACGGTCGCGAGCTGGGACGCCGCCGACACCTCCAAGAAGATCGAGGCGCATATCGGCCGCGACCTTCAGTTCATCCGCATCAACGGCACGGTGGTGGGCGCGCTGGCGGGCCTGCTGATCTATACGGTGTCCCACCTGCTGGGGGCGTGACGAAGCGCTGGGCACGGGAAGGGCGCTGGGCGCGTGATCCGGACCCTGTCGTCCGTTCACGCGCCCAGCCACCATGGGGGAGTTGCCGTTGAGTACGGAGGGCGGGGTGGGACCGTTCAACGGAACCGGAAAGCGTCTCCATGGGACCTTCGACGCCATGGCGCATACGACGAGAACGGTGCGGAGTGACGACGGCGTACGGCTGACGTGTGTCGACCACGGCGATGACCACGGAAGGAACCACGGCGGTGACGATGGGGCGGGCCCGGGGCGGCCGGTACTCCTGCTCCACGGCTTGGCGGGCCACGCCGCCGAATGGGACCCGCTCGTACGGCTGCTCCGGCCCGCGCACCGCGTGGTCGCGTACGACGCGCGCGGCCACGGCGCGAGCGAACGCCGCCCGGCGGACGTCTCGCGCGCGGCGCACGTACGGGACGTGCTGGCGGTGACCGAACACCACGCGCTGGACCGGCCTGTCCTCGTGGGCCAGTCCCTGGGCGGTCATACGGCCATGCTCGCCGCCGCCGCTCACCCGGACCTGTTCAGCGCCCTGGTACTGATCGAGGCGGGACCCAAGGGCCCCAACCCTGAGCTGCCCGCGCTGATCGGCGGCTGGCTGGATTCGTGGCCGGTGCCGTTCACGTCCACCGACGCGGCGACCGCGTTCTTCGGCGGCGGTCCGGCCGGCCGCGCGTGGGCGGCGGGCCTGGCGGAACACCCGGACGGCCTGCGTCCGCGTGTCGACCGGGAGGTGATGGTCGCCTGCGTCGCGGAGAACGCCCGCCGCTCGTTCTGGGAGGAGTGGTCGAGGGTGCGCTGCCCGACGCTCGTCGTGCGCGGCGAGTCGGGCTCGATGCCGGAGGCGGAAGCCACGGAGATGGGGGTTCGCCGTCCGGGGACGGAGGTACGAGTCGTCCCCTCCGCGGCTCACGATGTCCATCTGGACCAGCCGGGGGCGCTGCACGAGGCGATCGAGGCGTTTCTGGGCCGGTGTGACGACCAGTGTGACGATATGCCTTGAACGCTTGAACGCTACGGAGGACGCAAGAGATCGTCACAGTCCGCCGACGCGTGTCCACTCCGGGCCCGGCGTGGGCACGGAACCCCCATGCCCCGAACCACCGCCGCCGACGCCTCCCACGCCCTCCGCAACCCGGCGGTACGCACCGCCCTGGAAGAACTCCGCGCCGGCATCCGCTCCATCGCCGAGGCCCAGGCCCGGGACACCCTCCGCACCGCCGGCCTCCCGGACGCCCTCTGGAACCCAACCCTCCTCACCTCGAAGGGCACCTTCCTGGCCAAGCCCGACGCCTACTGGCCCTTCGCGGGGGTGGCTCTGGAAGTCGACTCGGAGGAATACCACCTGGGCGCGGCCCAATACCGCGCCACCCTCCGCCGCCGCCTGCTCATGGAGTCCCACGGCATCGACGTCACCAGCGCGGCCCCGGCCCTGATCCGCGACCACCCCGAAGAACTGGTAGCGGCGATCCGCACCAAACTCCGCCTGGCCAACTCCTGCCCGGACCGCCCGAACATCATCATCCGCCCCTACCTCTAGCCCCCCAATTCCCCTTCCCTCACCCCCAGAACAAACCGCCCCCAAGCCACCCCACGAAAGACGATCCTGCCCCCACCGGGATCCTTCGAGTCCCGCACGGCCGAACCATCAACCAGTTCCGCGACCTCGACGCACTCTGTGCCGCTCCCGCCGCTGTACGACGACTTGATCCAACAGAGGTTTTCGCGATCCATTACAGCTCCTTGCAGACCCGATTCAGGAGCGCGACGGACGCTTCGATGTCCAACGCCTGAGCGCGCAGGTATTCGAACGCCAATTTATAGCGCGCGAGTTCCTGAGGCTTCTCCATGAAGAGGCCGCCGCTCAGAATGTCCACGTACACCACGTCGAGTTCGGGCTTCGCTCCACCGAGGATGACGAAGCTGCCGACAGCGGCGGCATGGGCACCGGCCTCGAACGGCAGTATCTGGAAGGTGATGTGAGGCTCGTGAGCCCGCGCGAGCAGATGACGCAACTGTCCGCGCATGACATCGCGTCCGCCGACCGCCCGCCGCACCACAGCCTCGTCGATGACTGCCCAGATGTGTGGGGGTTCGTCTCTCTCCAGCAGCTCTTGCCTCTTCATGCGAATGTCGACCATGTGGTTGATCTCCTGGTCGGTGCAGCGCATCTCCGAAGCCCGGTGAACCGCCTCCGCGTACGCGCGGGTCTGAAGCAGTCCAGGGACGTACATACAGGCGTAGTGATCCTCTCGAACAACCTCGTCCTCAAGGGTCAGCATGAGGTTCATCGACTCGGGAATGGGATCCGCCAACGAACGCCACCATCCGCGGATCTTGGCCCCCTTGGCCAACTCGACAAGCGTCAGTCGCTCTTCTTCGGAAGCTCCGTACTCACGACAGAGAGCTTCCACAGCAGGCCATTTGACTGATCCTTCCTTGGTCTCGTACCTGCTCAAGGTCGCTTTGGAAATGCCCACCACGGCTCCCGCCTCCTCCAGAGTGAGGCCCTTCCTCTCCCGTAGTCGACGGAGGTCGGCGCCAAGTTGGCGCCTCCGTGTTGTCGGTCCGACTGCCATGGATGTGGCCCTTCTCGTCTGATCTCCTAGAGCGTGCACGGTGCCGTGCACCGCAGGCAACACAGCGTGCGCCGGGGGCGTGCGGCAACCGTCGTGCTCTCAGAAGGCCTAGCTGAGAGTTCCATATTGAGAGTTCCAGTGCCACTCTAAAGACGTGAACGGCCGCGCAAGGTGGTCAACGAGCGACGTGGCAGAGGTGGTTGATGTGAGTGAGTGCCGATTCGGCATCGCCAGGAAGGGATGGGATCTGCCCTTCCTGGCGGAAGCCGAGGAGTTGGCTGGGCTACGGCGCGTCATGCGAGTGCATCTGAACCTGTGGGGTCTGCCAGGGCTGGTCGACACCGCACAGCTGTGTGTGACTGAGTTGGTCACCAACGTCATCACGCACGTCGGCCCGGGGACGCCCACCACCCTGGCCGTATCCATGAACGGCCAACACCTCCGGCTCGAAGTGCGTGACCCGGACACTCGCGCGCTTCCTACGCTCATCTCTGTGACGACTGAGGAGGAGTCGGGCAGAGGCATGGCACTCGTGAACGCCGTCACGGACCGCTGGGGCGTCATCCTGCGCGGAGACTCCAAGGTCACCTGGTGCGAGCTGAACACGGGCCTCCGCTCGGGCTCCGACCACGTAGACGGACCTCAAGTCGTCAAGGCGGAAGCCCTCCTGACGCTCTATGGCTCCCGGGACGCCCTCATGCCGCAGCAGCACGAACGCCTGAGCGTGGCAGTTGCGGAGGAGGCGGCGATCGGCCTGATCGTCGACCTCCTCCACTGGCTCCGCGCCCACGGCCGCGACCCGGACGAGGCCCTGGATCGAGCCCAGGTCCACTACGAGGCAGAACTTGACGAAGCAAGCTGAGCCCCCGTTCAGATGTCCCGGCAGATCGTGGAGCAACCCCACCGTGGTCCTCGGTGTCCCGAGCCCCTTACGTGCGGCGGTCGCTCCAGCGCTCCCGATGCTTCCTAAGGAATTCGACGCCTATTTCATGGGAATTGATGCGCCTCAGCTTCGTGACGAACTCTTGCTTGAGGCTATCAATAACCTCAAATGAATCATTTATGTGAAGAGCTCCACGGTCGAAGCGGGCATGGCAGTTCGGGCAGAGGCATAGGACATTTTGAGTGATGTCCCTCCCGAAATGAGGCTTTCCCAGTGCCTGTATGTGTGCGGCCTCGCTGTACGCCTCGCCAGTCGGTGAAACGACTAGCCGTAGGGCGCATATCTGGCACGTATTGTCGTGAAGGTCCTTGATTTTTCGTGCCACTTTTGAGTCACGCGCGAGGCGGTTTTGAGTGATGTACCGTCGTGCTTGTTCCTCGATATCCGTACTCTTGCCAGCGGCAGGGTCGATCCGCTGACGTGGAACTATCTCGCCAGGGGTGATCTTGAGGAGCTGGAACTGGCAGATGCGGAAACCTTCCTGCCCGAAGGTAATCCAGTGATCTGCGACGCGGTAGAGGCCGCGGTAGCGGTAGCCTCCGGTGGCCCGTTTCCGCGTCGTTCCTTTAATATTTAGGCCCTCAATCACTCGTACAGGGTGACCGAGAGCTTGGGAAACGACCAGCGCGGCGTTACCTTCGTCGGTGAGCGACTGATCTGCGACCATTCGGCCGGTTTCTCGATCGCGTCCACCCTCGCCGGTATACCTAATCTCATCACCCGCGTCGACGTCATCTATATATCCGCCAGATAGGACGATTGAGTCAGCGCCTGTCTTCGCGGTTCCAGATATTCCACGACCACTAAAACGGTGCAAGTTATTGGCGTGAAGCTCGTGGTGTCCCTTGAACCAAGCTCCTTCAACGACACCGTCGGGGGTGCCAAACATGACCTGCTTCGACTCACTCGGCATGGGGAGATGATCTCAAACTGTCAGTCCTATTGGGGCGGTTTGACGTAGATGCGCGGTCACCCAGCGCTCCAACGAGGTGGAACGCACCAAGTGATGGGCATGGCGAGGTACTCCCGGGCATGCCCTGTTCGCGCCCGCGGGGCGGGACGCGCTCGATGGCTTGCACTGCACAGATCAGGCTGAGGGCCCGCCGTGGCAGTTCCTGTAGGGCCTTGTCGATCCGCACCAGCAGGGGGCGTTGCGGGCTGGGGGCCAGGGGGTGGCTCGGCCTCGGGCTGCGAGCGTGGTGGCGTACTGGGGGAGCAGGTCCGTGTTGGAGGGGGACGACTGTTCCGAGGCCGCGAACGCCTCGTACGACGGGACCGTCGCCGTGACGATGCCCAGGTTGGGGGTGCCGGTGGCGGCGAGGTCGCGGAGGGAGGCTTCGAGGTGGGACAGGTGGGTCTCGTGCGAGGGGTACTCGGTGGCCAGGGTCGGGTACGCGGTGAGGAGTTCGGCCAGTTCCGGGGCCGGCCAGTGGAGCATCGCCACCGGGAAGGGGCGGGACAGGGCCGTGCGGTACGAGCCGAGTTCGGCGCGGAGGCGGGTGATCTCGGCCTGGAGTTCGGCGGGGTTGTCGGAGCCCAGGGACCAGAGGCGTTTGGGGTCGTGGAGTTCGTCGAGGGTGACCGAGGCGGGGTTGACGCGGTCCGCCAGGCCGTCCCAGTCGTCGTGGTCCAGGGCCAGCAGGCGGCGGACGCGGTGGCGGCCGATCAGCAGGTTGTGGACCGGGTAGGGGACCTCTTCGCCGGGGGTGAGCAGCGTGTTGAGCGCCGACGTGAAGGTGTCGTGGGCCGCTTCGAGTTCGTCGTGGGACTCCAGGGTCTCGGCGACGATCTCCCAGGGGCCCGGGTCCAGCGGGGCCGCGGTGCGCAGGCCGTCGATGATCGCGCGGGCCTCCGCCTCGTGGCCGTACTCCCAGAGGTTGGCGGCCTGGAGCGCCTTCACCAGATGGGGGTGGTCGGGGGAGGCCGCGAGGAGGGTGTCGTAGAGGCCGGTCGCGCGGTCGCGGTCGCCGGCCAGTTCCAGATGGGCCGCGGCACGGAGGAGCAGGGGCTCGTGATCCTCGGGGTACTGGGCAGCGGTGCGCAGCAGGCGCTCGGCTTCCGTGGTGTGGTCGGCAGGCATGTCGGGGCGCATGACGGACACCGTACTGCCGTGCGGGGCGGGAGCGGAGGGCGGTGGCCGGTCGTGCCTCGTCTAAGGTCCTGACGTGCTCCGACACCGTCCTCATCTGCTCTGGCTGCTGGTTCCCTTCGTGCTGTTCCTGGTGGTGCTGCCCTGGGTGAACCGGGTGGAGCCCGTGATCCTCGGGCTGCCGTTCCTGTCCTTGTGGCTGCTCGGCGCGACGGTGCTGACGCCCGTCGCCGTCGCGCTGGCCTGGCGCGGGGATCAGCGGCTGCGGCGCCGGGAGGGAGCGGAGTGAACGCCACTGTCGCCACCACGATCTTCGCCGTCTTCATGGTCGGGACGGTCGGTCTCGGGCTGCTCGCCGTCCGCCGGCGTACGGGCGGCGGGATCGCCGAGTGGTCCGTCGGGGGACGCAGTCTCGGCGCCGTCTTCATCTGGGTGCTGATGGCCGGTGAGAGCTATACGAGTTTCAGCTATCTCGGCGCCGCGGGCTGGGGCTACAACTACGGAGCCCCTGTCCTCTATGTGGTCGCCTATATGTCCTGCGGCTACGCGGTCGGCTATGTGGTCGGCCCCATGTTGTGGGGCTATGCGCGCCGCCATGATCTTGTGGGGATCACGGACATACTCGCCCACCGCTTCGGACGGCCCTGGCTCGGCGCCCTGACGGCCGTCCTCGCGACCGTTTTCCTGCTGCCGTACATCCAGCTCCAGATCACCGGGATGGGAGTGGTCGTCTCGACCATCTCGTACGGGGCGATAAGCCTCAACTGGGGCTATTTCATTGCCTTCGCGGTGACCACCGGATTTGTGGTGGTGAGCGGGCTGCGGGGGAGCGCCTGGGTCTCGGTGCTCAAGGACGTACTGGTGATCGGCACCTTGGGGTTCCTCGCCGTCTATGTGCCGCTGCACTACTTCGACGGCTACGGGCCGCTCCTCGACCGGCTGGTGGCGCGGAAGGAGGAGTGGCTGACCCTGCCGGGACACGGCGGTGGCGGGGCGGGCGGCAGCGGGCTGGGCACCGCCTGGTTCATCACCACCTCCCTGCTCAACGCGCTCACCGTCGTGATTTTCCCCACCACCGTCGCGGGCTATCTGGGCGCCCGCAGCGCCGACGCGCTGCGCCGCAACGCGATCTGGCTGCCCGCCTACAACGTGCTGCTCTTCATCCCGATGCTGCTCGGCATGGCCGCGCTCTTCGTCGTCCCCGGGCTGACCGGCGCCGACTCCAACCTCGCGCTCTTCCGGCTCGTCGTCGACTCGCTGCCCGCCTGGGCGGTCGGGATCATCGGAGTGGCCGCGGCCCTTTCCTCCATCGTGCCCATGGCCGTGTTCATGCTGGTGATCGGGACGATGTGGGGGCGCAGCGTGCTCTCGCTCGTACCGCGCTGGCGGGCCAGGCAGAAGGGCGCCGCGCAGGTGGTCGTCGTGGCGGCGGGCGCGGGCGCGCTGGTGCTGACGTACGCCGCGCCCAACACGCTCGTACGGCTTTCCCTCATCTCGTACGAGGGGATGGCGCAGCTGCTCCCCATGGTGCTGCTGGGGCTGGTGTGGCGGCGGCTGACTCTGGCGGGCGGGCTGAGCGGCCTCGCGGTGGGGGTGGGGACGGTGTGCGCGCTGGTCTTCACCGGCCACGACCCGGTGTGGGGGGTGAACGCGGGGATCGTCGCGCTCGCCGCGAGTCTTGTCGTCGCCCTGGTGGTGACGTACGTGGGGAGGGCCGACGCCGACCCTCGGCCGGACGTGGATGTGCTCGCGCATGATTCGCTTGATTCCGTCGATTCCGTCGATTCCGTCGATTCCGTCGATTCCGTCGATGGGTCCCATGGGGGCGATGCCATGCCTGCGCCTTCCGGCGGCGCTCCCGCGGCGCCGGCACCGTGAGCCGCCGGGCCTGGGGCCCTGCTCCGGCCCCGCCGGCTCCTTCGGCCACTGGAGACCGATCGTGTATAACGGCTGAAGCGGCGTTTGTCGCAAGAACGCCAAGACACCAAGAACGCCACGAACACCAAGAACCAAGAACGCTCCGACAACCCGGAACGAGAACGAGAAGGGGGCAGGCCATGGTCCACAGAGCGCTGCGGCTGCTGCGCCCCGCCGGGCTGCTGCTCTTCCTCGTCACCGAAGTCCTGCTCCTCGACGCCGGCGGCCTCTCCGCCGCCGTCGCGCTCGCCGCCACCGCCACGGCCGCCGCGGGCTCCGCCCTCGTCGTCTGCGCCCTGATCAGCGCGCGCTCCGTACCCGCTCACCCCCGACACCGGGTACGTACGGCCATCCGCGACCGCGAGCAACGTACCGCCTTCCTGTCCCAGCGGGACCCCGACGCCTCGGGCCGCACCCGGCCCCGAGCACCCGGCCGTCTTCTTCCGACGGCCGCGTAGCAGGGGTACGCAGAGCAGGGACAGGGACAGAGACCGGGACACACGGGACGGTCACCCTCTCCACACCCCCGCGCGGGTCGTCATGCCGAGCTGCATCTCATCCGGCACGACGAGACCCACGGAGGGCTCACCATGTCCGTTTTCGCCAATCTGGTCGGACATCTCGCCAATCTGCTCCAGCCGCTCTTCAGCGCGGGCGCCGCCGCGGCGGCGATCATCCTGTTCACCGCTTGCGTACGGCTGGCGATCCATCCCCTCTCCCGAGCGGCGGCCCGCGGCCAGAAGGCGCGTACCAAACTCGCCCCGCAGATCGCCGAACTGCGCAAGAAGCACGGCAAGAACCCCGAGCGCATGCAGAAGGCGCTCATGGAACTGCACGCCAAGGAGAAGGTCTCACCGCTCTCGGGCTGCCTGCCGAGCCTGCTCCAGATGCCCGCGTTCTTCCTCATGTACCACCTCTTCTCCAACAGCACGATCGGCGGCGAGCGGAACGAACTGCTCGGCCACTCCCTCTTCGCCGCGCCGCTCGGTGACCGCTGGACGGACGCGCTCGCGCACGGCGGCGTGCTGGGCGGCGCGGGGCTGGTGTACCTGGGCCTCTTCGCGATCGTCGCCGGGGTCGCCACCTTCAACTTCCGCCGGACGAAGATCCAGATGGCGCACGCTCCCGCGATGCCGGCGGGGCCCGACGGGCAGCAGATGCCGGGCATGGGCGCGATGACGAAGATGATGCCCCTGCTGTCCTTCGCGACGCTCTTCACCGTCGCCGTGGTGCCGCTGGCCGCCGCGCTGTACGTGGTGACGAGTACGACGTGGACGGCGGCCGAACGCTACTTCCTCTACCGGGACATGTATCCGGCGGGCGGCGCACTGGCCGCCGCCACCCCCTGACATGGCGGTCGGGCGGTCCAGGGTGTGAACTGGGTCTTGCAGAGTGATCGGATGTCTTGGAGGATCGGCCAATCCCCTCCGATGGCCGCATCCATCGGCCGGGTCATGTTCGACCAGAGGAGACAGACATGAAGCTGCTGCGTGTCGGTACGGCGGGGGCCGAGCGCCCCGCGCTGCTTGACCAGGACGGGACGACCCTCAGGGACCTGTCCGGGCTGGTCACGGACATCGACGGCGCGCTGCTCGCCGATGACGCCGCGCTGGACCGGATCCGGGCGGCCGCCGCGTCGGGCGAACTGCCCGTACTCGACGGACCCGGGCCGCGCGTCGGACCGCCGCTCGCCCGGATCGGCAAAATCGTGTGCATCGGGCTGAACTACCACGACCACGCGGCGGAGACCGGAGCGGAGATTCCGGCCGAGCCGATCATCTTCTTCAAGGCTCCGGACACCGTGGTCGGCCCCGACGACACCGTCCTCGTGCCCCGGGGCAGCGTCAAGACCGACTGGGAGGTGGAACTCGCGGTCGTCATCGGCCGTACCGCCCGCTATCTGGACTCCGTGGAGGAGGGGCTGGCGCATGTCGCCGGGTACGCCATCTCGAACGACGTCTCCGAGCGCGAGTTCCAGATCGAGCGCGGCGGCACCTGGGACAAGGGCAAGAACTGCGAGACGTTCAACCCGCTGGGCCCCTGGCTGGTGACCGCCGACGAGGTGCCCGACCCGCAGGCCCTGTCGCTCAGGCTCCGCGTCAACGGCGAGCTGAAGCAGGACGGTACGACCGCCGAGCAGATCTTCGGGGTGGGCGAAGTCGTGCGGTACGTCAGCCAGTTCATGACGCTGTACCCGGGCGATGTCATCAACACCGGGACGCCCGCCGGGGTGGCGTTGGGCAAGCCGGAGCCCAAGCCGTATCTGCGCGCGGGTGATGTGGTGGAGCTGGAGATCGAGGGACTGGGGCGGCAGCGCCAGGAGTTCAAGGACGCGTGACGCGAGGCGGCCGGGGTACGGAACGGGAACGGCTCGCCCGTTCCGTACCCACTCCCACGCGCGCCCACGCACACCCGCTCCTCAGCCGCGCGCACCCGCTCCCGCTCCTCAGCCGCGCGCACCCACTCCCGCTCCCACTCCTCAGCCGCGCAGTCGCTCCAGTGCCCGCACCACCATGGCGTGGTCCTCGGCCTGCGGCAGGCCCGAGACCGTGACCGTACCGATGACGCCCGCCCCCTCCACCGCGATCGGGAACGAGCCGCCGTGCGCCGCGTACAGATCCGGGTCGAGGCGGGAGGACTCCTCGAAAGTGGTGCCCTTGGCGCGGAAGCGCGCGCCCACGAGGAACGAGCTGGCGCCGTACCGCTCCACGACCCGGCGCTTGCGGTCGATCCACGCGTCGTTGTCCGCCGTCGAGCCCGGCAGGGCGCAGTGGAACAGCTGCTGCGCGCCCCGGCGGATGTCGATCGCCACCGGCGCGCTCCGCTCGCGCGCCAGCTCGACCAGCAGCCCGCCCAGCGCCCACGCGTCGTCGTAGGTGAAGTGACGCAGGATCAGCCGGGCTTCCTGCGCTTCGAGTTCGGCCACGGTGGGGGCCGTGGGGACGGCGTCACTCATGACCGGACCTCCAGCGCGACCACGATGCCCTCGCGGGCCGAGCGCCGCGCCGCTTCCAGTACGTCGAGCGCCGCCGCCGCCTCGTGCGCCGTCACCGGCGGCGCGGTGCCCTCGCGCAGCGCGGTGGCGATCCCCGCGTAGTACGCCGGATAGTCGCCCGGCTCGGTCTCCACAGGGTGGCCCCCGCCCGTCAGCGGCGACTCCCCGGCCCCGATCCGGCCCCACAGCGACTCGGGCTCCGTGCCCCAGCCCGGCCCTCTGCCGGGCCGCCTGCCCTCGCGGAGATCCGCCTCCTGGGGGTCGAGTCCGTACTTCACATAGCCGGCCTCCGAGCCGAGCACCCGGAAGCGCGGGCCCAGTTGGGCGGTGGTGGCACTGGCGTAGAGGTGGGAGCGCACGCCGTTCGCGTGCGTGATCGCGATAAAGGTGTCGTCGTCGGCCTCGGCGCCGGGGCGGCGTACGTCCGCCTCCGCGTACACCCGTACCGCCGGTCCGAACAGCACCAGCGCCTGGTCGACGACATGGCTCCCGAGGTCGTACAGCAGACCTCCGATCTCCTCCGCCGCGCCCGACTCGCGCCAGCCGCCCTTGAGCTGCGGGCGCCACCGCTCGAAGCGGGACTCGAAGCGCTGTACGGCGCCCAGCTCGCCGGCCGCGACGAGACGGCTGAGGGTGAGGAAGTCATTGTCCCAGCGGCGGTTCTGGAAGACGGAGAGCAGCAGTCCGCGCTCCTCGGCGAGCGCGGCCAGCTCACGTGCCTCGGCCGCGCTGCCCGCTATCGGCTTGTCCACGACGACCGGCAGACCGGCCTTGAGCGCGGCTGTCGCGATCGGGACATGGGTCTTGTTGGGGGAGGCGATGACGATGAGGTCGAGGCTGTCCGCCCGCTGCCACAGCTCGTCCGGCGAGGCCGCGAACCGTACGCCGGGGAATTCGGCGCGCGCCTGCTCGCGGCGCTCCTGGCTGGAGGTGACGACCGTGTCGAGTACGAGCCCGTCGGTGGCGGCGATCAGCGGGGCGTGGAAGACGGAGCCCGCGAGGCCGTAGCCCACGAGTCCGACGCGCAGAGGGGTGCCGGTACCAGTCATGCGTCCACTTAAGCAACGGTGTTTCCAAAGTGCAAGCAGGAGTGACAATGGCAGATGTGACGGATGTGAACAGAGGGCACGGCAGAGGGAACGGTCACGGTGGAGGGAACGGGAACGGGAGCGGGAACGGGGCCGGGGCCGGGACCGTGAACGGGAGCGGGAGCGGGAGCGGCAGAGAGAGCGCGGGCGCCAATCTGCCGATGCTGCGCGGCCACAACGCGGCGCTGGTGCTCGACCTGCTGCGTACGGCGGGCGAGGGCGGGATCAGCCGGCTGGAACTGGCCGAGCGCACCGGCCTCACCCCGCAGGCGGTCAGCAAGATCACGGCGCGGCTGCGTGCGGAGGGCATGGCGGCGGAGGCCGGGCGCCGCGCCTCCACGGGCGGCAAGCCGCGGACCGTACTGCGGCTCGTCCCCTCGGCCGCGTACGCCGTGGGCCTGCATCTGGACCGCGACGAACTGACGGCGGTCCTGGTCGACCTGGCCGGCACACCGGTGGCGGTACGCAGGGCCCCGCTCGACCTCGGGGCGGGGGCGGAGCGGGTGATCGAGGCGGCGGCGGTACAGGTGGACGCGGTACGGGCGGAGGCCGGGCGCGTCGGGGCCGGACGAGTCGGGGGCGAGCGCGTCGGGGCCGGGCGCGCCGGGGGCGGCGCGGGGCCCGGCGCAGGACTCGGCGTCGGGGAACCGCTCGGCGTCACGGATCCGCTCCGTGTCGCGGATCCGCTCGGTGTCGGGGATCTGCTCGGTGTCGGCGTCGCGATGCCCGGGCCGCTCGATCACGCCACCGGCGTACCCCGGCGCGTCACCGGCTTTCCGCAGTGGGACGGTTTCCCGCTGCGCGACGCCCTCGCCGCCCGCCTCCAACTCCCCGTCGTCCTCGACAAGGACACCAACGCCGCCGCCCTCGGACTCGCGCTGCGCGGGCCCGGCGACTCGTTCGCGTATCTCCATCTCGGTACGGGGCTGGGGGCCGGGCTCGTCCTCGGCGGCACGCTCCACCGCGGCGTACGCACCGGCGCGGGCGAGTTCGGCCACCAGGTCATCCAGCTCGACGGGCCCTTGTGCGAGTGCGGAAACCGCGGCTGTATCGAGGCGCTCTGTCTGGCGGCGGTGGCCCGCGGCGATCTGGCGGAGGCCGCGCGGGTGCTCGGCGCCGGAGCGGCGAACCTCGTCGGGCTGCTCGACATCGACCGCGTACTGCTCGGCGGCCGGACGATCGCCGCGCACGAGGAGCGCTTCGTACGGGGAGTGGCCGCCGCCGTCGCCGAACGCTCCCGGTGCGCGGGCATCCCCGTAGCGGCGGCCCAAGGAGGAGCGCACCCGGTCGCGGAGGGCGCCGCGCAGCTGGTCCTGGCGCCGGTGTTCCGGCACCGCCGGAGTGCGGAACTGGGTTGATCTAGTTCATTTGTTCGATGCGTCAGCCATTTGGGGGTACAGCGTTCGGGCCGGACCTCCGGCGCATGGCAGCGTCAGGGATGCGGGGCCCGGACTCGTTCGTCCAGGGGCCGCCGACCGGGCCGACCGGGCCGACCGGCCGGGCAGTTGCCCCGACCGTCACGCGATCAGCAAAGGCCGTGCGACTCATGCGACCCAAGCCGTTTATGCGACCCAAGCCGTCCCCTCTCCGCAAGCCTCCCGCGAGGCTCCGGCGCACCCTCGCCCTCGGGGTCACCGCGGCCACCGCGATCGCGCCGATCGCGGCGCCCGTGCTGCCCGCGTTCACCCAGGAAGCACGGGCCGAGCAGGCGACGGCTGCCCGGACGGCCTTCGCCGGTGCGCGTGAGTCCCCGCGGTCGACGCGTGAGTCCCCGCGTGAGACGTCGCGCGGGCCGATGCGTGAGCCCAGCTGCGGCGATGTCTCCGATCGTGACTTCCCGATCGAGGCCCGTATCCATGGCGGGCCCGCCGGTTTCCGGCCCGGTGGCGGCCCGGGGGCCTGGTTCCTCGATCTGACCAACACCACGGACGCGGACTGCCGGTACATCCATCCCGTGGTCGTCCTCGCCGACCGGGACCGGACACTGGCCGTCTCCCAGGTCACGCTCCAGTTCAGGCCGGCGACGTCCGGCGACGGAGGGCGGTGGCGCACGCTGTCGCTGGAGAAGACCGACGAGGACGAGATCGTCGGTGTCCTCGCCGATGGCTTTCCGGGCTTCGTCGTCCCGGGGGGCCGGACCGTGACCGTCAGCGCGCGGCTCGCCTTCGCCGCGGGCACGCGCCCGAACAGGGTCGTGATGAGCGCCGCGACCGTGCAGCGCCGTGGTGGTGACAGTGACTGGGTGGGGGAGTCCAACGTGTACGGCTTCGCCGTCGGCGCGGGCGGGGTGAACGGCGACAAGGTGAACGGCGAAAAGGTGATCGGCGACGACAAGGAGAAGGGCCAGAAGGAGAAGGGCCACAAGGAGAAGAAGGCAGAGGCGCCGCCCGAACTCGCCCGCGCCGGAGCCGGCAACGACCCCATCGCCCGTATCGCCGCCTCCCTGACCCTGCTCACGGCCGGAATCGTGCTGGTCGTCGGCGTACGGCGGCTGCGGACCGGGCGCCCCTGACCGGCCGGGTCCGCGCGCACCGTGCGAACATCCCCCAGTGGACTACCCGAACGACCAGGCACCAGGCGCCCCCGTCCGCTCCGGCATCCCGGAGCACGGCCGCATCCCCAAGTACTACGCGGTGAAGGCGCGGGTCGCCGCCCTGATCGAGGAGCTGGGCGAAGGGGGGCTGCTGCCCACCGAGCGCGATCTCGCCGTACGGTACGAGGTCTCCCGCGAGACCGTGCGCCAAGCCCTGCGCGAACTCCTGCTGGAGGGCCGGCTGCGCAGACAGGGCCGGGGAACGGTCGTCGCGGGCCCCAAGCTGGAGCAGCCGCTCTCGCTCGCCAGCTATACCGAGGGCGTACGCAGGCAGGGCCGCCGGCCGGGCCGCAGCCTCATCTCCCTCGACCGCTTCCCCTGCCCGCCCGCGCTGGCCGCCGAGACGGGGGTGGCGCGCGGCGAGCCGGTCTGGCACATGGAGCGGGTGCTGCTGGCCGACGACGAGCGGGTCGGGCTGGAGAGCACCTATGTCTCCGTCGCCCGAGCGCCTTCCCTGGACACGGAGTTCGACCCCGACTCGTCCTTCTACGCCTACCTCCGTGACGGGCTCGGCATCTCCTTCGGAGACGCGGACGAACGCATCGAGACGGTGCTCGCCACTCCGCGCGAGGCGCTGCTGATCGGCACTCCGCCGGCCCTGCCCATGCTGCTGATCCACCGCGTCTCGCGCGATACGGAGGGCACCCCGCTGGAGCGCGTACGCACCCTCTTCCGAGGGGACCGCTTCAGCTTCACCACTCACCTGGGCACGGTTCGCGACTGACGCTTCGCGACTGACGGACTCGCGACTGACGGACTCGCGACTGACGGACTCGCGACGTCGGGTCCGCGACGTCGGGTCCGCGACGTCGGACTCGCGACTGACGGTTCGCGACAGCCGGGATCACGACTGGCGACCAGACGCCAGGGCGGTCAGGACTATCTCGTTCGATCACGGGAAGATAACGGGTCTGGTCCAAACTTGAGGGCCCGTTCACCGTTCGGTCGCCGACTGGACGGCTCCGGTCCACCAGCCGCGAGGAGCGTTACCGCCGTGAGAGTCATCGTCGTAGGAGCCGGCGTGGTGGGAACCATGCACGCCTGGCACGCAGTGAACCGCGGCCACGAGGTCGTACAGATCGAGCGCGAGACCGAGGCGCGAGGGGCCTCTCTCCGTAATTTCGGGCAGATTTGGGTCAGTGGCCGCGCGGGCGGCGAGGAGCTGGAGACGGCGCTGCGGGCCCGCGAGCTGTGGGAGGACATCGGCCGCCGCGTCCCTGACCTCGGCTTCCGGGCCAACGGTTCGCTGACACCGGTACGTACCGAGCTGGAGCTCGCTGTCGCCGAGGCGGCGGCCTCCCGCCCCGACGCCGCCGCCCGCGGCTACCGCCTGCTCACCCCCGCCGAGGCGCGGACGGTCAACCCGGCGCTCCGGGGCGACTTCACGGCCGCTCTGTGGTGCGAGCGGGACGCGGCCGTCGAGCCGCGTACGGCCCAACTCGCCCTCAAGCGGGAGCTGCTGGCCTCCGGGCGGTACACCTACCTCGGCGGGCGCGAGGTCCGCGAGGTCGTCGGTGAGCACGCAGTCCGCGACGACCACGGCGAGACGCACACCGGCGACGCCGTCATCCTCTGTACGGGCGCCGCGCTGAGCGGGCTCGTCCGCGAGCTGGTGCCCGATCTGCCCGTGCGCCGTGTGCGCCTGCAGATGATGCAGACCGATCCCCTCGGCGAGGATCTCACCACCTCCGTCGCGGACGCCGACAGCTTCCGCTACTACCCGGCCTACGCGAGCGCGGCGCTCGACGCGCTCAACGCGGGCCAGGCACAGGACCCCGTCGCCGCCGAGCACCGGATGCAACTGCTCATGGTGCAGCGCGTGGACGGTGGGCTGACCATCGGCGACACCCATGAGTACGCGCACCCCTTCGCCTTCGACCTGCTGGACGACCCGTACGCGCATCTCTCGGCCCTCGTCGAGTCGTTCCTCGGCCGGCCGCTGCCGAGGATCAGGCGCCGCTGGGCCGGGGTGTACGCGCAGTGCGTCGACACCAGGCGGGTCGTGCACCGGGAGCGGGTGCGGGACGGGGTGTGGCTGGTGACGGGGCCGGGCGGGCGCGGGATGACCTGCTCGCCCGCCATCGCCGAGACGACCGCGAACGAACTGGACTGGTGAGCAAGGTGAATGAGGCGAGCAAGGTGAACATGCCGAACAAGCCGAACGGGACGGGAAAGCCGGCCGACGGCACCAAGGGCGCGATCGACGCGATCAAGCTGGTCGTGCTGGACATGGCGGGCACCACGGTCGCCGACGGCGGACTCGTCGAGCGCGCCTTCGCGGTCGCGGTGCGCCGGATGGGCGCCGAGCCGGAGTCCATGCTCGCTCATGTGCGCGCCACCATGGGCGAGTCCAAGATCTCCGTCTTCCGGCATCTCTTCGGGGACGAGACGAAGGCCCAGCAGGCGAACACCGCCTTCGAGGCGGCGTACGGGGAGCTGGTCGCCGCCGGGCACATCGCGCCCGTACCCGGTGCGCGCGACGCCATCGAGGAGCTGCGCGCCCAGGGCCGGACGGTAGTGCTGACCACGGGCTTCGCCCGCGTCACCCAGGACGCGATCCTCGACGCCCTGGGCTGGCGGGACCTGGTGGAGCTCACCCTCTGCCCGGCCGACGCGGGCGGGCGCGGGCGTCCGTACCCGGACATGGTGCTCGCGGCCTTCCTGCGTACCCGCGCTGCCGACGGGGTCCGGGAGATCGCGGTCGTGGGGGACACGTCGTACGACATGCTCAGCGGGGTACGGTCCGGCGCGCGGGTCGTCGCGGGGGTGCTCACCGGCGCCCATGACCGGGACGCGCTGGAGGCGAACGGCGCGACGCATGTCCTGACGTCGGTCGCCGGTCTGCCGGCCGCCCTCGCCGCGGCGGAGGCGGAGTGATGACCGGCCGCGTGGTCAGGGACGCCACTCCCGGCGCCGACACCCCTGGCACCTCGCATCCTGGGAGCTCGCACCCCGACACCTCCCACCCCGACGCCTCGCACCCTGGGAGCTCGCACCCCGACACCCTCCACCCCGGCACCTCGCACTCGCCCCAACGCAGTGGCATCCGCTTCGACGGCGTGTCGGTCGCGTACGGCGGGACGACCGTCCTCGACTCCCTCGATCTGACCGTCGAGCCGGGGGAGTTCATGGCGCTCCTCGGCCCCTCCGGCTCCGGCAAGACGACCGCGCTGCGCGCCGTCGCCGGATTCGTCCGGCCGGCCGCCGGGCGGGTGTTCATCGGCGGCCGGGACGTCACCGACCTGCCGCCGTACCGACGCGGCATCGGGATGGTCGTCCAGCAGTACGCGCTCTTCCCGCATCTGCGGGTCGAGGAGAACGTCGCCTTCGGACTCAAGGCGCGGCGGGACCCGAAGGTCCCCAGGAGCGAGATCCCCGGCCGGGTCGCCGAGGCGCTCGGGCTGACCGGTATGGCCGCGTACGCCCGGCGCTACCCGCGTGAACTCTCCGGCGGTCAGCAGCAGCGCGTCGCCATCGCCCGCGCGCTCGCCATCCGCCCCCGGGTGCTGCTCCTCGACGAGCCGCTTTCCGCGCTCGACGCGCGGCTGCGTTCCGGAATGCTCACCGAACTGGCCCGGCTGCACCGCGAGTTGCCGGATGTCTCCGTCCTGTACGTCACCCATGACCAGGTCGAGGCGCTTACTCTGGCGGACCGGATCGCCGTCATGGACCGGGCCCGGCTGACGGACTGCGGCACCCCGCGCGAGCTGTACCGCAGCCCCCGTTCCGAGTTCACGGCGTCGTTCGTCGGCAACGCGAATCTGCTGCCCGTCACGGTCGGTGCGGCCGGGGTCGGCTTCGCGGGTACGGAGATCGAGGTCGCGACCGGCGACGCGGCGCGGGGTGCCACGGCGACCCTCTGCGTACGCCCGCATCTCGTCGGTCTCGGCGCCGGGCCCAACGCCCTGCGCGGCACGGTCGCCGAGGTGCAGTGGCGCGGCTCCACCCACAGGTTGTACGTGGAGGTGGCGGGCCACCGGCTCAAGGCGGACGTACGGGAACTGCGCGAGCCCCCGGCCCTCGGCGACGAGGTGACCGTGCACTTCGCGCCCGAGGACGCGGTGCTGCTGCCCGCGGGCGCGGGGATCGGTGGCCCCGATGTCTAGTGCCGTGTCCGGTGAGGTGGCGGAGCGGCGGTCCGTACGGCCACCCGGGACGGGGAAGGACCCCGAAACGCGGGAGACCCGTGGGGCCCGGCGCGACCGGAGGCTTCTCTGGGCCCTGCCTCCCGTCGCCGCCCTCGCTGTCTTCTTCCTCTATCCGCTCGCCCTGGTCGTGCGGCAGTCCTTCTCACCCGACACGGGCGGCACCTCGATCGAGCCGTACACCGAGGTCTTCGCCTCCGCGGCCTTCCGCGAAGCGCTCACCACCACGGTCTGGCTGGCGGTCGGTTCGACCGCCGGATGTCTGGTCCTCGGCTTCGCACTCGCCCTCGTCATCGCCTTCGTACCGTTCCCCGGCAGCCGGGCGGTCGCCCGCTTCATCGATGTCTTCCTCTCCTTCCCGTCCTTCCTGATCACGCTCGCGCTGCTGTTCATCTACGGCACGGTCGGCATGGTCAACGGCGCCTGGACGGACGTCACCGGCGCCGCGTCCGGGCCGGTGCGGTTTCTGACCACTCCCTGGGGCGTGCTCCTCGCGGAGATCACGTACTTCACGCCCTTCGTGATGCGCCCGCTGCTCGCCGCCTTCTCCCAACTCGACACCGCGCAGATCGAAGTGGCGTCCTCGCTGGGCGCCCGGCCGGCCAGGATCGTGCGGCGGGTGATCCTGCCCGAGGCGCTGCCCGCGCTGGCCGCCGGCGGCAGTCTCGTCCTCGTCCTCTGCCTCAACGAGTTCGGCATCGTGCTCTTCACCGGCGCCAAGGGCGTCACGACCCTGCCGACGCTCATCTACAGCAAGGCGATCCTCGAATCCGACTATCCGGCCGCCTGCGTGGTCGCCGTCGTCAATGTCGCGCTCTCCGTCGGGCTGTACGCCGTCTACCGAATGGTGGCTCGCCGTGCTGGTGCATAGCCGTACGGGACGATGGGCCGCCTGGGGCGGCTTCCTCGTCCTCTTCCTTCCGCTCTTCGCGCTGCCGCTGCTCGTCGTGGTCGCCGCGTCGTTCTCCACCAACTGGTCGGGCGCGCTGCCCTCCGGGCCGACCGCCGGGCACTACAGCGCCGCCGTACGCGGGGAATCCCTCCAGGCCCTGCTGACCAGCCTGATCACGGCCGTCACCGCCAGTCTGCTTGCGCTGACCATAGGGACCTGGGCCGCGCTGGCCGGAGCCGCGCTCGAAAGGCGCGGACGTCGCGCCCTCGAAGCGCTGTTCATGCTGCCCGTCGCCGTGCCGTCAGTGGTCGTGGGGCTCGCCGTACTGGTCGCGTTCAGCCAACCGCCGCTGCTGCTCAACGGCACGCGCTGGATCGTCATCCTGGCGCACACCGTGCTGGTCACGGCGTTCGCCCATCAGTCGGTGTCGGCGGCCGTCCGGCGGCTCGACCCGATGTACGAACAGGCGGCGGCGTCGCTCGGTGCCCGCCCCTCGTATGTGCTGTGGCGGGTGCGGATCCCGCTCCTGCTGCCGTCGCTCAACGCGGCCGCCGGCCTCTGCTTCGCCCTGTCCATGGGCGAGTTGAGCGCCACGATGATGCTCTATCCGCCCGACTGGATGCCGCTGCCGGTACGGATCTTCACCGCCACCGACCGCGGCTCCCTCTTCACCGGCTCGGCCGTCGCCGTCGTCCTGATGGGCACGACGCTGCTGGTGCTGCTCGCCCTCTCCCGTATCCGCACCAAAGCCACTTTCCGCTAGGAGAAGACCACGTTATGCGCGCCTTCATTCGCCGGCCGATCCCCGCCCCGCAGATATCCGCCTCTCGGATCCTCGCCTCTCGGAAGCCCGCCCTGCCCTTGATCGCGGGCGGTCTCGTACTCGCGCTCTCCCTCACCGCCTGCGGCGGCTCCTCCACCGCCTCGGACGAGAAATCCGTCACCGTCTACAGCGCCGACGGACTCAAGGGCGAGAACGGCGACGGCTGGTACGACCAGGTCTTCAAGGACTTCGAGAAGGAGACCGGCATCAAGGTCAACTACGTCGAGGGCGGATCCGGCGAGGTCGTGCAGCGCGCCGTCCGCGAGAAGTCCAACACCCAGGCCGATGTCCTCGTCACCCTCCCGCCGTTCATCCAGCAGGCCGACGCCAAGGGGCTGCTCCAGCCGTACGATCCGCGCGGCGCCGGGAATCTCGACCCGGCCGGCAAGTCCGCAGACTCCACCTGGACCGCGGTCGTCAACAACTACTTCGGCTTCATCCGGAACACCAAGGAGCTGAAGCAGGCGCCCACGACCTGGGAGGACCTGCTCGACCCGGCGTACGAGAACAAGCTCCAGTACTCGACGCCCGGCGTCGCGGGCGACGGCACGGCCGTGGTCATCAAGGCCATGCACGACTTCGGCGGAAAGGAGCCGGCGATGGCCTATCTCAAGAAGCTCCAGGCCAACAACGTCGGTCCGTCGTCCTCCACCTCCAAGCTCGCCCCCAAGGTCGACAAGGGCGAGATCCTGGTGGCCAACGGAGACGTCCAGATGAACTTCGCGCAGGCCAGGTCCATGCCGAACCTGGGCATCTGGTTCCCCGCGAAGGACGGCGGCAAGCCCACCACCTTCGCCCTGCCGTACGCGGCCGGACTGGTCAGCAAGGCCCCGCACAGCGCCAACGGCAAGAAGCTCCTCGACTTCATGCTGGCCGAGCGGGCACAGCGGCAGGTCAGCGAGATCGGCGGCGGCTTCCCGGCCCGTACGGACATCAAGCCCACCGACGCGAACGCCGTCGCGCTCACGAAGCTGATCGACGGCGTGGAGATCTTCGAGCCGGACTGGAACGACATCGAGAAGAACCTCGACGCGTACGTGGACGCCTGGAAGTCGGCCACCGGCAGCTGACGGACCTCCCGGCCGGGCCTCCCTCCCGGCCTCCACCTTGATCGCTCGCGCGGTGGGCGGGACCCCGTGCCGTCCACCGCACGCGCTGGTTAGGCTGAGCGTGTCGGACCGTGCATTATTGGCCACCGCAGAGCGGAGAACAGTCCAGTGGCAGAGCGCAAGCCGATCGAGTCCTGGCTCACCGACATGGACGGCGTCCTCATTCATGAGGGGGTCCCGATCCCCGGCGCCGCCGAGTTCATCAAGCGACTGCGGGAGTCGGGCAAGCCGTTCCTCGTCCTCACCAACAACTCCATCTACACACCGCGCGATCTCCAGGCCCGGCTGGCCCGGATGGGGCTCGATGTGCCCGTGGACAACATCTGGACCTCGGCGCTCGCCACAGCCAAGTTCCTGGAGGACCAGCGGCCCGGCGGTACGGCCTATGTCATCGGCGAGGCCGGGATGACCACGGCCCTGCACGACATCGGCTACATCCTCACCGACCACGAGCCGGACTACGTGGTGCTCGGCGAGACCCGTACGTACAGCTTCGAGGCGCTGACCCGGGCGATCCGGCTGATCAACGGCGGAGCGCGGTTCATCTGCACCAACCCCGACGAGACCGGCCCTTCGACCGAGGGCCCGCTGCCCGCGACCGGCGCCGTCGCCGCGCTGATCACCAAGGCCACGGGCAAGGCCCCGTACTTCGCGGGCAAGCCCAACCCCCTGATGATGCGGACCGGGCTCAACGCCATCGGCGCGCACTCCGAGACCAGCGCGATGATCGGTGACCGGATGGACACCGATGTGCTGGCGGGACTGGAGGCCGGGATGGAGACCTTCCTGGTGCTGACCGGCGTGACGACCCCCGGGGATGTGGACCGCTATCCGTTCCGTCCGTCGAAGATCGTCGACTCGATCGCCGATCTGGTCGACCGCGTCTGATCGCCCGCCTCTGAGCGACGCCTCTGACCGGCGCGTCTGATCGACCGCGTCTGATCGACCGCGTCGGAGTGTGTCCGTGCGGCGTATGAGCGAGTGACCGCGCGCTGCGGATGCGAAATCCCGCGGCGCGCGTGAGTCTGTCGTGTACCAGGAGGTTCACGATGCGTTCAGGGTTGCTCGCTCTCCGTGCCGCGGGGGCGGTCGCCGTACTGGTGGCCACGCCCGCACTCGGCGCCGTCACCGCGCGGGCCCATGACTCCGTACGGGTCACGGTCACGCCGTCCGCGGTCGCCCCGGGCGGTGAGATCGAGATCAGGGCCGAGGGCTGCGGGAGCGGTTCGGGTGCCGCCGGGGCGCGGGTCTTCGTCGCCGAGGCGGAACTGAAAGGCGGCGCCGGCGGCGCGTTGACCGGATCCACCGTCATCGGCCCCTCCGTCAAGGAGGGCAGATACGAGGTCGACGTGCGCTGTGACGGCCATGGTCACGCGGGCGCGGGCGGCTTCGATGTCGTCGCCGGCGCCGGATCGCACGAGCGCCAGGACTCGCCCGCTCACCACGCCAGTCCCGTCGCACCGGTCCGGGCGGGCGGCGGAGGTGCGGCGCCCCTGGCCGCGGACGCACCTGACGCACATGCACGTGACGCACATGACGCACGTGACGTGCGGGACGTACGTGACGCACATGAAGTGCAGGACGTACGTGACGTGGATACGGACACGCGGACCGCCGCGGAGGCTACCGGGCCCGGTATGCCCCACGCGGTGATCGGCCTGGTCCTGGCGGGCGTCGCCGCGGTCGCCGTGGCCCTCAGGAGCGCACGCCGCTCGCGCCACTCCGAGCGGGACTCGGACTGATATGCCGGGCCGGAGCGCCGCCCCGGGCATCGGCAGACTGCTGGCCGGGGTGACCTGGGCCGTCCTGCTGCTGGGGCTCTGGCTCTGGGGCCGCGACATCGGCGAAGGACCCGGCGGCTGGTCCGCGCTCACCACCGGCGATGTGGCGGCGGTCGGCCGCCCGCAGAGGGTGGCGCTGCCACCGGCCCGTACCGCGCTGGAGCCGGCGGAGCCGCGGCGGGTGGAAGTGCCGGCGATGGGGATCGACGCGCCGGTCGTGGCCCGCGGGCTCGATGCCACCGGGGCGATCGATCCGCCGCCGTACGCGACACCGCGCGCGGTCGGCTGGTACGGCGGCGGGGCCCGGCCGGGCGCCGAGGGCGCCGCGCTCTTCGTCGGCCATGCCGACACCGAGACGAAACCGGCCGTGTTCCACGGGCTGAGCGCGGCCAGGCCCGGCGCGAAGATCCGGGTGACCAGGGCCGACGGGAGGATCGCCGAGTTCACCATCGACGATGTGCGGGTCTTCGGCAGGGACCGCTTCGACGCGAACAAGGTCTATGGGCCGCACAAGAAGTCCCGTGCCGAGCTGCGGCTGATCACCTGCGGCGGAACCTTCGACCGCGCGACGCGCTCCTACTCGGCGAACGTGGTGGTCTCGGCGTATCTGACGGGAGTGAGCGAGCCGCGCGACAGCTGACGGGGACGCGGCCCGGCCCGGGGCCCGTATGCCAGGATTGGCGACGACCGGGCCGGCTCGGCCGGGGGAGGGCGGCCCCGGACCCCGGACACAGTGACGGTGCACCAAGGGGGAGTGAATGTACGGCAGTTATTCCGGTCGCGGTCGCCGTCGCGGCCGTGGCGCCGGGGCCGGACGCGTACGGGCCGGTGTGGCGGCGGCGGGGGCGGTGCTGCTGCTCGCGGGTTGTTCGTCCGACGGTGACGGCGGCGGCGACGGCGACGGCGGTACGAAGGCGGCGCCGATCGGCCAGCGGCCCAAGGCGGACGCACCGTACTGGGTCAACCCCGACGGCAGGGCGGCCCGTCAGGTCGCCGCGTACGACAGCGCGGGCGCCACCGAGAACGCCGCGCTGATCCGGAAGATCGCCGAACAGCCGGTCGCCGAGTGGATCGGGCCCGACAACCCCGAGGCACAGACCAAGGGCTTCACGGAAGCGGCGAAGAAGGCCGACCGCGACGCGCTGCTCGTCCTCTACAACATCCCGCACCGCGACTGCGGCCAGTTCTCCAAGGGCGGCGCCTCGGACGGCAACGCGTACCGCGCGTGGGTCGACCAGGTCGCGAAGGGCATCGGCGACCGCCGCACGACCGTGATCCTGGAGCCCGACGCCGTACTGCACCTGGTGGACGGCTGCACCCCCGGCGAGTTCCACGAGGAGCGGTACGACCTGCTCAAGGGTGCCATCCAGCGGCTCAAGCAGCAGCCCGCGACCTCCGTTTACCTGGACGCGGGCAACGCCGGCTGGCAGACACCCGACGCGCTCTTCGAACCGCTCCAGCGGGCGGGCATCGCCGACGCGGACGGCTTCTCGGTCAATGTGTCGAACTTCTACCCGACCACGGCGAGCAAGGACTTCGGCAAACGGCTCTCCGCGAAGGTCGGTGGCAAGCCCTTCGTGATCGACACCAGCCGCAACGGCAACGGCCCCTACACGAAGGGCGATCCGGCCGAGAACTGGTGCAACCCGCCCGGCCGGGCGCTCGGCGAACAACCGACCACGAAGACCGGCGACCCACTGGTCAAGGCATACCTCTGGATCAAGCGCCCGGGAGAGTCGGACGGCGACTGCAAGGGCGGCCCCAAGGCGGGGGACTGGTACCCGGCCTACGCCTTGGACTTGGCGCGCAACGGCGGGGGGTAGTCGGGGTGACCCGGAGTCGGTCATGGCGGGTGGGGGCCGCCCCTCAGGCTTCAGTTTCGCGGTTCCGGGCCGGGCGTCAAGGGCGCTCCTGCGTCGCGTCGGCTGCGCCGATGACGCCCCGCTCCAGTCCGGCCAGTGCCCGTACCGCGCACATAACAATCAGCCGTCGGATGCCAGAGAAGGGGCTATGCCGTGGCTGGGGGGCTGCACGGCCTTTGCCACATCCTCGGTACGCCGCCCTAGTTGACACCGGGAAGCTCAACACCTCGTCCGGTCGAGTCACTCGGTAAGCGCCACGGCACCGCTCCGGGGGATGGATCGGTACACGGCAAACGGGATAAGCGAGAAGCCAGGATGCTGCGGAAGGTCGATGAAGCCCAAGCGCCCCAGATTTCGCATCTGAGCGTTCATGCTCTCTGCAAACTCCGCCCTATTCACACTTCCGTCCGGATTGTAGAAATCCATGTCAGGCAAAGCGGTTTCCTCTGTGCCGTAACTGCCGATACTGCCAACGATTGTCCATTCCTGCCGCTCCGTTCCGTATCGAGCGAACAGAATATCCGCCTCGCTGTCCAGATATAAAATATTGCCCAGCGACGCGTGGGCCTACAGTTGTCCTTTTTTCTTTACGTTCCGTCTCCCTAGATTCTTCTGCAATCCCTCCGTCCAGTTGGGCCAGCATTGCCCTTACCTTGTCAGTGTCGACGTATAGGAACTCGCGAAGCGTCATGCGCCATCCTCCCCTTTGAGTAAGAGGTATCGTATGCCGTCAATTCTCTCAAGTCCCTTTCCCCGCAGGCTGGCTGAACACTGACCTTGCCGGGCCGCGCCGTAGGAGGACACGACGAAGGCCCCGGTACCTTCGGCACCGGGGTTCGTGATCGTTTGTGCCGGTCCCCAACTGGACCACCCCGCGCCTGCCAGGGTTTGAGGGGTGGTCCGGTGTTATGTCAGCGGTTTTGTGGGTGGAGCTCGTAGGCCGGGGAGAGATCAGAATCGTTGTCGGCCGCCGGGATATTGGATGGGCTTGCGGCAGTCCGGCGCATTGTCGGGCATGGGTTCGCCGTCGAGTGCATAGCAGAGCGAGGCGTGTAGTTGCTCGGCCTCTGCCACGGTCAGCAGCAGCGATGAAGTGGCGACGTGCTTACCGAGGTGGACGACCTGGAGCGGCAGTGTCAGTTGGCCATTCTGGTCGCGACTGAGTGACTGGCCCGCTACCGGTCCAATCTGCCATTCAGGCGTCTTGCGGGTAGGCCGGTTCATGCGGGCGTCTCCTCGGAGGGTGACGTGATGTCGTTCGGGCCGTTGTTGCCGTCATCGATCGGTTCGATGTCGTCGTCGGGTTCAGGGAGTCGGTCGCCGCGGCTCTCGGCCACCCGCAGGGCGTCGCTCAGTGCTTCGTACAGCCGGGCGCTCAGGTAGCGGAGTTCCCAGGCTTTGACGTTCTCGTCCTTGAGCATGCCGGCCGCGTGGCCGAGGAGGACGTCACCAGCTTGGAGCTGCACCTCTTCCATCTGGTCGGCGAGCCGGGACAGATGGCTCCGACCGTCGTCCGTCACGAGGTACGAGCGTTGTCCGGCCGGGCCGAGCCACGGCAGGAGACGGGGGTTCTTGCTCACTGTGCCACCCCCGTCCAGTGGGCGGTGCAGACCAGGCCCATGCGGTAGCCGCAAGCCGGACCGGGGCGAGTGCGACGCTCGTGCGCGATGACGTACGGGCGGACGAGGCGGACGTCTTCGCCACGGATCGCGCGCCAGATGTACGGGTCGGGAACGCGTGGCAGGCTCATCGTCGGTGTGTCCACACAGCGAATGACAGGGCTGGCTTTGGCCGCGCGATGATGGCCCGGGGCGGGAAATAGCAGTCTCAGCAGCGACTCGAAAATCCTGCCGATAGGGTTCCGCATGTCTACCTGCTTTCTCAGGTGGGCCATGCCCCGGGGTGCCGCTACGCACCGCCGGGGTGTCTTGTCTCGACAGTCAACGACCGTCTTTGGCCATGCGGCAGCGTTCACATGGGGGTTCACGTACACACGAGGGTTCACGAATTTCGGGTACGGGGGTTCACGGTGAACCCCCTCACTCGAAACTGCTGTGACAGGATGAGCACTTGGCGTGACGCCGGGGGTGCCAGCAGAACGTGAGCAGAGAGCCGAATCATCAGTTGGCCGCCGTCATGGCGGAGGCAGGATCCTCGAACAAGGGATTGGCCAAGCGGGTTCGTGAGGTCGCGGAGCGGCACGGTGAGCGCTTGGGGACCACGCACGTCGCTGTTCAACGATGGAGGGACGGTGCCGGAATCCAGCGGCAGACCGCCGCGTTCGTCGCCGAGGCACTGAGCGACAAGTTACGACGGCGGATCACCCCGAAAGACCTCGGTTTCCCCGGGGCAGCGCCGGCCCCCGCCTCCACGGTCGTTATGCCGTACGCCGGTTCCCTGGCCGAGACGCTGAACACCCTGGACAGCCTCACGCACCAGCGCCCGGAGGACGGGCCGGAGGATGACCCTCCCCTTCCTGACAGCGATGTCCACTCCGCCGCCCTTGCCTGGCTGGTGTCCCGCCCGGACGGTGTTCCTACGGACGCCTCCGCCACGCGTCGAGTCGGCATGCGCGACGTCGCAGCCATCCGGACCGCCGCCGGCTTCTTCATGCAGCTCGACTTCCAGTTCGGCGGCGGACACGCGCACAAGGCGTTCCGGCACTACTTCCGCGAAGACGCCCTGCCTCTCCTCGGCGCCGGCTACAGCGCCAAGGTGGGAGAAGCACTTTTCGCGGCAGCGTCGGAGATGTCGCAGCTCCTTGCCTGGAGCGCGTACGACAGCGGAAACCACACCCTTGCGGACCGCTACATGATGTCGACGCTGCGTCTGACCCAGGTGTCCGGGGACCGCATGATGGGTGCGCGCATCCTCACCAACATGAGCCATCAGGCGAACTACTTGGGCCGAGTGCCCAGGGCCGTCATGCTCGCCCGCGCATCGGTGGAGGGAGGGAAGGGCAGTTCGACACCACGAGCTATGGCGCTCTTCTCCGCCCACGAGGCCCGCGCGCTGTCCACATCTCAGGACCACAAGGGCGCCGCCCGCGCGATGAATGACGCGGAGAAGTTCTTCGAGCGAGCCGACGGCGCTGACGATCCCGAATGGCTCGCCTACATGGACGAGGCCGAACTGATCGGCGAGTTCTGCCACTGCTTCCGGGACTTGGGGCAAGGCCCCGAAGCCGTCCGGTTCGCCGAGCGCGCCGTAGCACTCACCGACCCCAAGTACGCGCGCACGCTCGGGTTCTGCCGCATGGTTCTCGCACAGAGTCAGCTACTCAACGGGGATCTCGACGCCGCCGTGACAACGGCCGGTCTCGCTGTCGAAGCGGGAGACGCCCTCCAGTCCGCCCGGTTCCAGCGGTACGTGGGCGACTTCCAACGCGAGGTTTCGGTTCACGGGACGCTTCCGATCGTCCAGCAGTTCAACGGGCAGGTACGGGACGCGATGGAGCGCTTGGACGACGCGTAGCCGGACTCAGCCCGGGTTCCAGTCGCGCGGCGCGTCGTCGTTCCGCAGCGAGGAGATCCGACGGGCGTACTCCGCCGCTGTCTCGGAACTCTCGGAGACGTTCTGCATCAGCCACGTCGTCATGTTGAATTCCTGCACTGCCCGCAGGGTGGAGAACCCGGACCAGGTACGGAGATCCCGCCTGTACGCGCCGACGAAGGCGCCGTACTCCTCCGGGGTCTGCCACCCCAGGCTGTGATGCTCGGTGGCCGTGACCATGAGATCCCACTCGGGAAAGTCGAAGCTGAACCTCTCCAGATCAATCAGGATCACCTGACAGTTCTTGTCCACCATGAGGTTCTGCACATGGGCATCCCCGTGCACGGGACCCTTCTCGGACTCGAACCGAAGGTCTCCCACTCGATCCCGCAGCTCACGCGCACGCTTGCGCAGGAACGCGCGATCGTCCTCCGGTATGTCCACCGCCGCGTTGATCCGCCGGTCCGTCCGGTCCAGGACCGGGTACGGGGGCAGCGTCAACGTGTCCGGCAGGCTGAGCGAGTGCAGGTCACGCAGAACCGCGCCCAGCTCCCTGTACGTCGGCTTCCGGTCACTCTCCTCGATCAGGTGCCAGAACGTCACGGGATGACCCTCAACGATCACCGGCTGTTCCAGATCATCGACCACCCGCGTGACCGGGAACCCCTCACCCGCCAGCCAGCGCGACACCTGAACCTCACCCCGCGCCGAGTCCAGATACTCCATCGATCGTGCGATCCGTACCACCACGGGGTGCGCGGCGAGGCGGAACAGAGCGTTCTCTCCCAGCCGGACCAGACGCGCGCCGTCACCGTCGAGACCCGCGCGTCGGCACGCCGCCGCCATCACCCGTGTGGCGCTCGTCGACGTGAACCCCTTTCCCGTACTCTCCGCTGCACCAGACGGCATGCCCGTACCCACCCCTTAGATACCGCCGCGGCGACCGGCGGCCGGCAACAGACGTCTATGCGACGCTACCCACGGGCAGCGAGGACAGACGATTCCGGGGCGTGACGATCGGCCATCCTCGGAGACATGGATCACTCGACCCTGAGGCATGGCCTCTGGCCTGCTGGTATGCGACAGAGTGGAAGAGGACTACGAATAACGCTTGACATGGATCAAGCCGTCTTTCCTGTGGATGATGCACCACTGCGGCTGGGGCAGGCACCCAAGAGGATCAGACGTCCGTGCTGGCCGTGTCGATCGCCCAGGACGGGAAGGAGTCGGCTCTGGCGTATGCCTGTTTGTCGCACTACCACCGCGCCTCGCACCGGCGCTCTGGAAGCGCGAGTTGAAGCGCTCTCCTGCGCGCGTGCAGGGGACCCCGCTCGCCCACACGATCCACGCCCAAGTGCGGGAGGGGGAGTTGGAAGCCGCCCGGCACTTGCTTTCCCGCGAACGCCTCTACCCCGTGGACGACGGACTCCCGGCTCACCTGCGAGAGTGAACCGAGCACCAGCCGGGATGTCCTCTGCCGATCTTCCAGGCTCATGTCCGTGATCGAGTCGTCCCTCCAGAGGCATGGCCGCTACGGGATCTCCACCCACACGCCCTCCGACGGCGTTCCCTCCTCGTCCGTGACGAACACCATGTACCAGCCCGGTGGTACCAGCGCGCTGTTCTTCGGGATCGTGACCTCGATGCCGTCCGCCGTCTTCTTCATGTCCAGTGCCACCGACCGCTGTTCGACGTCGGTGACATGCGTGACCGCGCTCGGTCGCATCAGTTTCGCCGTCTTGACCGACGCCGGGTCCTTCGTCCTGAAGGCCGCCGTGCCGCCACGCTCGACGGTCTTGGGGCCGCCCGACAGCGTGGGGCGTGAGTCGCGGAAGAGGTACGGCGGGGTGTAGATCTCGATCCGCTGCTCGAACACGCCCGGCTTGGTGTTGGCCTTGTCGGCGTAGAGCGCGTCCGAGCCGAAGATCATGACGCGGCCGTCGGGCAGCAGTACCGAGCCCGAGTGGTAGTTGCGGCCCACCGCCGGGTCGGCCACCCGCTTGTACGTGGACGACTTCGGGTCGTACATCCGGGCCTGGAGGACGTCCGAGCCGCCGCGCCCCCGGTAGTCCTCCGAGCCGCCGGTGACCAGCACGGTGTCGTCGGGCAGCAGCGAGGCGCTCGGGTAGCGGGTGCCCTTCTCCAGCGTCGGGCCGTCCGTGAAGCGGGGGTCGGGGTCCTTCAGATCGACCAGCCGGGACTTGTCGCTGGACTTGTCGGACTCACCGACCCCGCCACCGCCGATGACCATGAACTTCTGGTCCTGCGCGGGCGGCAGCATGACCGTCGCCGAGGTCTCCATCCGGTCCGGGTCGCTCAGCCCCGGGATCTTGTCGAACTTGTTCGTCTCCAGATCCCAGATCCCCGGGTCGCGGCCGACGTCGGCCGGCCCGTAACCCGCGTTGGACCCGCTGTAGAACAGCTTGCCGTTGTCCATCAGGAAGACCGCCGGGTAGGTGGGGAACTTCCGGATGATCCCGGTGTACTCCCAGCTCCTGGTCTTCGGGTCGTAGATCTCGTCCTTGCCCGGGACGATCTGGCCGATCTCGTCCAGCCCGGACATCGCCAGGACCTTGCCGTCCTTCAGCGTGGTCAGCGTCGGGTACCAGCGGGCCTCGTTCATCGGGTCGACCTTGATGTACTTCTCCGCGACCGGATCGAACTCGAACGCCTCCCTGATGCCCTGGAAGTCCTTCTTGTCGAGCGCGAGCTTCTGCGCGATGCCGTAGACATTGCGGGCGTCGGAGCCCTTCATGCCGTGCACCCGGTAGTTGTCCTCGGTGCCGGTCTCGTACTTCTTCCCGGACTCGCGCGCCTCGACATAGATACGGCCCAGACCCGGCTCGGTCCGCAGGAACGCGCCCGTCTCCTTGTCGAAGACCTTCGTCGCCTTCTCGACGAGGACGGGGTCCTTGGAGACGAATGTCTTGCCGTTCCCCTTGCCGGTGAAGACCGTGCCCGCGGGCAGAGTGATCGGCTTGTCCGGGTCCTCGTTGTGGACGATCATCAGGCCGCCGGCCTTGGTGACATCACCCTTGAGCTTCTCGTACCGCTTCGTGCCGCCCGCCACCAGCAGGTTCCCGTCGGGCAATTGGGTGTGCCCGGAGCAGAACATGTCCTTGGGCGTCGGGATCATCTTGTACTTGTTGGTCTCCGGGTCCCAGAGCACCGACTCGAACTTGCCCGCGTCGAAGTTCTTCTGGTTGTTCCCGGAGCCGGCTATCAGCAGCACTTTGCCGGTGTGCAGCAGGGAGGCGTGGATCGAGTTGATCTTGAAGTCGGCCGGTATGTCGAGGAAGTCCCAGTAGCCGTTCTCCGCCTTGTACTCAGGGCGGTTGATCTTGTACTCGTGATACTGCTCCGAGCCGAACCGATAGAGCGCGGGTCCATTGAAGCCGGCCACCGCGACGACCACCGCCGCGCCTATCGCTATGCGACGGGCGCGGTTCTTGCGGTGGTTGTGCCGGACGGGAATCGCGCTCATTTCTTACGTCCCCCAAGGGAAATCCGTACGGTCTGATCGGTGGCCGCGGCCTGCGGGAGCGCCGAGCCGGGAACGGCGTGGTCCGTAACGGCCGGCTGCGGCACGGTCGGTGGCGCCTCGCCCGCCGGCCGCGCGTGACCGCCCCCGCTGCCACCCCGGTGCGTACCCCGCTGTCCCCGCTTGCCCCGTCGCTTCTTCTTCTCCTCGCGCATCCCCAGGCGCCAGGCGATGATCGGCGCCGCCGTGATCAGCATGGCCAGAGTCGCCCACGTGATCATCGCCGGATGGTCGTGTCCGAGGAAGAAGGACGTGACCAGCGATCCGCCGAAGATCAGGATGAAGAAGAGATGGATCCGGAACGTGCCGAAGAGCGTGTCCGGGCTGGACGAGTCGCCCTTGGGCGTCACCACGAAGCTGCTCTTGCGCCGCAGGACCGCGTCCATCAGGGACCGGGCGTACAGCGGCGCGGACATCGCGGACATCGCCATACCGGCCAGACCGCCGGAGCCCTCGGGCTCGTGCGGCGAGACATTGTGCCGGCGGTTCCAGATGTAGAGGCCGATCTGGAGGGCCGAGGCGTTGCCGTACAGCATCATCCAGATCGCCGGGTCGATCTGTACACCCGAGGCGCCCATCCCCAGGAACAGCGCGCAACTCAGCGCCGCCAGGATCCAGTTGAGCGCCGACATCGGGTAGAAGATGATCATCATCGTGTAGTTGAAGAGCTTGCCGGGCGGCAGCGTGCCGTACCCGCGCCAGTACTGCTTGAGGATCGTCTCGTACGTACCCCGGGACCAGCGCAGCTGCTGGGTGAAGAAGTCGGTCCAGGCGGTCGGGCCCTCGCCCACGGCCAGCACGTCCGGGGTGTAGACCGAGCGCCACTTCTTGCCGGTCCGCGGGTTTCTGGCGCGGTGCATCTCGAAGCCCGTCGCCATGTCCTCGGTGATCGAGTCGTACAGACCGCCGATCTGCTTGAGTGCCCTGATCCGGACGGCGTTGCTCGTCCCGACGAACATGGGGGCGCCGTAGCGGTTGCCCGCGCGCTGGATGAGCGCGTGGAAGAGGAACTGCTGCGACTCGGCGGCCTTGGTGACGAAGGTGTCGTAGTTGCCGTAGACCTGCGGGCCGATGACGAAGCCGACGTCCGGGTCGCGGAAGTAACCGAGCATCCGCTCCAGGTAGTTGGGCATCGGTACGTGGTCGGTGTCGACGGAGGCGAAGAACTCGTAGTCGTCGCCGTGCGCGTCCAGCCAGGCGTTGTAGTTGCCGTGCTTGGTCTTCGCGCGGTGCGCGCCCTTGGCCTGGTTCCACTTCGCCACGCCCTTGCGGGAGAAGTGATATACGCCGAGGCGGGCGCAGACCTCCTTGACGGCGGGGTCGTCGCCCTCGTCCAGCAGCCATACGTGCATCGGCCCGCGGTGCCGGATCCTCACCGCGGCCTCCAGCGTCTTCGTCACCATCTCCAGGGGCTCCTTGCCCGGTACGAAGGAGGTGAGGAAGGCGACGCGGGTATTGGCCTCGGGTACGACCGGGATCGGGTCGCGCGCCACCAGCGTCGCGTGCGCGTTCGAGAGGACATTCATCGTACGGAACAGCTCGATCAGTCCGATCGAGACGAGCATCACGATGTCGAGGACGAGCAGGAGATCGTTCTTGAGGTTCGGGTCGCGCTCCGTCCAGTGCTGCGGCTGCATCAGCCAGACGAAGAGACCGAGCGAGAGCAGCGGAGCCGCGCCGAGCAGCAGGGCGGCGCGGATGCGGTGCGGCTCCTGGGAGAGCAGCGAACGGTACTGGACCCGGTACGGCTTGCCCGGGTCGGGCCTGGTGAGGGGCCCGGCGAGCCGACTGTAGTGCTCGTAGTCGTACTTCGGCAGGACGTCCTTCTTCGGCCGTGGCCGGCTCCCGCCCCTTCTGAGATGCGAGGGGATCCGGAGCTGGGTGGTCCGGGAAACGTCGTCGTTCCGCTGGTCGCCGCCTGGCGTCGACGTCATGAGCCATCCCCCCGCACGCACGCTCGTCGCGTGATAGGTCGATCGATTCATCCGGAGTGGTCTTCCTCGACCATCGCCCCGGACGCGTGAATTGCGCTCCCCGTCCTCATGGAGAGGAAACGGCGGCCGTTCGGTTGCATGACGCCGGTCATGGCCACCGGGCGCGGACGGGGCCCCCGCCCCCCGCGGACCCACCGCTGGGACATCCCCTCGTACCGCGTCCAACTGTTCGGACCGCATGCCCCATTGGCGTTCACAGGGTCAGTCTGATCATGTGAAGAACCTTGGGGCATCCGCCCCGAGGGGAATCGTATCGTGAGCGGCGCGGTGCGGGGCGTCACCGTATTGTTTCGAAGAACTTCCCAGCTCAGGCGGTACTTCATGGGCTCGTGGGGCGCTCGGAGTGTTGGCTGTCCAACGGTGTGTGACGTGAAGACACTGTGTAGTTGACCGGCCAAGTATCCGAATTCGCTGATGCGTGGACGGATGCGCGAAGAGGCGAATGAACGGGCGCGTGAGCGGGCGCGTGAAACAACAAGCGAGGCCCCCTCACGTGAAGTGAGGGGGCCTCGACCGTGCGTGCGCCGCCAGGGACTCGAACCCTGGACCCGCTGATTAAGAGTCAGCTGCTCTAACCAACTGAGCTAGCGGCGCCTGCTGACCTGGCCAACTCTACCCGATCGGCTTGGGTGGCCCCGACCATTTGATGGGTGTTGCGGCCTGTCGGATTGTCCTTTCTTCCCTTTGATCCGTCAAAATGCGATTTGTTTGGACAGTTGACACGTCGGCGCCCTTGTGACCGCGCCCAAAGATCTTGATGAGTGTGGAGGGGATCGCATGACCGTCCCGGTCTTCGAGGAGTACGAGCCCGCTCCCGACTGCCCTTGTGCGGGATGCGCCGACCACCGGCGCGATCTGGCCAGAGGGCTGCCGGTACGGGCCGGTGGTCATCCGGCCGCGCACGGTGCCCGGCGCGCGGTGGTGCTGGTGACCGCCGCGGGGGTCGCCCTGGGCGCCACGAGTGCGGGCACCGACACGGCACGGGCCGCCGCGCCACCCGGTACGGCGGCCGGCACCTCCGTCGATCCGAATCCGACCACCCCGCAGGGCGGCAGCGGCCCCCTGCACGGGCGGCCACTGCCCGGCCCCGGGACGAGCAAGCCGCCGGGCGAGCTGCGCGCGACCACCCGGGCCGACATCATCAACCGCGCCAAGCGGTGGGTGCGGGAGCAGGTGCCGTACAGCATGGAGAAGTACTGGTCGGACGGGTATCGCCAGGACTGCTCCGGCTATGTGTCGATGGCCTGGAACCTCTTCGACAACGAGTGGACGGGCAGCCTGGCGGATTTCGGCGTACGGATCTCGCGGGACGAGCTGGAGCCCGGGGACATGTTGCTCTTCCACAATCCGGCCGACCCCAACAAGGGGTCGCATGTCACGCTCTTCGGCGGCTGGACCGACTACACGCACTCCTACTACCTGGCCTACGAGCAGACCAAGCCGTATACGCGTTCGGAGTCCACGCCGATCGGGTACTGGAGCAATTCCGACCGCTATGTGCCGTACCGCTACAAAGGGCTGACCGAGGTATCGGAGGGCAAGGGGTCGAATTCGGCCACGGGCAAGGGGGCCGGGGCGTCGGCGGCGTATCCGGGGGCGCGCTCCTTCGGGCCCGGCGCCCGCAACGCGCACGTCACCCGGCTCGGTCGGCTGCTGATCCAGCGGGGTGGCAAGCGCTTCTACAGCCAGGGCCCCGGACCCGAGTGGGGCGAGGCGGACCGGCGGGCCACTCAGGCGTTCCAGCTCGCGCAGGGCTGGCGCGGCGCGGAGGCGGACGGCCGGCCGGGGCCCGGGACCTGGCGTCTGCTGGTGCGGGGCCTGGGCAAGAGCATCCCGGCCGGGGACGCGGGCGTGCGCCCCGGCGGCTCCGTCAGCGGCGGTGGCGGTGGTGGCGGCAGTGGCGGCGGTGGGAACGGAAAAGGCGGCGGGAACGGGAACGGGAACGGGAACGGTACGGGGAAGGCGGGGGCGTTTCCGGGCGTCGAGTTCTTCCGGCCGGGCCAGTCCAGCGCCTACGTCGAGCAGCTCGGTAGGCAGCTGGTGAGGAAGGGCTTCGGCAAGCACTACACCTCGGGTCCCGGCAGGCTCTGGACCGAGGCCGACCGGCGCAATGTCGAGGCGTTCCAGCTCGCGCAGGGCTGGCGCGGCAGCACGGCCAACGGCTACCCGGGTCCGGAAACCTGGCGGCGACTCTTCGCATGACGGAGGCAAGGATGACGACGACCTGGCGGCCGAACAACGACGAGGACGAGCTGAGGGGCGTGTTCACGGTACGGCGCACACCGCCGCCGGTTGAGCACACGTCCGAGCCCGACCCCCAGCCCGAGCGGGCGCCCCAGCAGGTGCCCGAGCAGGTGCCCGAGCCGACGGTCGAGCCGTCGGTCGAGGACACGGCGGAGCTCGTACCGGAGCCGGTGTTCTTCGGGAAGGACGATGCCGTTCATGACAATCCCGTTCACGACGATGCCGTTCACGACGATGCCGTGAGCGTGCCCATGGCGACCGGTCCCGCGGCCGGCCCCGTCGGAGAGGACGCGCCCGGCGGCCGACCGGTCCTCGCGGCCTTCGGTGCCCACGCGCCCGGCGCGGGGGCCGCTCCGTTCGTACGTACCGCCGGTACTCCCCGGTGGAGCCCGCTCATCGTGGGCGACAGCACTCAGGAGATCCCCGTCCATCTGCTCTTCCGCGACGAGGCCGACGCGCTCGAAGCCACCGGACACCCCGATGCCGGAGACCTCGTCGGACACCCCGCCGGACAAGCCGTCAGGCCCACCGTCGTCGGACGCCGGTGGGGGACCGGGGAGCAGCCCCGGGTCCGCCGGGTGCCAGGGCCCGCGCCCATGCCCGTCGTGCCGACGCGCGCCGCGCCGCCCGCGGACCCCAAGCTCGCCGAACGGCCGGGGCCGGCCCTGCCCGGCTGGGTCGCCGCCCTCGTCGGGTGCGTGGCGCTCATCGCCTGCGCGGTGGTGCTGTGGACGACCGGTGCCGTACCGGACAGCGCGTCCAGGGTGCTCGGGCTGCCGTGGCGCCCGTACCACGGCATCGGGCTCGGTCGGTGGGCCCTGCTCGTGCTGGGGGTGACGGTCGTGCTCTTCGCTTTCGGCGGGCTCGGCCGGGGCCGGGTCGGCCAGGCGTGGGTGCTGACGCTCTTCGGTGACTACCGGGGCAGCGTGCGCCGTACGGGACTGCTGTGGGTGAGCCCGTTGCTGCTGCGCCGCGCAGTGGACGTACGGCTGCGGCACTGGCGCAGCGAGCCGATGCCGGCGGTCGACTCGAACGGCACCGCGCTGCGGGTCGTCGTGCTGGTCGTCTGGCGGGTGCGGGACACCGTACGCGCGGCGCTCGGCGTCCCGGACCACGAGGAATATCTGCGCGACCAGGTGGAGGCGGCGATGGCGCGGGTGCTCTCGCAGTTGCCGGCCGACGCGTTCCACGACGAGGCGCCGACGCTGCGCAACGCCGAGGCCGTCGGCGACTCCCTGACCAGGATGCTGTCGGCGGAGTGCCGGCCGGTCGGCGTCGATGTCTTCTCGGCGCAGCCGACCCGGATCGAGTACGCGCCGGAGATCGCGGTGGCGATGCAGCGCAGCCGGATCGCGGCGATCGACGCCAAGCACCGGGACACCGTGCTGACCTCGGTGGTCGACGCGGTGGACGACACCGTGAACCGGCTCACCTCGCGGGGACTGGTGGAGCTGGACGACTACGAGCGCAAGGCGTTGGTCAAGGACCTCACCGTCGCGTTCTACACGGGCCGTCAGGGGGCCACGGAGAACTGGTGACCGGCTGGCGGTAATTGGTCTGGACCTTGTCTGTACTTGTTATGGACACGGTCAAGTTCTGTCCATACTCTAGGACTTGGTCTAGACCGCAGATGTGCTCACCCTGCACGCGCGCAGCACGGCTCACCGAACTCCCCACGTTCTCTGGAGCGAAGCATGCGAAAGAAGATTGGCGCGGCCGTGGTCGGCCTCGCGGTCGCGGGCGTTTCCCTGCTCGCCACCGGCAGCGCCAGCAGCCACGGCTACACCGACTCCCCCATCAGCCGCCAGAAGCTCTGTGCCAACGGCACGGTCACCAACTGCGGCAACATCCAGTGGGAACCGCAGAGCGTCGAGGGGCCCAAGGGCTTCCCGGCCGGCGGTCCCGCCGACGGCAAGATCTGCTCCGGCGGTCTCGGCCAGTTCGCGCAGCTCGACGACCCGCGCGGCGGTGCCTGGCCCACCACCAAGGTATCGAGCGGCCAGAGCTACAACTTCCGCTGGCAGTTCACCGCCCGGCACGCCACGACCGACTTCAAGTACTACATCACCAAGAACGGATGGAACTCGAACGCACCGGTCACCCGGGCGGCCCTCGACTCCCAGCCGTTCCTGACGGTGCCGTACAACAACCAGCAGCCGCCCGCGACGCTCTCGCACTCGGGCACGCTGCCGTCGAAGTCGGGCCGGCACCTGATCGTGGCTGTCTGGACCATCGCTGACACGTCGAACGCGTTCTACGCCTGCTCCGACGTCCAGTTCTGAGGCATGCCTCAGCAGTAGGACCCAGAGGAACCAGTAGGAACCAGTAGGAACCAGTAGGAAACGGTAGGAACCTCGGGGAGCGCGGCTCTTCCCGGTCCGCCGCCGTGCGGTCCGCGCTCTCCGAGGCTCGCGTCATTCACGCGCGCCCGCGTATCCCTTCACTCACTCACGCGCGCCCGCGTACTCCACCGGCCGCCGGCGCAGGGAGAGCGCGGCCGGGACCACCGCCGAGACCGTGGCGAGCACCGCGCACGCGCCCGCCGCCGCGCCGAGCGCGTTCCACGGCAGTACGAGCGGGGACCCCGCGTGGAGGATGCCCAGCGCGCCCCACAACCCGGCCAGACCGACCCCGGCGACCAGCGTGCCGAGCACGGTCCCGACCGCCACGACCAGCAGCGCCTCCGCCGCGACGAGCCGTAGCACCTGAGGCACGGTGGCGCCCGCGAGCCGGAGCGCGGCCAGCTCCCGCACCCGGTCGGAACCCGCCATGACCAGGGTGTTCGCCAGGGAGATCCCGGTGTAGAGCAGCGCGATGCCCAGGACCAGTAGGAACCCCGTCCGCGTTCTGCCGTCGGTCTCGGGGTAACTGGCAGCCACCCACGCGTCCTTGGTGAACACCTGCCCGCCCGAGCGCCCGGCCGCCGCGCGCAGACCGGCCGCCACGGCACTCGCGTCGGCGCCCTCCGCGAGCCTCACGTCGATCCGGTCGACGGACGCGCCCGGGGCGTTGCGCGGCGTCACGTACACCCCGTTGCCGCCGGTCCCGACGCGCATGACGGCGGCGATCCGCAGCGTGGTCCGCGTACCGTCCGCCCGCCATACGTCCACGGACTCGCCGACCGTATGCCGCTCCCACTCCTCGGTGACGATGATCGAGCGGTCGTCCAGATCGGTCACCCGGCCCGTGGCGAGCGGCAGTCGGGCCGTCGCGGCGAGGGCCGCCGGATCGGCCGCGCGGGCGTCGGACCTGATCAGCGCGACCCCGTCCTCCAGTACGTGGACGGCGCTCGCGGCGGTGGGGGAGACCACGGCGCCGGGGACCCGCCGTATTCGCTCCACCGTCGCAGCGTCCAAGCCCGGTCCGCGCGCAGCAGGTCCGCCCGCGGCCGGTCCGCCCGAGTCCTGCCCGGCCGCGGCCTCCCCGCCAGGACCGGAGATCACGAAATCCGCCGTGGTCCGCTGCCGGATCTCGTCGGCCTTCGCCCCGTCCAGCGTCGCCGTGGCACCGAGCAGGGAGCCCGTCAGCGCGACCGTCACCAGCACGGGCGCGGCGACGGCCGCGGTGCGCCGTACCCCGGCGGCCGCGTTCTCCCGTACCAACAGGCCGGTCGCGCCCGGCAGCCGGGCGGGCAGCCAGGCGAGCAGCCGGGCGAGCGGAGGCACCACAACCGGCGCGAGCAGCGCGCACGCGACGATCAGCGGCATCGGACCGCTTGTGTACGACTTACGGCCGAGCAGGCCGCCCGGCTCGGTCAGCAGGGCGTGGACCGGCAGCCCGATCCCCACCAGCAGCAGCCCCGCGCCGAAGAGCCACCGGCCGCGGGTCATGGTCCCGGTGTCCACCGCCGCGTCACGCAGCGCCTCCATGGGCCCCGTCCTCCCGGCCCGCCGCGACGCGGCCACCGCACCCGAGAGCGCCACGAACAGACCGGTCAAGAAGGCCAGTTGGTAGGGCCAGGTGTACGACCCGATGGCGAACCAGCGCGGCGCGAGCCCGCCGTCCACCAGCCACGCCGCCAGCAGGGGCGCTCCCCGCGCGCCCAGCGCGCAGCCCGCCGCCGAAGCGGCCACCCCCACCACCATCGCCTCCGTCAGCACCATGCGCCGGATCTGGCCGGGGGTGGCGCCGGCCGTGCGCAGCAGCCCGAACTCCCGGCGCCGTTGCGCGACAGCGAAGGCGAACGTCGACGCGACCACGAACACCGAGACGAAACCGGTGACTCCGGCCGCCGTGCCGAGCATCGCGTTCACCGCGACCAGGGCCTCGCTGTCGCGCTCCGGATCGGCGTCGGCGTCCTTCCTGCCGGCGCCCGTGAGCACCCGTACGCCCGCCGCGTCCGCCGAGCCCGCCACCTTCGCCCGTACCGCCCGTGGATCGGCGTCCACCACCAACTGGTCCACTCGCGGCGACAGCTGGGCCGCGCGCTCGTCGGTGTAGAAGAGCGCCCGCTCGAAGCCGAGATCCCGGACCGTACCGACGATCGTCACCGTCCCCCGGTCGGTACGCACCCGTCGGCCCGGCGCGGTCCAGTCGCCGGTGGCCACGGCCTCGTCCGCCGCCCTCGGCGCCCGGCCCGTCTCGACGCGGTACGGCGCGAAGGCGGCCGTGGACCAGGGATGCCCCACCAGCCCGGCCGGACCGCCCGCGGCCCGTACCGGGAACGTACGGTCCTCGACCGTACGGCCCAGTGCCGCCAACTCCCGTGCCAGGGACGGCGGTACGGGACGCGGACTGTCCAGCTTCGCGACCCGGTCCCCGATCCGGGTCGGTACGCGCAGGGTGTCCGCGCCCTTCACCACGACCGGGGCCCCGGCGAACCGCTCGGGGCGGCGCTCGGGCGCGTCCAGACTCGCGGCCAGGGCGAGCCCCATGGTCGCGATCAGCCCGACGCCCAAGGAGAGCGCGACGAAACCGCCGACGAAGGTGGCCCAGCGGCTGCGCAGTGTACGCAGGGCGACGCTCAGCACGGCACGGCCTCCAGCGCGGTCATCCGGGCGGAGATCTCCTCGGCGGACGGCGCCGGCAGCTCGCCGCTGACCCGTCCGTCGACCAGGAAGACGACGCGATCGGCGTACGAGGCGGCGACCGGGTCATGGGTGACCATCACGATCGTGCCGCCGTCCCGGTCCGCCAGGGAGCGCAGCATGGCCAGCACCTCACGGCCGGTCCGTGAGTCCAGCGCCCCGGTCGGCTCGTCGGCGAACAGCACCTCGGGGCGGGTGATCAGGGCGCGGGCGAGCGCGACCCGCTGCTGCTGGCCGCCCGACAGCTCGGAGGGCCGGTGCTTGGCGCGGTCGGCCAGACCGACGCGGTCCAGTACGTCCCGTACCCGGGCCCGCGAGATCCCGCGCCCCGCGAGCCGCAGCGGCAGCGCCACGTTCTGCTCGGCCGTCAGCGCGGGCAGCAGATTGAAGGACTGGAAGACGAAGCCGACACGGTCGCGGCGCAGCAGGGTCAGTCTCCTCTCGGTCAGCTCCGTCAGTTCGGTCCCGCCGATGGACACGGACCCCGAGGTGGGCCGGTCGAGACCGGCCGCGCACTGGAGCAGCGTCGACTTGCCGGAGCCGGAGGGGCCCATCACGGCGGTGAAGGTGCCGCGGGGGAAGGAGAGGGAGACCTCGTCGAGGGCGGCGACGGCGCTGTCCCCCGATCCGTGGATCCTGCGTACGGAGCGCAGTTGAATCGCGTCGCCGAGCGCGTCGCCGAGCGCGTCGCCGAGCGCGTCGCCGTGCACATCGCGGTGTGCGTCGCGGTGCGCGTCGCGTCTGTCGCGATGTGTGTCGTCGGCCATGTCGTGAGTCATGGGACAATTCCACCGTCGCGCGCCGCCCGGCACACCAGTGCAGGACGTAGTCCTGGGGTAGGGCAGGCACTACCCCGGATACTCCGTCTGCATGGATGGCCCGTTGTCCGGTTCGCCTTCTACGGTCCTCCCATGCACTCCCGCTCCCGCACCCGCACCCTGTGGCAGGCCCTGGCCCGGCCGGACTTCCCGCTCTCGCCCTGGCCGTGGCGCGCGGCGGCGTATCTGGTCAGCGGCGTACCGGCCGGGATCGCCGTGCTGCTGGTGGCGGTGGCCGTCGTCGCCGTCGGCGGGGTGCTCTCCCTCGTACTGATCGGGCTGCCGCTCCTCGCCCTGGCGGCGCTCGGCGGGCTGCCGGTGGCCCGGCTGGAGCGGTTCAGGACGCGGCTGATCGATGAGCGGCCCGCCGCCGATCCGCACCGGCGGCCGGCCGAACCGGGGCTGTGGCCCTGGCTGCGGACCCGCTTCCAGGAGCGGTCGACCTGGCGGGAACTGGGGTACGCCGTGCTCCTCGCCCTGGTGCTGTGGCCGCTCGACGCGATCGCCGTCGTCCTCTGTCTGCTGCTGCCGCTCGCCATGGTCGCCACACCGGTCCTGCTGGCCACCGTGGGGGAAGGCGAGGAGGTGAAGGTCGTCAAGGTGTGGACGGTCACCTCCTGGCCCATGGCGTGCGTGTTCGCCGTGCTCGGGCTGCTCTTCCTCGCCGTCTGCTGCTACGCGCTGGGCGTGCTGGCCGGCGCCCGCGCCGAGCTGACCCGGATCCTGATAGCGCCCCGGGAAACCGCGCTGGGCCGACGGGTCACCGAACTGACCAGCTCCCGGGTGCGGTTGGTGGACGCCTTCGAGGCGGAGCGGCGCCGGATCGAACGAGATCTGCACGACGGTGCACAGCAGCGGCTGGTCGCGCTGACCATGACACTCGGTCTGGCCCGGCTGGACGCCCCGCCGGGCCCGGTCGCCGACCGTATCGACGCGGCGCACCAGGAGGCCGGCGAGGCGCTGGCGGAGCTGCGCGAACTGATCCGGGGCATACACCCCAAGGTCCTCACCGACTACGGACTCGCGGCGGCTGTCGCGGACGTGGCGGACCGCTCGGCGCTGCCGGTGGACGTACGGATCGAAGGGGCCCGGCGGTTCTCCGACGCGGTGGAGGCCACCGCGTACTTCGTGGTGTGCGAGGCGCTGGCGAACGCGGGCAGGCACAGCGGGGCGAGCCGTGTCACCGTCTCGGGCGGGTATGGCGACGGGCGGCTGGTGCTGGAGATAGCGGACGACGGTGACGGCGGCGCCCGCGCGGGCGGGGGAAGCGGACTGACCGGACTGGCCGACCGCGTCTCCGTACTGGACGGCAGGCTCTCGCTGTCCAGCCCGGCCGGCGGCCCGACCGTCCTGCGGGTCGAAATCCCCTGCCTGCTCAAGGGAGTCGACGAGGGCGTGTCGCGGAATTAGCGCCGTGCGCCCGCAGGGCGTCGCGAGCCGGCCGGGGCTTTCCGGGGCTCTCGCAGCACGTCCTGGTTCGGACGTCCCGTCCGCCCCAGCGGCCTGGGCGCAGATCGGTCAACGGGGGACGGAAGCGTCAACTGGACTCCGTCCGCCGGGAGTTCGCCGCCCAGGGGGTTTGCCGACGCCGGGATTTGGGGGACCATTCCCGCGTCGGTCATCGCGCGTAGACCCATGCGACAGCCGCGCCGCTCACGCTATGGACGCTCCGTGCCCACCCGGTCGCGGAGCGTCTGTCCCCCCATGTCCCCCCATACCTCGCCCGGAGGATCACCGTCATGCGTCGACGTCTGGCACTTCCGCTCGCCTCAGCCGTACTCGCCCTCGCCGCCTCCCTGGTGACGGCCTCTCAGGCCGCCGCCGCCCCGGCCGACAAGCCGCAGGTCCTCAGCGGCTGGACCCAGGAGTCCGCCGCCAGCTACAACTCCTGGGTCTCGGCCCGGGGGAACCAGGGCGCGTGGTCGGCCTATGGCTTCGACTGGTCCACGGACTACTGCTCGTCCTCCCCGGACAACCCCTTCGGGTTCCCGTTCCAGACCGCCTGTGCCCGTCACGACTTCGGCTACCGCAACTACAAGGCGGCCGGTCAGTTCCCGGCGAACAAGGCACGCCTCGACTCCGCGTTCTACGCGGACCTGAAGCGGGTGTGCTCGGGGTACTCGGGCGCCACGAAGACGTCCTGCGACGGGCTGGCGTGGACGTACTACCACGCGGTCGACATCTTCGGCGTGAGCCCGATGGTGGACGGTTCGAGGTCCGTGGCCTGAGGATCTTGAAAGCGGGAAGGCCCCCCGCTTTCGCGAGGGGCCTTCCCGTGTCTGTGCGCCGCCAGGGACTCGAACCCCGGACCCGCTGATTAAGAGTCAGCTGCTCTAACCAACTGAGCTAGCGGCGCCCGCTGACTCGAAAATAATACCCGGTGGTCCGGGGTGCTCAGAACCACCGCCTGCCGGGAGAGGCACGCGGGTCAATACACCTAGATCGTCAGCGAGAGGGCCAGCGGCGCCGCCCCGCGGTTCAGGGTCTCCGCCGCCACCCGCAGCCGGTGGGCGTGCTCGACCGGCAACGACAGCGCCAGACAGCCCACGGTGGAGCCCGCCGTCAGCGGGACCGCGGCGCAGACCGTCCCCAGCGCGTACTCCTGGAGATCGAGCACCGGTACCGTCGGCGCCTGGCTGTCCAGCCGGGAGAACAGCAGCCGCTCGCTGGTGATCGTCCGGGAGGTGAACCGGGCGATCTTGTGGCGGTCCAGATGGTCCCGGCGGCCGTCCCTGTCCAGCTGGGTCAGCAGACACTTGCCGATCGCGCTGGCGTGGGCGGTGGCGCGGAAGTCCACGTACTCATTGACCGCGGGCGTCAGCGGGCCGTCGGCGACCTGAGTGACCTTGATCTCACCGTCTATGTAGCGGCTGAGATAGACGGCCGCCCCGACCGAGTCGCGCAGCTCGTCCAGCGTGCTCTGCAGCCTGTCCTCCAGGGCCGGCTGCCGGGCCGCGCCGGAGCCGAGCAGCGCCAGCGAGTCGCCGATCACATACGCGCCGTCCGTGACCTGCTCCACGTATCCCTCGCGGCGCAGCAGGGAGAGCAGGGGAGTCAGATGACCGGCCGGCAGCCCGCTCTCCTGGGCTATCCGGGCCTCGGTCACCCCGCCGCCGTACTTGGACACGGCCTCCAGGACACGCAGCGCGTACCGCACCGAATGGAACGGCGCCGTCGGCTCCGGCTTCAGCACCACGGTTCCCCCCAGCAGGTTGTGACCGCAAGCTCACACACCACGATAGCCGTCAAGAGCCTTTACCGGGGCGGCGGTTACCCATAAGGGGCGGGCGGGCCGGCGCTCTGGGCTGGGATGTATCGCTCTGGCATATGCCAGCGGAATACTACTCAGCAGGGACGCGAGGTCAGAGCACCGCGCCCAGGAACTCGCGCGTACGTTCGTGCTCCGGCTCGGAGAAGATCTTCTCCGGCGGGCCCGATTCGATGACCTTGCCGGCGTCGAACATCAGGACGTCGTCGGAGATGTCCCTGGCGAAGTTCATCTCGTGGGTCACACAGAGCATCGTGATGTCCGTGGTGCGGGCGATGTCCCTGAGCACGTCGAGTACGCCCGCGACCAGCTCGGGGTCGAGCGCCGAGGTGACCTCGTCGAGCAGCAGGATCTTCGGACGCATGGCCAGCGCGCGGGCGATCGCCACCCGCTGCTGCTGGCCGCCCGAGAGCTGGGTCGGCTTCGCCGCGCAGCGGTCGCCGAGTCCGACCAGATCGAGCAGTTCACGGCCGCGCTCCTCCGCCTCGTCCTTGCTCAGCCCCAGCACCTTGACCGGGGCCTCGGTGACATTGCGCAGGACGTTCATATTGGGGAAGAGATTGAACTGCTGGAAGACCATGCCGATGTTCTTGCGCGCTTCACGGACATGCTTGTTGTCGGCGGGGAAAAGTTTGTCGCCATTGACGGTGATGACGCCCTCGTCCGGCTTGACCAGGGTCATCAGCAGCCGCAGGATCGTCGTCTTGCCGGAGCCGGACGGGCCGATCAGGGTCACATGCTTTCCGGGCCGCACGGAGAAACAGAGATTGTCCAGCACGGTGTTCTTTCCGAACCGCTTGGTGACATTCTCGAAACGGATCAGCTCGCCCGCCGGATCGATGGTTTTCGGATCGGTGATTTCGGGGGTGGATATGTCAGCGGACAAGACGACGCTCCAGGGCTCGCATGAGAAGAGAAGCCGGGTAGGCGATGAGAATGAAGGCGACACCGACCACGGTCAGCGGTTCGGTGTACTGGAAGGTGGCCGCGCTCTCCAGCCGGGACTGCTGGAGCATTTCCAGCACACTGATCCCGGCGAGCAGGGGCGTGTCCTTCAGCATCGATATGACGTAATTGCCCAGCGCGGGCACGATCCGCCGGATCGCCTGCGGCAGGATCACCGCCGTCCAGGTACGGCCGGCCGGCAGGCTGAGCGCGGTGGCCGCCTCCCACTGCCCGAGCGGCACCGCGTCGATACCGGCGCGGTAGACCTGGGCGGTGTACGTCGAATAGTGCAGACCGATCGCGATCGTGCCGGTGGTCAGCCCGGAGAACTGCACACCCCATTCGGGCAGGACGAAGAAGAAGAAAAACAGCTGCACGAGCAGCGGAGTGTTCCTGATGAACTCGGTGATGGCATTGACCGGCCACCGGACGAAACGTGTCGGCGCCCGGAAACCGATCGCCCAGACCAGACCGAGCGTGAAGGAGAGCAGCGAGCCGAGCACCAGCACCTGGAGGGTGAGGAGCAGGCCGTCCCAGAAGCGTGGCATGAAGTCCGCGACGGCGGACCAGTCCCAGTTGTTCATCGGGTGCCTCCCGGTGTCGCCGTGATGCCGATCCCGGCCTTGGTCCTGCGCTCAAGTGCCCGCATTCCACGGGCCAGGACGAACGCGAGTACGAAATAGATCACCAGCGTCACCGAGTAGATCTGCGCGCTCTCCTGAGTCGCCAGCCGCACCAGATAGGCGGCGAAGGACACATCGGCGACGCCGAGCAGGGAGACCAGAGCGGTGCCCTTCAGCAGCTCGATGAGGAGGTTGCAGAACGGCGGGATCATCTCCGGGACCGCCTGGGGCAGCAGGACCAGCCGCATGCGCTGCCAGGGGGAGAAGTTCAGCGCGATGCCGGCCTCGCGCTGCGCGGGCGCCACGGAGTTCAGGGCGCCGCGTACGACCTCGGCGCCGTACGCCCCGTACGACAGGCCCAGCGCCAGTACGGCGGCCCACATCGGGACCAGGGCCCAGCCGAACAGGCCCGGCATGACGAAGAACAGCCAGAACATCAGCACCAGTGCCGAGGTGCCGCGGAAGATCTCGGTGTACAGGCCCGCGAGGAATCGGACGAAGCGCGAGCTGTGCGTACGGGCCGTACCGACGGTGAAGGCCACGGCGGTCGCGAGCGCGGCGCTGTACAGCGTGAGCTGGATCGTGATCCAGATACCGGGCAGCACCCAGTGGGTCCAGAGGCCGGCTGTCATGCGCACAGCTCCTCTGCGGTCAGGGTGGTCATCTCCGCCTCCGTGAAGCCGAACGGCTTGAGGACGCGGAACAGCTCGCCGCTCTTCTTCATCTTGTGGATCTCGACATTGAAGGCGTCCCGGAGAGCGGAATCCGTGGGGCGGAAGGCGAATCCGCCGCCGTCGATCTTCTTCTTTCCGTCCACGATCGGCGCGAACGGCTTCGTGGCCTCCGCCTTTTTGCTCTTCTTCACCACATCGCGGCCGGTGAGCGCGGTGCCCGCGAATACGTCCACCCGGCCGGACTCGACCGCGTTCAGCCCCGCGACCGGATCCTGGAGGATGACGAGTTCCTTCTCCGGGACCCCGGCGGATATCGCGTAGTCGATTTCCGCGTAGCCGGTGCCGGTGGCGATCTTCGCCTTGGTCCGTACCACGTCCTGATACGAGTGCAGCCCTTTGGGGTTGCCCTTGCGCACGATGAACGAGTCGAGCATCTGGTACTCGGGATCGGCGAAGATGACCTGCGCGCAGCGCTCCTTGTTGATGTACATCCCGGCCGAGACGACATCGAACTGCTGTGAGTTGAGGCCGGGTATCAGCGAGGAGAAATCGGTGGCCACGGGCTGTACGGAACCGATACCGAGCCGCTTGAAGATCACCTTCGCCAGTTCCACCGCCTCACCGGTGAAATCGCCCTGGTCGTCGATGAATCCGTACGGTGCCTCGCCCGCGATACCGAGCCGCACCGTGCGCTGCGATTTCAGCCGGGCGAGCGTGTCACCGGAGGGAATCCTGCCGCAGCCGGCGGCGCCCAGCGTCACGGCGGCGCCCAGCGCCGCCGTACCCAGCAGAAGGGACCGGCGGCCTATAGGGCGTTTCGCGGTTCTTTCCTTGTCGTGCTCTGGTGGTGAAGCCATGGGCGCGCGGCTACCCGACTCCATACGGGTTATGCACATCGATTCGAGCCGATCTTGAGATCGTCCCGCGTCCGGTCGGGTGCCCTTGACTCAGTGGATCAGATGAGGACCATGGGGTCATGGCCGACCGATTTGTGACTGTGTCGCTCGACAAGCGCGGGGTGCGCTGCACCGCGAAACTCCTGGACGACCGGGCTCCGGTGACCTGCGCGGCGGTATGGGAGGCGCTGCCGCTGGGCTCGGACGTGTATCACGCGAAGTACGCGCGCAATGAGATCTACGCGCTCTTTCCGGCCTTCGCCGCCGAGGAACCACCGCTGGAGAATCCGACCGTGACCCCGATCCCCGGGGACCTCTGCTACTTCACCTTCTCCGACACGGAGCTGGGCACGTCGTCGTACGGCTACGACGAGAAGACGGTGCGCGGCCGGCGCACCGTCGTGGACCTGGCGCTCTTCTACGAGCGCAACAATCTCCTCATCAACGGGGACATGGGCTGGATCCCGGGCATCGTCTGGGGAACGGTGGTGGACGGCCTCGACCGGATGGCCGAGGCCTGCCAGGACCTGTGGCGCGCGGGCGCCATCGGCGAAACGCTCAGTTTCCGGCGGGAGTAGACGCCGCCCCGGGAAGGCCGGGCGACCCCGGGCCGGGAAGGCCGGGCGCGGCCCCCGACTCGTACAGCGCGTGCGCGGCGCGCAGCACCAGCGCGTCCGCGTGCCGGGCGGCGACCAGCTGCACGCCGATCGGCAGCCCGTCCCCGTCCACCCCGCACGGCACGCTCGCGGCGGGCTGCTGCGTCAGATTGAACGGGTACGTGAACGGCGTCCACCCCGTCCAGCGCCGCTGGCCAGAGCCCCGCGGCGTCTCCCGGCCCGCCTCGAACGCCGTGATCGGCAGCGTCGGCGTGACCAGCAGGTCGTACGACTCGTGGAACCGGCCGAAGCGCCTGCCCAGCTCCATCCGCGCGTCGACCGCGGCCAGATAGTCCAGCGCGCTGTAGCGCTCACCGACCGCGACGATCTCCCGCAGCCCCGGGTCCAGCAGCTCCCGCTGCTCGGCGCCGAACGGCTCCACCAGCCGGGCCGCGCCGCTGAACCACAGGGTGTGGAAGGCCTCCACCGGATCCGTGATGTCCGGATCGGCCTCCTCGATATACGCGCCCAGCTCGGCGAGCCGGCTCACCGCGCGCCGTACGGCCGAGGCCACCTCCGGGCGCACCGGGACCTGATTGCCGAAGGTCGCGGAGTACGCGATCCGCAGCCCCTTGACGCCACCCGTGCCGCCCGTACCACCTGTGCCCCCCGCGCCCTCCGTCAGCGCGGCGGAAAGACTCGGCGCGGGGGCGAGCTGCGACCAGTCCCGCCAGTCGGCGCCGCTGATCACATCCATCAGCAGCGCGGCGTCCGCCGCGTCCCGGGCCATCGGCCCGGCGTGCGCGAGCGTGCCGAACGGGCTGGACGGATAGAGCGGCACCCGGCCGTACGTCGGCTTGAACCCGAAGATCCCGCAGAAGGAGGCCGGGATACGGACCGAGCCGCCGCCGTCCGTACCGATGGAGAGCGGGCCCGCGCCCAGCGCCACGGCCGCCGCGCTGCCGCCGCTGGACCCGCCCGACGTCCGGGACGGATCGTACGGATTGCGGGTCACCCCGCTCAGCGGTGAGTCGGTGACCCCCTTCCAGCCGAATTCCGGGGTGGTGGTCTTGCCGATGAGGACCGCGCCGTGCTCCCGCAGCCGCGCCACCGCCGGCGCGTCCTCGTCCCAGGCACCCTCGGCCCGTACGGTCCGGGAGCCGCGCAGGGTGGGGCTGCCGCGCTGGAGGAAGATGTCCTTCACCGAGACCGGCACCCCGTCGAGCAGCCCCCGCGGTTCTCTCCCGCGCCAGCGGGCGGTGGACGCCTCCGCCTGGGCGAGCGCCGCCTCGGCGTCCACCCGTACGAAGGCGTTGACCAGCGGCTGCACCACTTCGATCCGGTCCAGTACGGCACGGGTCACATCGAGCGGCGAGAAATCGCCCCTCTCGTAGCCGGCCAGGAGCCGGCGTGCGGTGAGGTCGGTGAGGCGCGTGGGGTCGGTCGTGAGATCAGTCATGCATGGGGACGTACCCACGTTTCTTGTCCACCACGTTCGGCAGAGGCTTTCCGGCGGCCCAAAGTTCATAAAGATCCACGAACTGCTCACCCAGCCGGTCGCGCCAGCCGACCGTGTCCCCGCTCATATGCGGGGAGATGATCAGACCGGGGACATCCCAGAGCCTGTCGTGCGCGTCCAGCGGCTCCCGCGCGAAGACATCGAGCGCCGCCCCCGCGATCCACCGCTTGGACACCGCCGCGACGAGATCGTCCTCCACCACGAGCTGACCGCGGCCCACATTGATGAAGCGGGCGGAGGGCTGCATCAGACCGAAGAGCCGTGCGTCGAACATGCCGCGTGTGGCGTCCGTGAGCGGCGCCGCTGAGATCACCCAGTCGGCCCGGATCACCAGCCGGTCCAGCTGGTCGGCGGCGTGCACGCCGGGGCGTGCCGTACGGCCGGTGACGGCCACCGTCACGCCCAGCGCCCGCAGCGTCCCGGCCACGGCCCGGCCGATCGGGCCCGCGCCGATCACGACCGCCCGGCTGCCCGCGACCTGAAGGCCCTCGCGATGGCGCCAGCGGCGCTGGCGCTGGAGCTCCAGCGTGCCGGGGAGATCCTTCGCCATGGCGAGCACCAGCCCCGCCACATACTCGGCGATCGGCCCCTCGAAGATGCCCCGGGCATTGGTCACGACCGTGTCGGAGGCGACCAGCTCGGGGCAGAGCAGCCGGTCGACCCCGGCGCTCGCGGTGTGCACCCAGCGGGGCCGCGGCCCTTCGCCCGGCCAGGCGTTCCGTACCGCGTCGGAGGTGAAGTCCCAGACCAGCAGGGCGTCCGCGGCTGGGAGTTCGGCCGCGAGAGCGGCTTCGTCGACGGAGCGGATCCGTGCCTTGCCGGTGAGTCGGCCCAACCGTGGCGGAGGGTCCGCTTCCAGGACGAGGAGCGTGGGTGCTGGCATGAGGAGGAGCCCTTCTGCCGGGGCCGGACCGCCGGCGGGCTCGCCCGAGTACCGGGTGGGAGTCCGCCGGGTACCGGGCGGGGATCCGCTGGGTACGGGGCGGGAATCCGCTGGGTACCGGGCGGGAAACCGTCGTCTACCGGGCGGGAGTCTGCCGAGGATCGGGCCGGGCGGGGTTCCCTCGGGATTTCCCTCGGGAAAATTCCGTGCAACGTCTGAGATGGGCTGATTGACCACGCTCGCACCTTGCTCCTACCGTCGTCAACAAGAGCCTGATACCCGATAAGGGGGCAATGCCATGGAAGTCTCCTTTCTGGGTGGTCCGGAGCCGCAGCGTGGTGTCGGCGTGGTGGCTCCCTTCGATTTCGCACTCGACCGTGAGCTGTGGCGGTGGGTGCCGGACGACATTTCCCTGCGCGTCACCCGTACGCCGTACGTGCCGGTCGAGGTCTCCCTCGACCTCGCCCGGCTGGTCAGCGAGCACGAGACCCTGGGCGAGGCGGTCAGGGCGCTCGGCGCCTCGGAGCCCGAGGTCATCGCCTACGCCTGCACCTCCGGCAGTTTCGTCGGCGGCGCGGCCGGAGAGCGCGCCATGTGCGAGGCGATGAACCGCGCCGGTGAGGTCCCCTCGCTCACCACCTCCGGCGCCCTGGTCGAGGCGCTGGAGGAGCTGGGAGTCGGCCGTATCGCGCTGGTCACGCCCTATACGGAGTCGGTCACCCAGTCGCTGGAGGACTATCTGGGCGAGGTCGGGGTAACTGTGACGGGTCGCGCTTTTCTGGGGCTGACCCGGCACATCTGGAAGGTGCCGTACCGCTCGGTCGTGGACATGGCGCGGCAGGCCGTCGTAGGGGCGGCCGACGCGCTCTTCATCAGCTGTACGAATCTGCCGACGTACGACGCGATTCCGCAGCTGGAGGCCGAGCTGAGGATGCCCGTCCTGTCCGCCAACCAGGTGACGATGTGGGCGGCATTGCGCAGGCTCGGGGCGCACGCCGTCGGGCCGTACCAGGCACTGCTGCTCGACCGGCCGTCGACGCACGAGGTCCCGACGCTGCCGCCGGTGGAGCCCTTGCCGCCGGTCGCGCCCGTCTCACCGGCCGCACCGATCGGGCCGGTCGGCCCGGTCGGGGTCGCCCCGCAGGGGCAGGCCGCCCCGTCGGCGGAGCCGCTGCCGGAAGATACGGAAGGATGGACATGACCACCATCGGACTCCTCTACCCCGGGCATTCGGCCGAGGACGACTACCCCCGCATCGAGATGATGTTCGGCAGCGACATCAGGCTGCCCGTCGTCCACACCGATATCGGCGAGGACGCCCACCGCGTCGACGCGCTGCTCCGGATGGGGGCGGATGAACGGCTCGCCGAGGGGGTGGAGGAGCTGCGCCTCGCCGGTGCCGAGTCCGTGGTCTGGGCCTGTACCAGCGGAAGCTTCATCTACGGGTGGCAGGGCGCCCATGAGCAGACCCGCGCCCTGGCCACCGCCGCCGGACTGCCGGCGTCGAGCACCTCGTTCGCCTTCGCCCACGCCGTACGCGCGCTGGGCGCCGCACGGGTCGCCATCGCCGCCACCTATCCGGCGGATGTCACCGCGTACTTCGCCGCCTTCCTCAAGGCGGCCGGGATCGAGGTCGTCTCGGACCGGGCGAGCGGCATCATCACCGCGGCCGAGGTCGGCACCTGGGAGCGGGAGCAGGTCCTCGAACTGGCCCGCGCGGGCGATCATCCGGACGCGGAGGTCGTTCTGCTCCCGGACACGGCCCTGCACACGATCGCGTATCTGCCCGAGCTGGAGGAGACCCTTGGCAAGCCGGTCCTCACCGCGAACCAGGTGACGGTCTGGGAGGGGCTGCGGCTCGCGCGGCGCAGGGCGTGGGGGCCCCGGCTGGGGAAGCTGTTCGAAGGCCGCGAGTACGAGGCTCCGCGCTGACGGCTCGGGAATGCGCGGGACCCGGCCCGGGAATCCCGAGCCCGGCGCGGGAATAAACGGAGATAGCCTCCTGTTGTAGCCCTTCCGTACGTATTCGATACGCAGGAGGGTCTGACCGGTGGACGACGCGAGCCGAGGCACGACGGACGGCATCAGGGGCACGGCGCACGGCACCGCGCCCGTACCCCTCTCGGTACTGGATCTGGTCACGGTGGGCAACGGCTCCACGGCCACCCGGTCGCTCCGGACGAGCGTCGCGCTCGCGAAGCTCGCCGAGCGCAGGGGTTACCACCGGCACTGGGTCGCCGAGCACCACTCCATGCCGGGCGTCGCCTCGTCCTCCCCGGCCGTGATCCTCGCCCATCTCGCCGCCCACACCGAGCGCATCCGGCTCGGCTCGGGCGGTGTGATGCTGCCCAACCACGCTCCGCTGGTGATCGCCGAGCAGTTCGGCACGGTGGAGGCGCTTGCCCCGGGCCGGGTCGATCTGGGCCTGGGCCGCGCGCCCGGCACCGACGGGGCGACGGCCGCCGCGCTGCGCCGCTCCGACCGGCTGAACGAAGGCGCCGACGACTTCCCGCAGCAGCTCGCCGAGCTGACCCGGTTCCTGGACGACGACTTCCCGGACGGCCACCCGTATTCCCGTATCCACGCGGTACCGGGCCCGGTCCAGGGCCCAGCCGGCCGGCCGCCGATCTGGCTGCTCGGCTCCTCCGGCTTCAGCGCCAGGCTGGCCGCGGTGCTGGGGCTGCCCTTCGCCTTCGCCCACCACTTCTCGGCGCAGAACACCATCCCGGCGCTCGATCTGTACCGGGAGTCCTTCCGCCCCTCCGCGGTCCTCGATGCCCCGTACGCGCTGATCGGCGTCTCGGCCCTGGCTTCCGACAGCGAGCGCGAGGCCCGCCGCCAGGTCATGACCGGCGCCCTCTCCATGGTCCAGCTGCGCACCGGCCGGCCGGGGCTCGTCCCGACACCGGAGGAGGCCGAGGCGTACCGGTTCAGCTCGATGGAGCAGGAGTTCGTGGACAACTGGCTGGTCAATATCGTGCACGGCACCCCGGACACGGTCCGCGACGGCCTCAACGACCTCCAGAAGCGTACGGGCGCCGACGAGTTGATGATCACCAGTCACGCGCACAGCGGCGAGGAGCGGCTGCGCAGCTACGAGCTGATCGCGGACGCGTACGGCCTGCCCGCCTGACGATCGGGCACCGAACACACTTCGGGACCTGACACGGTCCGGGGGCTCCGGGGGCGGACACGACGTGAGCACCGCTGTGGTGACTACGTCGTGTCCGCCCCCGACGTGAGCACCCCGGCCGGGGTGTGGAGCCACGGTGTCTGCCGGCCGTCGGGGGTGACGGTCAGACCGAAGCGCTCCGGGCCTGGACTCCCGGCCCCGAGCCACCACCGGTACGTGGCCTCGACCTCGTCCCACAGCCGGCGGGGGCCGTACTGCCAGACCGTGAGCCGCTTGTCCGTCCGGCCGTCCCAGTCGACGGCCGCCCAGGACGTGGTGTCGGTGGTGGCGAGCCAGAGCCTGGACGCCACGCCATGCACATCCGGGTTGTCGTGCCAGACGCGCCAGATGTCCGGGAGCCGCAGCCCGATGGCGAAGCGCGCGGCCGGGTCGTCGCCCGCCAGCGCCCAGGGGCACAGCTCCGTGGCGGACCGCTCCGGTATCTGGTCGTCCTCCACGACATCGCGGTAGATCCGCAGGTCCGTGCGCTGGTTGCGGATGAGCATGAACGCGGAGTGCGGCGAGAACCTGCCGGACGCGCTGCCGTCGTCCCGGACGGTGAGCCGCAGCAGCCCGAAGCAGAGCCAGGGCGATTCCCAGGGCGTCAGGATCACCCCGCCCGGCCGGGTCTGCTCCAGCCAGGCGCGCGGCACCCGCCGTACGGAGCAGGTGGCGACGACCCGGTCGTACGGAGCGCCGGGCGCGTACCCAGCTGTGCCGTCACCGGTGACGATCCGGGGCTCCAGGCCGGCCTCGCGAAGATGACGCCCGGCCCGCGCGCTGAGCCGGGGATCCAGCTCGACGGAGGTCACGCGCTCGCTGCCCAGCCGATGCGCCAGCAGCCCGGCGTTCCAGCCGGTCCCGGTGCCGATCTCCAGCACGCGATGGCCGTCCTCCACCGCCAGCAGGCGCAGCATACGGAAGACGATCGACGGTGCCGACGCCGAGGACGAGGCCCGGCGCTCGCCGTCGCCCGGATCCCGGCCGTCATTGATCTGCGTCACCACCGGCCCGTTCGCGTACGCGGCGCGGAGCCAGTGGTCCGGCGCCGCGCCTCGGCTACAGGCCGTCAGATCGTCGTCGACCCAGACCCTCTCCGGCAGGAACCGGTGCCGCGGAACCGCCCAGAACGCACGCTCCCACTCCGGCGCGAGCGGCCCGGCCAGGGCACCGCGCAGCCCGTCGAGCAGCCCCCGCATGGCCGCCCGCTCGACGGCGCCTGTACGGGGCGCGCCCGGCCCGGCATCCGTCACCGCGCTACTTGCCGTGCTTCGGCCCGGGCCTGGGCTGAGCCGTGTCCGGCGACGGCTTCGCCGTACCAGGATCCTTGCCCCCCGCGTGCTTGCCCTCGCCCTCGCCTTCGCCCCCGCCGGCGGTCTTGCCCGTTGCCCAACTCATGCCTCTCGCCCCCGTAGTCGCTGCGGTCGTGGTCCAGCGTCCCGGCGGGACAGACGCCGGGACGCACTTCCACGATCACCCAACGTCCGGATCACCGGCAAGGCCGCCCGAACGAATGGCGAGTCCCCGCCAGCCAGGGGCCCATCCGTTCGGGTACGCGCGTCGCGTAGGGGTGTCGCGTCGGTGTGTCACGTACGGGCGTTACGCAGGGCGTGAGCGGTCGTCACACGTCTCTCGGGCTGACCGCGACCATCTCCGCGATCCGTTCCGGCGCCACCGGACGGGAGAAGAGCCAGCCCTGCCCCGTGTCACAGCCGATCCGCTGGAGCCGGGCCGCCTGGCCCGAGGTCTCCACGCACTCCGCGGTGACCGTCAGCCCCAGCCGGTGCGCGAGCTGGATCAGGGCCTCCACGATCGTCTCGTCGGCCGGGCTCGGATGGACGCCCTCGTCGTAGCGGAAACCGCGGACGAACGAGCCGTCCAGCTTGAGGACCGAGACGGGCAGCCGGCTGAGATACGCGAGGTTCGAGTAGCCGGTGCCGAAGTCGTCGATGGCGATCCGTACGCCCATGTCGCTCAGCGCCTGGAGCGCCTGGAGAGGCCGCCCCGCCGAGCCCATCACCGCGGACTCCGTCAGCTCCAGTTGGAGCAGTTGCGGCGCGAGACCGGTCTCCGCGAGGATCTCCGCCACGTCCGCGACCAGATCGGAGTCCCAGACCTGGCGTACGGCGACATTGACGCTGACGAAGAGCGGCCGGGTGTGCGGATGGTCCAGCTGCCACCGTCTCGCCTGGCGGCACGCCGTATGCAGCACCCAGCGGCCGAGCTGCACGATCGAGCCGTCCTCCTCGGCGATCCCGATGAACCGATTCGGCGCCAGAGTCCCGAACTGCGGGTGGTTCCAGCGCACCAGCGCCTCCACCCCCCGTACGACCCCGTCGGCCATCCCCACCAGCGGCTGGTACTGGAGCACGAACTCCTCGCGCTCCACGGCCGGCCGCAGGGTCGAGGTGAGCGCCTGGCGGGTCATCCGGTGGGCGTTGCGCTCCGGGTCGAAGAGCGTCCACCGGGCCTTGCCGTCGGCCTTCGCCCAGTACAGCGTGGTGTCGGCGGCCTGCATCAGACCGGTCGGGGTGGTGCCTTCCGCGGCCCGCTCCACGACCCCGATCGACGCCGAGACCGAGAGCCGCTGCCCGGCCAGGTCGAAGGGGCGCTGGAGCGCGGTGAGTACGGAGCGGGCCAGATCGGCGAGTTGTTCCGTACCGGTGGAGTCCTCGACGAGGATCGCGAACTCGTCCCCGCCGAGCCGCGCGACCAGATGGCCGCCGCTGCGGGTGTAGCCGTCCTGGTCGGCGCATTCGGTGAGCCGGGTCGCGACGGCGGCGAGCAGCCGGTCGCCGGTGCGGTGGCCGAGGGTGTCGTTGACGGCCTTGAAGCCGTCGAGATCGAGGTAGCACAGCCCGATCCGCCCTGTTCTGCCATCGCCGTACGGCCGGCGGTCCGGATGGGCCGGGGACCCGCCGTACGCCACGCCGTCGTACGTCGAGGCCTCCAGCGCGGAGGCGAGCCGTTCGAAGAACAGGGTGCGGTTGGGCAGCCGGGTCACCGGATCGTGCATCTGGAGATGGCGCAGCCGCGCCTGGAGCTCGCGCCGGTCGCTGATGTCCGCGATCGACAGCAGCGCACCGCGGCTCTCCGGAACGGGGACGACGGTGACCTCGGCCCACAGGGTCCGTCCGTCGGGGTGCTTGAGCCGGCGGGTGCAGCGGAAGCGGGCGCGTCGGCGCTCCAGCACCGCGCTGTAGGCGTCCCAGGTGCGGCTGTCGGAGGCGAGGTCGACGAGATCGGCCGCGGACCGGCCGGTGAGCGCGGCGGGCTCGGTGTCGAGAAGCACGGCGAGCGCGTCGTTGGCGCTGACGACCGCGCCCTCGTGGTCGATCACGGCCATCGCGAGTTCGGCGGCCCGGAAGGCGCCGTGGAAGGCACCGTGAAGGGCGCCGTGGAAGTCCTGCGCGTCGTCCGGTGTGTATGCGCCGCCCGATGCGTGTGCGGTGCCCGGCGCGTGTGCGGCACGCCCGTCCGGAGCCTCGGCTGCTGTTCCGCCAAAGGTATGACGCTCCGTGATGGGTGGCCGTGCGATGCCGGCCGCCGCGACCGCCGCTGGACGCGGCCCTTCGGAGGTTCCGCTCACGGCTCGCTCCCGCGGTGCGTCGTGGTCGTACAGAGTGGTCGGGACGGTCTGCCAGGGAAAGTGTGCCGATCATAGAGGCAGGCCGGGCGGCCATTCCAGCTCCGGGACGGCGAAGAGCCCGCGGAATCCCGTCGGCTTGCCACCGCGCGATCGTTTCTGCACGTCTGTGGCACCGGAAGAGCCCGCCGTGATCGCTTGTGACTTTCCGTGATGCGCCGGGGTGTCGGGTCACCGACGCCGTGATCCAAGCCCTCTCACCCATCTGGTGCAGCGGAACAGGGCGTAGTCGTACAAAACGACCCAAGGTGGGAGTGGTGTCCCCCAATCCGGAAACGGAGGTCGATGTGGAGCGTCCGCAGCCACCCGGGGGAGTGGAACGGCCCCGCCTGCGCAGGACCGCGGCCGCCGTGACCTCTCTCGTGGCGCTCGCCGCCACATCGCTGATCGCCGGTCCCGCCGGGGCCTCGGCCCCCGAAGGGCCCTGCGCCCTGCCGCGTACCGCCGCCCACCACTCTCTCGGCCTCGACACCTGGAACACCGCCTATCCACGCCCGGACCGTGCCCTCGACGCGGTCATGATCTTCCTCTCCTTCCCCGACTCGGCGCCGCTGGCCGACCCCGCCGAACTGGCGGCCGATCACTTCCCGGCCACCAGTCGCTTCTACGAACAGGCCTCGTACGGGAAGTTCGCGCTGCGCGCCCACCCGCAGCTCCAGTGGTTCCGGATGCCGCACGCCTCCACCGACTACGGGATACGGCGTGACTGGGAGCCCGCCCGGCGCACGGCCTATCTGCGGGACGCGCTGGCCGCGGCCGATCCGGCGGTCGACTTCTCGCGCTACGACGTCGTCTATCTGGTCGCCGATCCGGACGCGCCCGGTGTCGACTCGGATGCCACGAAAGTGGTCAACTTCGACCGGCCGATGAGGGCGGACGGCACGGACATCCGCCGTATCGTCACCGTCTTCGAGCGGCACCCGCCGGACCGCAATGTGCTGGCCCACGAGACCGGGCATGTCTTCGACCTGGCGGACCTCTACCACCGGCCCACGGACGGCAAGGGCGACTGGGACACCTATGTCGGCGACTGGGATGTGATGGGGAGCCAGTTCGGGATGGCGCCCGATCTCTTCGGCTGGCACAAGTGGAAGCTCGGCTGGCTGGACCAGCGGCAGGTGCGGTGCGTGCCGCCCACGGGCACGAGCCTGCTCACGCTGGAGCCCATCGCCGCGGAACCTGTCCCCGGCGGAAGCGCCGGGACCCGCCTCGCGGTCGTCAGGACCGGCCGGAACACCGCGCTGGCCATCGAGGCGCGCGCGGCGACCGGCAATGATCTGCACACCTGCACCGAGGGGGTGCTGATCTACCGGGTACGCGGCGAGATGGCGTCGGGCGGCGGTCCGGTCGAGGTGGTGGACACCCATCCGGACGGTGAGGCCTGCTGGGACCGGTCGGTCTATCCGCCGCTGGCGGACGCGCCGCTGGGGGTCGGCGAGACCTTCACGGTGGAGGGGGAGCACACGCGGGTGCAGGTGGCGGACCGTACGCCCACGGGGGCCTGGACCGTCAAGATCACCCCGGAGGTCCGGCACTAGCTGTATGGCCCTGTCCGGTGGTGGACGGGTACCGGGGAGGGAAAACGAAGAAGCCCCTCGCTCACGCGAGGGGCTTCTTCATGTCTGTGCGCCGCCAGGGACTCGAACCCCGGACCCGCTGATTAAGAGTCAGCTGCTCTAACCAACTGAGCTAGCGGCGCCTGCTGACGTCGTAGACCTTAGCACCCGGATCGGCGCGAAGAAAAATCGATATACGCGGACCCGTCCAGGAGGCGTTTCCCGTGGTCAGGAGCGCGTCCGGGGCAGCCGGGCGGCCACTCCCGCCGACGATTCCGCCGCCGTCCTGGGGCGCGGTACGGAGCCGGTCCCGGACGCCGCCTGGTCGCGGGCCGCCCGTACACAGGCCCAGAGCAGCACATCGGGCCCCGGCAGCCAGGGGTGGCGGGTGTCCGGCGCGACCACCCAGCGCGGCCCCGATCCGGGTACCGGCGTCAGCGGCGGTACGGTCACCGCGTCGCCGGTGCCGTGGCAGAGCAGGGGCGGCGGCGCCGTCTCCCGCCCGTCGGAACCCGGGCCGCCCCACTCCTCCCAGGAGAGCAGGGACGGCAGCCGCTGGGCGGTGCCCGGCGCGGCGAACAGGAGCGTACGGCCGCGGTACACGGCGACCGGCCCCGAGCCGGGACCGTCCCGCCAGAGCCGGTCGAGCATGCGCCGGCCGAAGATCGCGGGGGCGTTCACCACATCGAAGGCGGAGCCGCAGGGCAACACCGCGGGAGCGGTCGGACTGGCGGACCAGAGGGAGAGCGTGGACCGGGAGTACGGTCCGGCGGAGACGAGCCATTCCGCGCCGGCGGGGGTGACCCGCGCGCTGTGATGGGCGTCCTCGTCATGGAGAAGGCCAAAGATGTCGGTGCGGCGCTCGTCGTCGCTCATGCCGGGACTCAGCGGGGATTCATCTCGCAGCCATACGCTCATGACAGTCAGATCTACCGGGAGTAATGAACCCATTCCCGAGAGTTCGCGAAAGACGGGACAGGGCGGCGGGGGGAGGCGTAACCTGCGCACCGCATATGCCACACGGGTGGCCCATCCGGCCCATCCGGCCCATCCGGCCCGCCTGGCCCCGTCCGGCTCACCCGGCCCGCCGGCTCCTCCCGTCCCACCCCGGGCTCAGTGGCCGGTGCTCAGTGGCCGGTGCTCGCGGGGCCGGTGCTCACTGGCTCGCCATGCCCTCGCCGCTCAGCAGGTCCCGGCCGAACTCGACCATCTTCTTCGCGTAGTCCTCGGTCCACTGCGCCCGCAGCGCGATGTCCGCCGTCGTCAGCCGGTCGAAACGGCGGGGATCCGCGAGCTGCGCGGCGGCGATCGCCTGGAACTCGACGGCCCGGTCGGTCGCCGCCCGGAACGCGAGAGTCAGCTCCGTGGCTCTGACCAGCAGATGGGCGGGGTCGTCGATGGATTCGAGGTCGAAGAAGTGCTCGGGGTCGGCGACCGCCTCCGAGGGCTCGAAGAGCAGCGGTGCCGGCCGCAGCCGCCGCTCGCTCCGCTCGGGATCCGGCATCGGTTTTCCTCCTGCTCGTGCGTGTACGGCCTCACGGCCACCGTCCATTGTCCCGCGCCGCGCAAGGGGGCCTCCCTGCGCGCTGTTTCTCAGGGCTGCCAGCTCACCCGGTGCTCCGAGAGCCGGGCCAGGACCGAGTGGTTCGCCTCCCAGCCGTCCGGGAACTTCACCGTCACTCCCAGCTGGACCGGCTCCGTCGACGGGTGCTCGTCCAGGAGCTCCGCCACGCCCGCGCGGCACACCACGACACACGCGTGCCGGTGCCGGGACGCGAGGACGCACAGCCGGCCCGTCTCCAGATGGAACGCAGTGGCGTCCGGCCGGCCGGAGAGCGGGTGGAGCACCACCGTGACATCGAACTCGCGGCCCTGGAGCCGGTTCGCGGTGTCCACGGCCACCCCGCTCACCCCCAGCTCCGCGAGGGCCGCGCGGACCGCCGCCGCCTGGTCGCGGTGGGCGGTGCCGACCGCGATCCGGTCGGCCGTGACCGGCACCGGATCGGGAGAGCGCTCGCTGGTGGCCGCGCCGCCGCGGTCCAGCACCCGGCGCACGACCAGCGCCACGGCCCGTACGGCTTCCGGGTCCGTACGGGGCGTACGCCGGGCGGGCAGCTCCAGCAGGCCCCAGCCGGACTCGGCCGCCTCGTCGAGCACCCGGTCGGGACCCGAGCCGTCGGACGGCACCCCGAACGCGAGCCCCCGGTCGCCGTGGCCCGTACCGCTGCGGAACGGGGTGTACGGATAGAACGCGTCCGACACGAGCGGCGCCGCGGACGCGGGGAGCCGCCATGACACGGGCAGCCGGTGCTGGGGCAGCTCGGGGTTGTGCGCGAGGAGCGTGGAGACCGCGCTCGCGGACGGGTCGTACGAAAGCCCCGCCCACTGGTCGGCGCCCACCACGCTGAACGGGTCCAGCTGGCCGGGGTCGCCGACGAACAGGGCGCGTTCGAAGAGCCCGGCGACGGCGAGCAGCGCGTCCGAACGCATCTGGTACGCCTCGTCCACGATGGCGTGCCGCCAGGGCTCCACGCCCTGTACGTGCGCCCACTTCGCCGCCGTCGAGATCACGACATCGAGCCCCGCCAGATCCGCCGCCTTCGCGGACTTGCGGACATTGGGCAGCGCGTCCAGGGACTTGTCGTACGGGTCGGGGTCATTGCTGTGCAGCCGGCCGACCGGCAGCTCGGGATCCTTCTCGGCGAGCCGCGCGACCAGATCGTCCACCTGCGCGTTGGTCTGCGCGACGACCATCAACGGCCGCCCGGCGGCGGCCAGTTCGCGAGCGGCGCGGACGACGAGCGTCGACTTGCCCGCGCCGGGCGGCGAGTCGACGACCACTCCGCGGTGGGTGCCGTGCAGCGTGTCGCGCAGGATCGCGTCCGTGGCACGCGCGGCGGCGGCGCCCGGATCGAAGGCCGCCCGCCCGGTGGCGGTGGCGGTGTTGGCGGTGCTGTCGGAAGTGGCGGGACCCGACGCGGCGGTGTCCGTCACAGGAAGTCCTCCTCGGTGATCGGGTCCGGAGCCTCGGCCCGGGGCCCGGCCTCGGCCTCGGCCTCGGGCAGGGTCGGGGTCGCGTCCTCCGCGCCCGGGGGCCCGCCATGGGTCCACGGGGTCTCCTCCGGGTCGGGCAGTTTCGGGCCGCCGCGCTGGTCGTGCTCGAAGAGTGTCCAGGCGATCCGGTCGCCCTTCTCCGGTACGGAACCGGGAGCGGGTTCCTTGCCGCGGCCCATACGGTCGGTCAGCCGCAGCACCAGCACACCGTCGGCGTCGTCGGTGGACGACCGTACGAACTCCGCCGACTGCGGCTTGCCGTCCAGCGAGCGGAACACCTTCGTACCCGCGTCCAGATGCGGCCGGTCGTCGGTGCGGACGGTGACCAGTGGGCGCGGGGTCGGCCGCTTGCCCTCGCTGTACGCCATCGCCACCTCCGTCACCTCGCTCAGGAACGCCTCGCCGGACAGCCTGCGCCCCGCGAACACCAGCGGATCGTCCAGCGCCTCCTGGGCCTCCAGCTGCGCCTGCGCCGTCTCGCGCGAGGCGAGCTTCCGCGCCGCCGTCACCGCGTCGTCCCGCCGGGGCTGCGGCGGCTCCCCGGCGCGCACCCGGTCGCGATGGCCGGTGAACGACCAGCGGTCGCGCGTCCAGCGATCGGTGACGCGCTCCCCCTCCGGCAGCGCGCGCAGCAGGTCGAGACCCCGCCACACCGCGTCCCAGGTGGGTCGCATGACGCCCGTGAGCAGCTCGCGGATCTCCCGCTCCGCCGCGGTCAGCCGGGCCAGCTGCTCCTCCGCGCCGGGCCCGTCCTCGGCCGCCGCGAGCGCCTGGCGCGCCCGGTCGTACCCCTCGATGGCGGGCGCCAGCAGTCTGTTGTCGAACGCCGGGTCGGTGGCGGGCCCCGCCGGGGGACAGCGCAACTGTCCGCCGCGGTCCCGGTCCAGCTCGGCCCGGAGCGCCGCCTCGGCGCCCGAGAAGCCCTCCGGCGGATCGATCCAGGAGAGCAGTGCGCCGAGATGCTGGTCCTCCAGGCTGGACTGCCCGGTCGCCCAGTGACGGTTCAGCAGATCGGTCGCCGCGAGCAGCAGCGAGGACCCCGGCACCCGGGCGCGCTCGCCGTAGTGCGTCAGCCAGCGTCCGAGCAGCGGCACGCGCGGCGGCGCGGGATACGGCGTGTCCGGATCGTCCTCGGCCGTACGCCGGAACCGCATCGACCGCCCGAGCAGCCGTACGAAGTCGACGCCGGGCCTGCTCGGCACGATCAACTGCGGTGCGTCCACGCACAGCTCGACCTCGACCTTGACCCGCTTTCCGGTCTCCGGGTCCGTCTCGTTGCGCTCGGCGCGCTCGATCACCTCGGCGTACGCGTCCAGATACGGCAGCACGGCCTCGGCCAGCTCGCCGAGGAACGCGAACCGCAGATCGCGGTCGCGTGGCTGAGCGACGGTCAGCAGCCGGGGCGCGTCCCGGTCCGTCCCGACCAGCGCGCCGAGCGGGGCACCGGCCTCGCCCGCCGTGGTGAGCGGTACGAGCACCAGTGGCTCGTCCGAGATCCTGCGGTGCCTGACGGTGGCCAGCGGCCGGGCCCGTCCGCTCTCCACGGCCTCCAGCCGCGCGAGCGTACTGATCAGCGACATGTGACCGCCTCATGCGCGGCCACCGAGACCGGCCCGGCTCCGTCGTCCGCGCCATCGGCCGCTTCCCGGGAGTCCCCAACCGCTTCCCGGGAAGCCGCGGCCGCTTCACGGGAGGCCCCGGCCGCCGCCAGCGCCTCCGCCCGCAGCGCCGCCGCCCTGCGCAGCGCGACGACCGTCGGGTCCGTCGGGTCGCCCGCCCCGCCGTGCGCCGCCGCCAGCACCGCGCCGACCGTGGTCAGACCGCCCAGCTCGCCCCGCACGCCACGGCCCAGCGCCTCCACCGCGCCCTCGGCGCGGCTCCGGTGGCGGCAGTGGAAGGCCAGTTCGCACGCGGACAGGCACTCGGGCGCGTAAGCCGCCGAGACCGACTCGACCGCGGCCGTCAGCTCCTCGCCCGAGCAGCGGTCCAGATCGAAGGTGGTGCCCTCGGGCAGCCCGGCCGCGATGTCCTCGATCCGGGTCAGCCTGGCCAGCTGACGGCGCGTCACCGACAGCTGCTTGCGTACGTCCACGACCGACGCGGCCGGCAGGTTGGAGAAGTCCTTGGGACAGACCAGCAGAACGCGGTCCGCCACTTCCGCGCCCGCCGTGTGAAGGGCGACCCGCTCCAGCGCCAGCACATACACCGCGGCCTGCCGCGCCGCCGCGCCCACCTTCGCCGCGTCCGCGGAACCGTCGATCATCGGGAAGGACTTGATCTCCACGACCGTCCACCGGCCGTCCGGATGCACCACCACCGCGTCCGGCTCCAGATACGCGGGGGAGCCCGCCACCTCAAGGGCCAGCAGCGGATGGTCCAGCAGCGCCCACGCCCGCGCCTCCGTGGCCTCGCGCAGGGCCAGTGCCGTACGGGCCGTACGACCCTCGGGGCCGGCCGCCGACAGATCGGGGACGAGGACGTCAGCGGGGGCGGGCGGGGGTGACTGCCCGCCGAGCCGTTCGGACAGCAGCCGCATCAGCTCCGTACCGCCGTCGGCCTTGACCTTGGCCTCGAAGGCGTTGCCGCGCATGAACGCGAACTGCGACTGGCCGAACGGGGCGGGCGAGCCGAGCGCCGACGCGAGCGCCGCCTTGTCGACCCCGGCGCCGTCCAGCAGGGCACGCCGCCGGCAGCCGGGGTTGGCGGCGAGGGCGGCCAGCGCGCGGGCGTCGAGCGGATGCGGCGCGGCGGCGGCGCCGCGCAGCTCAGCGAGCCGTCGCCGGAGTGTCGTCCGCGGAGGTGGTGCCGGGGGTGCTGGTGCGGGTCCGCTGCCCAGGGAATCGCTCACCCGCGGAAGTCTCGCATCCGCCGCTGACAATCGGGCCTTGACGGGGTGAGGTACGGGACGGCGCGGGGGCTGAGCGGGCTGAGGAGGCGGCGGCGGGGGACACGGCGGCCGGTGCCGGCGACCGTCCGAAGCGCGCCTCCGCCGCGACCCGTACACGCTCGGCCGCGCGCATGGCCGGCCGGGTCAGCAGCGCCCCGAGGCCCATCACCGCCGCGCCCGCGACCGCGTCCAGGAAGTAGTGGTTCGCGGTCCCCATCACCACCACGGTGATGAGCAGCGGATAACCGACGCCCACCCACTTCACCAGCGGGTTACGGCCGTGCCGCCACAGCAGCACCCCGCACCACAGGGCCCAGCCGACATGCAGGCTGGGCATCGCCGCGTACTGGTTGGTCATCCCGCCGAGACCGCGTGGCGCGCTCGCTTCGTCGCCCCACCATCCGTACGAGCTGTACCGCGCCATGGTGTCGACGAAGCCGTACCCGGCCTCCAGCAGCCGGGGCGGGCAGGTGGGCAGAAGGGTGAAGCCGGCCAGGCTGAGGACGGTGGAGATCATCAGCCAGGTACGGGCGGCCCGGTAGCGGGCGGGGCGGCGGCGGAAGAGCCAGACGAGGACGGCCGGGGTGACGAGGTAGTGCAGCGAGGCATAGGCGAAGTCGGCTGGTATGCCGAGGGCCGGGGTGCTGGTGAAGAGCCGGTTGAGCGGGTGCTCGGCATTGAGGAGGAGCGCTTTCTCCACCCGGAGGATGGCCAGTCCGTGGTCGACCGCGGTCGACACATCGCCGCGTGCGAGCAGCCGGCCCAGTGAGTACGCCGCGTAGACCAGGACGAGCAGCGTCAGCTCGGTCCACCAGCGGGGCCGGGGGCGAGGGCTCCGCGGCGTGCTGGCGCTGTGCGCGCTGTACGGCATCCGGACGGTCTCCATCGAATTTTCATGCGGTTTTCGGCCGACGTTCACCGTACGGTGTAAGCGGTGCCGCCCTTCGATCGGGTGTATCTGCGGAATAATGTTCGACAACATCACCCCCCGACGGAGTGAGGGACGCGCGGATCCTCCGGGAGGTTGCCCCTGGACGTGGCCCTCCGTTCAGGTGCGCGATGATGGAACGGCACCAGTTGTGAACCTCAGGGAGCACCTTCATGGCACCGCGCATCCTGCTCGCCAGGCACGGTCAGACAGCCTGGTCGCTGTCCGGCCAACACACGGGCAGGACGGACATCCCGCTGCTCGACGAGGGGCGGCGCGGCGCCAAGCTGCTGGGCGAACGGCTCCATCACGCGCCCTGGTCGGGGCTGCCCGGCGTGGCGATACGCACCAGCCCGCTGGCGCGCGCCGCCGAGACCTGCGCGCTGGCGGGCTTCGGCGACCGGGCCGAGGAGTGGGACGCGCTGATGGAGTTCGACTACGGCGCGTACGAGGGCATGACCCCGGCGCAGATCAAGGCGGACCGCCCCGACTGGTTCATCTGGCGCGACGGTGTCCCGGACGGCGAGACCCTGGAGCAGGTCTCAGCCCGCGCCGACGAGGTCGTCTCCTGGGCGCGCGAGGCGGACCGTGACGTGCTGGTCTTCGCCCACGGGCACATCCTGCGCGCGATCGGCGCGCGCTGGCTGGGCGAGGACATCTCGTTCGCGGCGCGCATCCGGCTCGACCCGACATCGGTGTCGGTGCTGAGCTGGGCGTACGACCTGCCGGCGATCCAGATCTGGAACGACACGGCGCATCTCACGGCCTGACTCCGGGCTCCTGACTCCGGGCTCCTGGCTTTGCGCTCCTGGCTCCGGGCGGACGACGCCACTTCGGCGCTCCCCTCAGGCCCGGCGCTCCCCTCAGGCCCGGCTGTTCGTCGAGGCGTGGCGGTCCAGGAAAGCGCCCACCTCCGGCAGCCGCCGCTGCGGCAGCAGCACCCGTGCCGTGGCCGCGAGTCTCGTATGGATACGGGACGACTGGACGACGTCCAGCAGATCGAGCACCTGATGGCCGGCCGCCGCCGCCTCGTCCGGCGCGCCGGCCCGGGCGAGGTCCGTGGCCAGCTCCACCCGGTAGAGGGCGAGATTGCGGGCGAAGTGCGGATTCTGGAGCGCCGTCGCGCGATGGGCGTGCCGGGCCGCGCGCGACCAGTCGCCCAACGCCGCGTGACACAGCGCCACCTGTGACTCCAGCTCGGGCTCACCGAAGAAGGACATCCACTCGGGGTCGGCGTCCGAGGGGCCGCGGTCGAAGAGGCGATGGGCCCGGGCCAGCGACTGCTCACAGTTCGTACGGTCGCCGAGCTTGGCCCAGCCGGCCGCCTCGCGCAGGGCGAGCAGCGACAGCAGCCGCGGCGAGGCCAGATGCCTGGCGGCGCGCCGGCCGGCCTGCGCGGTCCGTACCGCTTCCCGGTACCGGCCCGAATCCTTGGCCAGGAACGAGGTGTTGGCGAAGGCGTGCGCCTCCACCTCCGGGTCGTTCGCCATCCGCGCGGTCGCCAGCGCCTCCGCGTAGTGCGAGCGCGCGTCGTCGAAGCGTCCGGAGTCATGGGCGAGCCAGCCCACCGAGATCGACAGCTCGCCGGCGCCCGCGTAGAGCCGGTCGGCGGTGGACTGGCGGGCGGGCGTGCCCGTGTCGAGCAGCGCGTACGCGGCGCGCAGCGGCTGGGCGGCCTGCCGGTAGATCCCGTCGGCGCCGTGCCGGTCGTCCAGCAGCCGGATCCGCCGTACGGCCGCCTCGACGGCGATCACTTCGGCGTCGCCGACCAGCCGCGGTGTCCGCCGCGGCGTGGGTACGGCCGCGACGGCCGTACCGCCGAGACCGAGGGAGGCGGCCACCACCGTGACGGGGCCGCTCGTCATGAACGCGCGACGCAGCACGTCGCTCTCCTCGCCGGTATCGCTGGTATCGCCCGTATCGCTCGTATCGCTGGGATTGCCGGTGTCGCTCCGGCTGTTGGCGGCGCCCGCCCTGTTCGCTCTGTCTGCTCTGTCTGCCCTGTCCGTGGTGGCGGTCACCGTGGCCCGCGCCGCTCTGCCGCGTACGTGCTCACGCGGAGAGAAGCCCAGGTCCTCCAGGGTCAGTCCGGGAAACATATGCAGGAAGACCCGTTCGTACGCGTAGTTGGGGCAGCGGATCTCGCCTGCCTCCACCCGTCCGATATAACGCGCGTCACAGGCGACTTGTTCACCGATCTCCCGCGCGGCCCTGCGCACGGCGGCGGCGAACTCCCCCGGCGAGCGCCGCGCGCGCAGCCGGCGGAAGGCGAGGTTGGGAACTGCCCGAGACGACGCCATGGCCGAGCCCTCTCCTGGTACAGCCGTTGGTGCCCGCGGGTCACCCGGAGCGTGCGGTGTGGTGTGGCGCGGTGCCCAACTCCGGTTGTTCCGACGGGCAGAACGTACCGGCTGTGACGGTCGTGACACATAGAGTTTGCCCACAAACCGGATTTCTCGCCCATGATCTGCCATGAACTGCCATCTTTTTCGACGGTGCGCCGCCGTAGCTGTTGACGCGGCCATGCGTTGAACCGCTCGGGAGACGCTCAACGTGGAGGTCGGTATGGACACCAGTGGTGGCTCGCGGACGACTGCTCGGCGCATGCCCGGCCAGGAGTGCGGCGTGCGTCGCGGGGACGACGCCGGGGAGCCCTGTGACCTGGTGACGGTGCCGGCCAGGCAGGGCCTCGAAGCGGTGGACATCCTGCGCCGGGGGGGCGCCACTCCCAAAGTGGGGCCGGTGTTCCACGACGGTCCGTGCGACATCCTCGGCTTTCTGGTCCCGCCGGGTACGGCCGCGGGCTGGGACATGCCGGGCAGCGCCTGTACGCAGACGAACGGCGGCCGGGGGCTGCGTCTCCCCGCCGAACCCCCGGGTTTCCCCGCCGAACCCCCGGTCATCGGCTCGGACTGGCTGCTCCACCCCGACACGACGGGCCCGGTCACGGATCCGGCGCTGCTGAGGGAGGCGCTGGGCGAGGCGGCGCGGCTCCTTGAGGCCGCCGACCGATGTAGATAACCGGACTCATGCCCTCCGGGCACTCCATCCCTCGCCTCTCACGGTGACCAGACGTTCCGGCCGCGCACGATCGCAGGCGAACGAGACCGCAAAATAGGTGTGTGGCAAAGAACAAGCGCCGGGCGCCGAGTGCGGTCCAGGCCGAAGACGTCGACGGCGGTCGCGCCGAGCTGGTGCCCGACCGGGAGCGGGCGCGGGCCTGGTCGTTGCTGATCGACGGGGCCCCGCAGTCCCATGTCGACCTCGACGACCCCGCGTATCTCTCCTTCGCGTATCAGCGCAGGCTCGGCCATGTCGCGGATCTCGTGGCGCCCGCGGGCCGGCCGCTGCATGTCGTGCACCTCGGCGGCGGGGCCTTCACCCTCGCCCGCTACATCGCCGCCACGCGCCCCCGCTCCACCCAGCAGATCGTCGAAGTGGACGGTCCCCTCGTCCACTTCGTACGCGAGTGGCTTCCGCTGGACCCGAACGCCCGTATCCGCGTCCGTACCACCGACGCGCGGGCCGGGCTCGCGAAAGTGCCGGACGGCTGGGCGGATCTGGTGATCGCCGATGTGTTCGACGGCGCCCGTACCCCGGCGCATCTGACCAGCGCGGAGTTCCTGGGGGACGTACGCCGGGTCCTGAAGGCGGACGGCCATTACGCGGCCAATCTCGCGGACGGTCCGCCGCTGGCGCATCTGCGCGGCCAGATCGCCACCGCCGCCACCGTCTTCGGCCGGCTCGCGCTCGCCGCCGATCCGGCGGTGTTCCGGGGCCGCCGCTTCGGGAACGCCGTACTGCTCGCCTCGGACCGTGAGCTGCCCGTCGCCGAGCTGACCCGCCGGGTCGCGAGCGATCCGCATCCGGGGCGGGTGGAACACGGCCGGGCGCTGGCCGACTTCACCGGCGGCGCGGCGGTGGTGACCGACGCGAGCGCGAAGGCGTCGCCGCCACCCCCGGCCGACGCGTTCAAGGGGCCGCGCGGATAGGCGGGTTGGCGCCGCCCATCGGCACGTGACGCCGCCTCACCTGTCCGAGCGGCCTCCAAGCAGCCCGCTTCGTCGGACCGGACAGCTCAGCGGTCGTCGAACTGCACCATCGGCGGATGGTCGTTCCAGGTGCAGAACACCGAGACCTCCCGGCCGCCCTGGGTGAACGTGACCCGGATCCAGGTCGGTTGTGTCCACACCTGCATCTGCCAGCCGCTGTCGGGCGTGGCCGAGACCAGTTCGGCCGAGGCGCTGTGGATGTCGAAGACGACCCGGCCGCCGTCGACCGTATAGCTCTTCACCTCACCGGAGGAGCCGGACGGATCAGCCTGCGAGCCCGCGCCCGCGCCCTTGTTCGCGCTTTCGCCCGTGCTCCCGCCCGTGTGCCTCGTCCCCTCGGCCGGCGGATGCGACGAGGGCCGCCCGCTGTGGCTCGGTGTCGCCGTCGCCGAGGAGGACGGCCTCGCGGACGGGCTCGGGGGACGCCAGGTGGACGAGGCGACGGGGCTCGCCGCCTGTTCCGTCGCGCTGTCCACGGGCAGCGGGAGCGCGCGCGGCGGGTCGTACGCCGTCCCCGACATGACCGAGTGGACGCCCCACCACGACAGCGTGACCGCCGCGCCCGTGGCGAGCGACCACGCCAGGGTGTGTACGAGTCCCATGCGCATCCGGGCCATACTGCACCACCCGCGCCACGGCTGTCCCGTGAGCGCCGATAAGGGAAACCGGTCACGGCCGACCCTGGAGACCGGCCCTCCCGCACCCCGTGGATGGCGTACGGTGCCGCCCATGCCCAGTGTGCTCGTGGTCGAGGACGACCAGTTCGTACGCTCCGCCCTCATCAGGCACTTGACCGAGGCCTCCCACACCGTACGGAGCGTCGGCACGGCTCTGGAGGCGCTGCGCGAGGTGGCCCATTTCCGGTTCGACGTGGTCATTCTCGACCTCGGCCTGCCCGACCTGGACGGCGCGGAGGCGCTGAAGATGCTGCGTGGCATCACCGACGTACCGGTGATCATCGCCACCGCGCGGGACGACGAGGCGGAGATCGTACGGCTTCTCAACGACGGCGCCGACGACTACCTCACCAAGCCGTTCTCGGTGGAGCATCTGGCCGCCAGGATGGCGGCCGTACTGCGCCGTTCGCGCGCCACCGCGGGCGAGGCCACGCCGCCGCGCGTCATCCGGGTCGGCGGGCTCGCGATCGATCCGCTGCGCCGGCAGGCCGAGTTGGACGGGGCCAGGCTGGATCTGACCCGGCGGGAGTTCGACCTGCTGACGTTCCTCGCCGGGCGCCCCGGGGTGGTCGTGGCGCGCAAGGAACTGCTCGCGGAGGTGTGGCAGCAGTCGTACGGCGACGACCAGACCATCGACGTCCATCTCTCGTGGCTGCGAAGGAAACTCGGCGAGACGGCGGCCAGGCCGCGCTATCTGCACACGCTGAGGGGCGTCGGGGTGAAGCTGGAGCCGCCCCTGCCGCCCGTCCCCGAGATGCCCCTGTCCGAGCCGCCCGTTCCCGGAGCACCGGCGTCCGGGGCGCCGACGGCCGGAGCACCGGCGTCCGGAGCGCCCGTCGCGGAACCGCCCGTATGAGATGGGCCCTGGTCAAAGTGGCCGTGGCCGTCACGGTCATGGTCGTCGTGGCCTTCGCCGTCCCGCTCGGACTGGTCATCAAGGAGATGGCCAGGGACCGCGCGTTCTCCAACGCGGAGCGGCAGGCGGCCGCCATCGCCCCCACCCTCTCCATCACCACCGACCGCGAGCAGCTGGAGCGGGCCATCGCCTCCACCAACGCCGGTGCCGACGGGCGGATGGCCGTGCATGTCCCGGCCGGCACGGGGCCGGAGGCCGGTCGGCTGGACATCGGGCGCGGCCGGGCCGCCGAGAAGGATCTGCGGACCGTCCAGCGCGTCCCCCGCGCGGCCATGGCCGAGGTCGCGGGCGGTTCGGTACTGCTCCAGCCGACCGCCCTCGGCTCCGGCCAGATCGCGGTCGTCGAGATCTACGTCCCCCAGAACGAGGTCTCCAAGGGCGTCACCACCGCCTGGCTGGTACTCGCGGGCGTCGGGTTCGCGCTGATCGTCGGGTCCGTCGCCGTCGCCGACCGGCTCGGTGTGCGGATGGTCGAGCCCGCCCAGCGGCTCGCGGGCGCCGCGCACGCGCTGGGCGAGGGAAAGCTCGGCGCGCGGGTCCCGGAGGAGGGCCCCGCCGAGCTGCGGTCCGCGGCGATCGCCTTCAACTCCATGGCCGACCAGGTCGTCGGGCTTCTCGCCAACGAGCGGGAACTCGCGGCCGATCTCTCCCACCGGCTGCGCACCCCGCTGACCGTACTGCGCCTCAACGCCGCGTCCCTGGGCGAGGGACCGGCCGCTGACCAGACCAGGGCCGCCGTCGCTCAGCTGGAGCGCGAGGTCGACACGATCATCCGTACCGCGCGCGAGGCCAAACCGCAGACGGTGGCGGCGGGTCCGGCCGGCGGGTGCGACGTCTCGGAGGTCGTCAAGGAGCGGATGGACTTCTGGTCGGCGCTGGCGGAGGACGAGGGCCGTACGGTACGGGTCGCCGGTATCGGCCGTCCCGTACGCATCCCGGTCGTCCGCGCCGAACTGGCCGCCGCCCTCGACGCGTTGCTCGGCAATGTCTTCCGCCACACCCCGGAGGGCACGGCCTTCTCCGTCGATGTGCACAACGGGGAGGACGCCGTGATCGTCCTCGTCTCGGACGCGGGCTCCGGTATCGCCGACCCGAAGGCCGCCCTCACCCGGGGCAACAGCGGCGGCCGGGAGGGCTCGACCGGGCTCGGCCTGGACATCGTGCGCAGGGTCGCCGAGTCGACGGGCGGGGATGTACGGATCGGACGCTCGGTGCTCGGCGGCACCGAGGTACGGATCTGGATCGGCCTGGACGGATGGCGCGCCGCGGACGGACCGCGCCGGGGCCACCGGCTGCGGCGGCGCCGACGCCGCGGCGGCTGCCTGGACCTTCAGCGGCTGTCCGACCTTTAACGGCTTCCGATGCGCCCCTTAAGCGCGCCCTAAGAAGACCACCACCCGCCCGGAACGGGCCTTTCGTCCGGACCGGGGCGGCTAAGGTACGGGCATCAGCACCCGCCACCCGTCTCTCCACCGTCCCCCGGGACCGCGCGCTCCGGCCGATACATAACCCCCCACCCGGCCGGGGCGCGCACCCCCGCGACACGTCCTGGAGCCGGACACGCCCTAGCCGACGGGCACCTCGGGCAGCACCCCCGTCCCCGCCAGCCGGGCGTACCAGCGCGCGCTCGACTTCGGCGTGCGGCGCTGTGTCTCGTAGTCCACATGGACCGCGCCGAAGCGCTTGCCGTAGCCGTACGACCACTCGAAGTTGTCCATCAGCGACCAGAGGAAGTAGCCGCGTACATCGGCCCCGTCGGCGATCGCGCGCTGTACCGCCGACAGATGGCCGTGCAGATAGCGGATCCGGTCCGGGTCGTGGACCGCGCCGTCGGCGTCCGGCTTGTCGGCGTACGCCGCGCCGTTCTCGGTGATCATCAGGGGCAGTCCGGGCGCCTCGCGCGTATAGCGCAGCAGCAGGTCGTACAGTCCGCTCGGATCCACCGACCAGCCCATCTCGGTCAGTTCGCCCGGTGGCTGGTGGAAGACGACGGATTCCGCGCCCGGCCAGGGGGAGTACTCGCTCGCGCCGTGGCCGTCCTGACGGGCCCGTTGGCCCGCGTCCTGGCCGTCGGCGGCGGAGACCACCGAGGGCTGGTAGTAGTTGATGCCGAGCGAGTCCAGCGGCTGCCGGCTCACGGCCTCGTCGCCGGCGCGGACGAACGCCCAGTCGGTCAGCCGCGCGGTGTCCGCCAGAAGGTCCGCGGGGTAGGCGCCGGTCAGCATCGGGCCGGTGAAGACGCGGTTCGCCAGGGCGTCGATACGGCGGCGCGCGTCCAGGTCCGCGGGCGACTGCGTACGGGCCCGGACCGCCGCCGGATTGAGGCTCACCGAGACCTTGCCGAGCGCCGGGAGTACGGAGCGCAGCGCCTGGGCCGCGAGCCCATGGCCGAGGTTGAGATGGTGCGCGGCGCGCAGGGCGGCCACCGGGTCCGTACGGCCGGGGGCGTGCACACCGGATCCGTATCCCAGAAAGGCGCTGCACCAGGGCTCGTTGAGGGTCGTCCAGCGTGTCACCCGGTCGCCCAGCGCCTCGGCGACCGTCCGCGCGTACTCCGCGAAGCGGTACGCCGTCTCGCGCTCGGGCCAGCCGCCCGCGGCCTCCAACTCCTGCGGCAGGTCCCAGTGGTAGAGCGTCAGGACGGGCTCGATGCCATGGGTGAGCAGATCGTCGACCAGACCGCGGTAGAAGTCGAGACCGCGCTGTATGGCCGGGCCGCGGCCGGTGGGCTGGACGCGCGGCCAGGAGACCGAGAAGCGGTACGCGTTCACGCCGAGGTCCGCCATCAGCCGGACGTCCTCGGCCCTACGGTGGAAATGGTCGACGGCGATGTCGCCGGTGTCTCCCTTCTCGACCTTGCCGGGGGTATGGCTGAAGGTGTCCCAGATGGAGGGCGTACGGCCGTTCTCCCGGGCCGCGCCCTCGATCTGGTACGCGGCGGTGGCGGTGCCCCACAGGAACCCGGGCGGAAAGGTGTCGGACATGGTGCGGCTCCCGTTGACATAGGGATGGGGGATGGGGTGGTACGAGTACGAGAGGGGTGCCGGGGTACGGGCGCGGGCACGGGTACGGGCGCGGGCACGGGCCCTACGAGGACCGGCCGTAAGGCCTTCGGCCCTTGTGGCCCTTGCGGCCCTTGGCCCTTTCAGCCCTTGACCGCGCCCTGCATGATGCCGCCGACGATATGTCTGCCGAAGATCACGAAGGCGAGCAGCAGCGGCAGGGTGCCCAGCAGCGCGCCGGCCATGATCACCGACTGGTCGGGGATATAGCCGCGGCCGAGCCCGGTCAGCGCCACCTGCACGGTGGGGTTGCCGTTCTGGGTCAGCGCGATGATGGGCCAGAAGAAGTCGTTCCAGGCCATCACGAAGGTCAGCATCCCGAGCACGGCCATCGCGGGCCGCGCGGCCGGGAAGACCACATGCCACACCACCCGCCAGCTGCTCGCGCCGTCCACCCTGGCCGCCTCGATCAGCTCGGTGGGCAGCGCCCCGGTCAGATACTGCCGCATGAAGAACACACCGAACGCGCTGACCAGGGTGGGCAGGATGACGGACTGGAGCTGATCGGTCCAGGACAGCTCGGCGATCAGCATGTACAGCGGTACGACGCTGAGCTGCGGCGGCACCATCATCGTGCCTATCACCAGCAGCAGGAGCAGATTCTTGAACCGGAAGCGCAGCTTCGCGAAGGCGAAACCGGCGAGCGTGGAGAAGATCACCGTGCCCGCCGCGATCGCCCCGGCGACGATCGTCGTATTGAGCAGGGCCGTGCCCATGTTGGCGTCGGTCCAGGCGATTTCGAGGTTCTTGAAGAGGTTTCCGCCGAACCAGAAGGGCGGTGGGGTCTGGGCGAGCCGGGTGTTGTTGCGGGAGGCCGCGATCGCCGTCCACACCAGGGGGAAGAGCGAGCCGACGGTGAAGAGGATCAGTACGGCGTGGGTGATCCGCCCGCCGTGCAGCTGCCGGCCCGCGCCCTTCCTGTTCCTGCCGCGGGCCATGTCGCCGGTCGCGTCGGCGGTCGTGTCGCCAGTCATGTCGCCGGTCGTGTCGCCGGTCTGTGAAGTCGTCGTCGCCATCTCTCTCCCCTACGCGCTCTTGCGGAGACGGCGGGCGATGATCCAGTTCACCGCGCCGATGACCAGCAGGATCAGGAACATCGTCCAGGCGATCGCCGAGGCCCGGCCGAGATGCAGATTCACCCAGCCCTGCTCGTACAGATACAGCCCGAGCGTCTGGAACTGGTGATCCGCCCCGCCCGTCGCGCCCGCGCCGCCGTTGTACAGCAGCGGCTCGCCGAAGAGCTGGGTCGCGCCGATCGTCGAGACCACGCACGTGAACAGGATCGTCGGCCGCAGCGAAGGGACGGTCACATGGATGAACTGCTGCCACCGCGAGGCCCCGTCCAGCGCCGCCGACTCGTACAGATCGTCCGGGATGGCCTGCATCGCCGCCAGATAGATCAGCGCGTTGTAGCCGGTCCAGCGCCAGATGACGATCGTGGACACCGCGAGCTGTGAGGTCCAGGTGCCGTTCTGCCAGTCGACCGGGTCGATACCGGCCAGTCCGAGCACCCAGTTGATCATTCCGTAGTCGCGGCCGAAAAGGAGGACGAAGACGAGCGTCGCGGCGGCCACCGAAGTGGCGTACGGAGTGAGCACCGCGACCCGGAAGAACATCGAGCCGCGCAGCCGGTAGTTGAGCAGATGCGCGATCCCCAGCGCGATCAGCAGTTGCGGAACGGTCGAGAGCACCCCGATGGTGACGGTGTTCTTCAGCGCGTTCCAGAAGAAGTCGTCGCTCAGCAGCCGGGAGAAGTTCCGCAGCCCCACCCACTCCATATCGGTGGGCGCGGTCAGTTCCACCCGGTGGAGCGAGGCCCAGCCGGTGTAGAGGAGCGGGAAGAGGCCGAAGGCCAGGAAGAAGACGAAGAACGGGGCGATGAAGGCGTACGGGCTCCACCGCACGTCGCGGCGGTACCGGCGGCTGCGCCGCTCCCGGCGCCGCTCGTCCCGTTCCCCGTCCCCTCGCTGTTCCTGCCACCCGGAGACGGGCGCCGTGTCCCCGACGCCCGTCTCCGGGACGGCGGTCGCGTCACTGCTTGCCATCGGTCACTGGTCCAGTGCGTTGTCGATCGCCTTGACGGCCGCGTCCCAGCCGTCCTTGGAGGATGTGCCCTTCTGGTCGACCTGGAGCATGCCGACATCGGCCAGGTTCTGCGCGATGATCAGGTCCTTCGGGCCGACGATCTGGACCGGCACGCCCTGGGCGGCGGCGGAGAAGATCTCTCCGATGGGGGCGTTGTCGAAGTACTCGTGCTTGGCACCCGACACTGCGGGCAGCGCGTACGCCGCCTGGGAGCTGGGGAAGCTGCCGCGCTTCGCGAAGAGCGTGGCCTGCTGTTCGGGCGCGGTCAGCCAGGCGACGAGTTCGGCCGCCTCCTTCTTGTTCTTGCCCGCCTCGGGCACCACCAGGAAGGATCCGCCCCAGTTGCTGGGCTTCGGCGCGGCGGCCACGTCCCACTTGCCCTTGCCCGCGGCGCCGGACTTGTCCTGGATATAGCCGAGCATCCAGGCCGGGCAGGAGATGGTGGCGAAGCCGGCGTTCGCGTATCCCTGGTCCCAGGCCGGGGTGAACTGCTGGAGTTTGGCGGTCAGTCCCGCCCCGGCGAACTCCGCGGCGATGTCCCACGCGTTCCGTACGGCCGGATTGGTCTTGTAGACGACCTTGCCGTCCTTGTCGTAGAACCGGTTCGCCTCGCTGCCGGTGATGGCGGCCATGACACCGCTCGCCGAGTCCACGAAGGCCGTTCCCTTGGGCGCCTTGGCCTTGAACTTCTTCCCGGCGTCCAGATACTTCCGCCAGTCACCCGCCCACAGCGCGCCGACCGACGCGCGGTCGGTGGGGAGCCCCGCCGCGGCGAAGAGATCCTTGCGGTAGCAGATGCCCTGGGGCCCGATATCGGTGCCGAGCCCTATGGTCCGGCCGTCCTTGTTGGTGGCCTGCGACCACTTCCACGGCAGGAAGCTGTCCTGCCGTACGCCCTCGGTCCTGCCGAGGTCCACGAGCTTGTCCGCCTGGGTGGAGGCGACCTCGGCGATGTTGTTGACCTCGACGGCCTGGATGTCGGCGAGTCCGCTGCCGCTGCCGAGGTGGGTGAGCAACTGGGGGTAGTAGTTCTCGTTGCGCTCGATGGATGTCTGTTTGATGGCGATGTCGGGGTGGAGCTTCATGTACTGGTCGTAGAGCCCGGCCTCCTTCAGGCCGAAGGCCCCGAAGACCCCCACCGTGAGCGTGGTCTTCCCCTTGCCGCCGTCTCCGCCCCCGCCCGTGGCGCTGCCGGAGGGGCCTTCGCTGTCCTGGGCGCAGCCTGCCAGGACTCCGGCGGCGAGCGCGGCGACGGTCGCGAGGACCGCCATCCGGGACGGGCGAGTACGTGTACGCATGACGTCCTCCTAGTGCACCGACCGTGTCCGCCCTCCGGCGCCGCGGCCTTGCCGGGCGTGGTCGGGCGTGATCGGGCAACGTGCGGGGCATGTATGGGTCAGGTACGGTGGGAGCGCTCCCACTTTTGATGTGTTGAAGCGTCGCGGGTCCCTGTAGGGGGTGTCAAGGGACCGGGCTGGACTCGGGACGGATTCATTGGGAGGCGGAGATGACAGCTCGTACGGCCCGTGAGGCCCGTACGCCGCGTACGGCCCTTGTCGCCCGTCCGCGCGGCGGGAAGCCGCCCACGCTCGAAGAGGTGGCCGCGCGCGCCGGGGTGGGACGGGGCACGGTCTCCCGGGTGATCAACGGCTCGCCGCGGGTGAGCGACCGGACCAGGGCCGCGGTGGAGGCGGCGATCGCCGAGCTGGGGTACGTACCGAACCGCGCGGCCCGCGCGCTCGCCGCGAACCGCGCCGACGCGATCGCCCTGGTGGTGCCCGAGCCGGAGGCGCGGTTCTTCGCCGAGCCGTACTTCTCGGACATCGTCAGCGGGGTGGGCGAGGCGCTCGCCGAGACCGGGATGCAGCTGCTGCTCACCTTCGCGGGCGGCGCGCGCGAACGCCGCAGACTGGCCCAGTACCTGGCCGCGCACCGGGTCGACGGGGTGCTGCTGGTCTCGGTCCGCGCGGACGATCCGCTGCCTGACCTGCTGGCCGGGACAGGCATCCCGACGGTGATCAGCGGACGCCGCTCGGCGGCCGAGTCGCTGCCCTCGGTCGACTCCGACAACGCCGGGGGCGCCCGTACGGCGGTGACGCATCTGCTCTCGCGGGGCCGCCGTACGATCGCGACGATCACCGGACGGCTGGAGGTCTACGGCGCGGCCTGCCGCCTCGACGGCTACCGCCGCGCCCTCACCGAGGCCGGCCACGCGCCGGACGAGTCGCTGATCGCCGTGGCCGACTTCACGGAGGAGGGCGGCCGGCGCGCGATGCGCGAACTGCTGGCCCGCAGCCCGGACCTGGACGCGGTCTTCGCGGCTTCCGACGTCATGGCGGCCGGCGCCCGCCAGACCCTCCGCGCGGCGGGCCGACGCATACCGCAGGACGTGGCGCTGGTCGGCTTCGACGACTCGGCGATAGCACGCCACATGGACCCGCCGCTGACGAGCGTCCGCCAGCCGATCGAGGAGATGGGCCGGGCGATGGCGCGGGTGGTCCTGTCGGAGATCGCGCGACGGGCACCGGGGTCGGCCGGGGAGGCGGGGGTCGGCGAGGCGGAGGCCGTGGAGGCGGGGTCCGGGGGAGGCCCGCAACAGCTGGTGCTGCCAACGGAACTGGTGGTGCGGGGCTCGTCCTGAGGGGGCCCCTGCCCTCCCGGAGGAGAGCAGGGGCGCGGTGGGGCGGCCGGATTCGAACCGGCGTCCTCCTCCATGACGTGTAGGCGCACTACCTCTGTGCTACGACCTCACCTTTGATGATCATATCCACACGATGCGGGCCGGGGCGCGGTATTTTCCCCCCTCGGCCCTCGGCCCTCGGTCATGCGGAGAGGATGCCGTGTTTCCCAGGTCCGGAGACGACCAAGGCGTGTGCCCCTCGCGCATCTCCTGAGAGAAGAGCCCCGGCCGGCGCCGTGACACCGGCCGGAGCGGCATTCAGCGGCCCGTCGTGTACGGGGTCAGCGTCGCAGGGTCGACGACGATGACGAACGCGTCACCGTACGGTCGCTTCCGCCATCCTCGGCGCCGCTTCGGTTCCCCGGCCGCAGCCCTCGCGGTCCGGTAGCGGGTCACCACCTCGGCATACCGCGGGTCGATCCACTCGCCCATGGGCCTGTTCTCCATTCTCTGACGGTAGAGCCGATGGGGAACAGGGCGCCATCGGACGGTAGTTCGGGCCGGTGCTGGAGCAGTCGCCGGTGCAGGTGCCCTCGGGCGGCGGCGGGGAGTGCTCGCAGCCGGCGGCGACGGGGATGCTGGTGTCGCTGGGGCCGACCCACATCGCGGGCTGGGGAATGTAGCCAGCGGCCTCGATCGCCTTCTGCGTGCGGGCCAGCGCGTCCGGGTCGTGGCGGCCGGTGTCCGGGGCCTCGGGTACGTGGTGCACGAAGATGCCCAGTGCCTTGGCGAGCCGGGCCTTGATGCGGGTGTGGAGGATCAGGGAGTGCCAGCCCTCATCGACCACCCTGCTCGGCTTGAGGCGAGCGCCGGGGTTGAAGGCGCAGGCGGCCTCGAACTTCAGGGCCTCCAGGGTGATCGACTCTGCGACCCTCAGCGCCATGCTGGGGTTGTTGAGCTGGACGGTGGCGGTGACGGCCTCAAGTTCCTCGGCGGTGAGCAGGTCGCGGGCGTCCCGTGTGACGGGTGCCTCGGTGGTGATACTCATGGGTGGTGCCTCCTGTTCTGGTGGATGGGGGGTGCAGCCGCTCCGGCCGGTCTCCTGGCTGGGATACGCCGGCCGGAGCGGTGATCAATCGGGTTGCGTGGCCCCCGGGCTCACGCCCGAGCCCGAGGGCCCGCACCCTGCCCGCCAACGGGGGGGCAGACAGGGAGTCAATGGGAGTGCCCGGCGGCTACGTAGGGCCGGACAGAACTTCGCTGGGCGTCGGCGCCCAGCAGCAGTAGCCGTCCCTCGCAGGGCCGGCAGGCGTCCAGAGGGATTTGGAGGGCCTGATGGCCGGGGCCGTCATTGCTGGCTATCTCACCGACCGCCACCACGGCGAGATGGCCGCGCCCGCACATAAAGCAAAAACCCAGCGTGGCGACGGCCGTCGGGTCGATCCAGAGTCGGATGTTCACGGCCTATCGCTCCGGGGCCCAGCCGAGCCGTAGTCGCCGCTGTGACCGATGGCGATCGCGAGCACGACCAGGAGCACGGCAAGGACGACGACGTACAGCAACTGCTGAGTGCGTCCGCTCACTTGTCCCTCCCGGTCGCTGTTGCACGCTGGTCCCGTGCGGGTGTCGGGGTTTCGGCATGGGCAGGGGCGCGGTCCCGGGTTGACGCATTCGTGTTCGCCGCCGAAGACGCGAGCGAGCAGGCAGGGCTCGCACGGGACGACGAGGTTGGGGACGTCGTCCTCGGCGATGGGCGGCCAGTTGCAGACCAGGTTCATCGGGACTCCGATTCGGCCCGTTCCGAGCCGTAGCGTTCCAGGAGCCATTGGCAGTCGACAGCGAGCAGTCGGACTTGGACATGCGCGCCGAGCACTTCCACCCCGAGGCCTTCGCCGATCTGGTTCTGGATCCGGTCGAGCCGCGCCGTGAGGCTGTACCAGCTGGTATCGCCGCGCCACATTTGCTCGGCGTGCGCGCGGCCGATGGGAAGCAGCTCTTCGATGTGGGCCCGGAGCTGGTCGGCGATACCCGCCAGGTCGGCGCGGGAGCCGACCCCGCGGCCAGCAGCATCGGCTTGGTCGATGGTTGCCCGCACGGCGCTGAGAGTGAGTGTCTGCCGGATCTTTTCGTCTGCGGTCACGACGTGGCGCCTTCGAGGCGGGCCCGGCTGACCCGGAGCAGCTCGGCTACGGCCTCGGCGGTGCACAGCTTTCCGACCTGCTCTACGGGGACGGCCCAGTACGGGGTGACGGGTGTCGGTTCCGTGTGGTCCGGGTTCGGGATCCCGAGCCAGCCACCTCGGCCGCGGACCACGGCCTCCGCCGACCGCCAGGTCTCGCAGGTCCCCGGTGGTACTAACGCGTAATACCAGTGGCGCGGGTGGCAGATCACCGGCCCGTTGAGAACCTCGGCCAGGACCCCCGCTACAACGTCCGGGGCACTGCTCTCCGCCGCCGCGTGGACCAGCGTCAGCGGCATCTTCACGGCGTCGTAGGCGCCGCCGGTACGCAGCATCGCAGGGCGGCCGCCCTGCCACGCCTCGTGGGCGACAGCGCGGTGCGGGCTGGAGGAGGTGAGCCACCGGGCGATTGCGCTCTCGATGGCGGTCGGTGTGGGCATGGTCGGCTCCTGGGCTGCAGGGGGTGCGACGCCGACCGTTCCTGAAGGGGATTGGACAGCGCCACCTACGCAGATCACGCTACGAATCCATGTGATTACAGCCCAGTGGCAGAATGTCCTACTCGGCAGATCAACTATCGTCCGGGTGGGACATGTTGTCCTACCCGTTCAGAGAGTCGGGTCCACTCCCAGGCGGGCGGCAAGGGATCGTAGAGCGGTGTTGCGCCTGCGCTCGGCCTCCAGCATTTCGCGCACCATGGAGGCGGCCAGCGTCTGGAATCGGATCCACTCGGGCTGATCGCTCTCTACCTCAAGGAGCTTTTCCAACGCTCCGTCGTGGTCCCCGGTTTGGTAGCGAGCCTGAGCAACGTCTACGCGGTGGGCGGCGGAGTGGACGGGCCGGGCGATTTCGTCCACGTCAACCTTGCGGGAGAGCTTCAGAGCCTCGGCGGGTTCGGGCTCCTGCCCGGCGAGAGCGATGTTGACCTGCTGCGTTCGGACGTCGACCACGGAGAACGCCGATCCGTAGGCTCGAACTGGGCCCGATCGGGTGGCTGCGGTCTCGGCCGCGTTCAGAAGCTCCACCGCGACGGCACGATTGTCCCGACGTGCAGCTGGAGTGGCGGCGGCGACCAACAGGTTGCCGTACACAGCGAGCTGCGCCGGGGTAGCGCGGCGGAACGACGGCGGTTCGAGGGCGTCGGCCTTTCGCTCGGCGACGTCCTGTGCGTGCTCCCAGCGTCCTTGCCGCAGCAGGACCCAGGAGAGCGTCGAGATCCCCATTCCCTCCATGAGTGGATCAGACGCGCGCTGAGCGGCGGCGAGTTGCTTCTCGACGGCGGCGAATGCCCAGTCCGGATGTCCTGCTTGCGCGGAGAGGGAGGCGGCGAGCTGGTAGGCGAGGGCGAGTTGCTGCCAAACCCGGTCGGTACCCGCCTCCCGGGCGACCGCACGGCCGTCGCGCAGGATGAGCGGCAGCGTGCTGGACAACTGCGAGTAGTCCCCCGCCCAGTAACGACTGGTGGCGTCCTTCACCGAGGAGATCCAGGCATCTGCCCGGGGCGGGTCCTCAAGGTTGTCATCTGCGAGGACGCCGGGCAGAGCGGAGATGTCCTGAATGGCATCCCGCAACGCGATCAGGCCCCCGTCCTCGGAAAGTTCCTGGGTCACAGTCGGTTGTCCCAGTAGACGCTCAAGCTGCACGTCGAGGGCCCGGGCGAGGGCACGCAGAGTGTCGATGCGGGCGGAGCGCCGGACGTTCTGTTCCAGCTTGCGGATGGTGTCAACGTGGACGTGAGCACGCTCGGCGAGTTGTTCCTGGGTGATGTCGCGGAACTCGCGGAGTTCCTTGATGCGGTCGCCGATGGACGCGGTTTTCATGTGACCCCCGCCGGAAGGTTTTGTGGGTCCACGCTACTGCCGAAAAGGTCGGCATGCGGAGGGCGCGATCCCCTGGACGCATCAAAACGCCCCCTGCCCTCCCGGGGGAGTGGCAGGGGGCGCGGTGTTCGTCAGGCCCGCCGGATGTCGAGCGCGGCCACTACGGCGGTCACGGCGGCGAGTACCGCCCAGGCCGCGCAGAGACACGGCAGTGCGCCGGCCGCGACCGTGGCAGCGGCTACCGCGGCGAGGCTGCCGGCGATGCAGATCAGCGGCGCTTTAGTCGGTGTCTGCATGCTGTCCTCCTGCTGATCTCGTTCTGTCGGAGGGGGGCATGGGATCGTGGGGGGCGAGATCCGGAAGTTGGTGTAAGCATCTCCCGGTCCCTTCGTTCCAACCCTCACGGTGGCGTCTCCGGCGTTGACGAATCTCCTCATCGGTGCAGGTCAGAGGCCTTGACGTGTACGACACAGGTCACGGTCGGGTCAGATGTCCGGGACCTTCAGCGCGTTCCAGGTGATGCGGCTGCGGGGGGGACACGTCGCGGCGGCGCCGGTGTCGCCGACGGAACTGATGGCGCGGGGCTCGTCCCAACGGGGTACCCCTGTCCGGGCATGAAAAAGGCCCGGCCTGCTTTCCGCAGGTCGGGCCTTGATCAATGAGGGTGAGTAACGGGACTTGAACCCGCGACATCCTGGACCACAACCAGGTGCTCTACCAGCTGAGCTATACCCACCAAGGGCCGGTCTTCGTTCCCTACCGGCCGAGAAAAAGTGTACAGGGTCCGCGAGGGTGCTCGCGCCCGGATTCCGGGGCCGGGTCAGGGGCCGGCGTGGGGCCCTGACCCGGGGCCGGGGCCGGACCCCGTCCCGGGGGTGGTCATTCCCCGTGACGCACGTGCTTCGCGGCGATCTGCTTCGCCGTGTCCGAGTCCGGGCCCGGCTGGGGTACGAAGACCGCCTCGCGGTAGTAGCGCAGCTCCGCGATGGACTCGCGGATGTCCGCCAGCGCGCGGTGGTTGCCGCTCTTCTCCGGGCTGTTGAAGTAGGCCCGCGGGTACCAGCGGCGGGCCAGCTCCTTGATCGAGGAGACATCGACGATGCGGTAGTGGAGGTAGCCCTCCAGCGTCGGCATGTCGCGGAGCAGGAAGCCGCGGTCGGTGCCGACCGTGTTTCCGCACAGCGGGGCCTTGCCGGGCTCCTTCACATGCTTGCGCACGTACGCGAGGACCTGCTCCTCGGCGGCGGCGAGCGTGGTGCCGCCCGCCAGCTCGTCGAGGAGTCCCGAGGCGGTGTGCATCTGCCGCACCACCTCGGGCATGGTCTCCAGCGCCGCGTCCGGCGGGCGGATCACGATGTCCACCCCTTCGCCGAGCACGTTCAGCTCCGAGTCGGTGACCAGCGCGGCCACCTCGATGAGTGCGTCGTCCGTCAGCGAGAGCCCGGTCATCTCGCAGTCGATCCACACCATTCGATCGTTCATGCGCCTTACCCTACGGGGCGCTCCGCTGGCCGGGCAGACTCGGACGGCCCGGACCTGTCGCGTACATGTCGGAGGCGGTCTTTCCATGCTCCGCCACCGACGCCGACGCCGCCGCCTGGCCGGGCGTACTGGCGGCTGCCGCCGCCCGCCTGGAGTGCGGGGACGCCTGGGCGGGGACGACCGACTCCATGACCCCGTGAGGCATGGAATCGCCCTGCGGCCGACGGGCCCGGTAGGCGGACCGGTAGGCCGCCGGGGACGAACCCAGCTGGCGCCGGAAGTGGCCGCGCAGTGCCACCGGGGAGCGGAAGCCGCAGCGGCCCGCGACCTCGTCGACCGAGTAGTCGGAGGTCTCAAGCAGTCGCTGTGCCTGAAGCACCCGCTGGGTGATCAGCCACTGCAGCGGCGCGCTCCCGGTGAGCGAGCGGAACCGCCGGTCGAACGTACGGCGGCTCATGTACGCGCGGGCCGCGAGCGTCTCCACGTCGAACTGCTCGTGCAGATGCTCCAGCGCCCAGGCCACGACCTCGGCGAGCGGGTCGGAGCCGATTTCTTCTGGTAAAGACCTGTCCAGATAGCGCTCCTGGCCGCCGCTGCGCCGTGGTGGTACGACCAGTCTGCGGGCGAGCGCGCCCGCCGCCTCCGCGCCGTGATCCGTCCGGACTATGTGCAGACACAGATCGATTCCGGCCGCTGTCCCCGCGGATGTGAGCACATCGCCGTCATCGACGAACAGCTCTCTCGGATCCACATGGACGGACGGATAACGCTTGGCGAGCGTCGGTGCGTACATCCAGTGCGTGGTGGCCGGCCGGCCGTCCAGCAGTCCGGCCGCGGCGAGCACGAACGCGCCGGTGCACAGACCGACGATCCGCGCGCCCTCTTCATGGGCACGGCGCAACGCGTCCAGTGCCTCCGGCGGTGGCGGCGACGTGATCGACCGCCAGGCCGGTACCACCACCGTGCCGGCCCTGCTGATCGCCTCCAGGCCGTACGGCGCGGTGAGTTCGAGGCCGCCGGTGGTGCGCAGCGGCCCGTCCTCCCCGCCGCAGACGAGCAGGCGATAGCGGGGAACCCCGGCGTCCTGGCGGTCGATTCCGAACACGGAGAGCGGGATGGAGCTCTCGAAGATGGGGCCACCGCTGAAGAGCAGCACAGCGACAACTTCCCGGCGACGTCTCCCGGAAAGTTTGCGTACTGACTCCGGTGCGGCAGTGGAGTCCTGGCTCATGGTGCTAAGCCCCCCTCGGTGTTCGCGTCTCCCCGTTCTTGTCGGGCCTCTCGCTCCTGCACGATTCCCCTCGGTTTTGCACGGGTCCCCAGCCTTCGATACTCATGATCGAATCTACTGTGTCCCGTGGTGCCGGCGTGACAAGTTCTCCAACCGGCGCTATGTCGACAAGGCAACTTGGCGCGAAGCATTCGATCACGAAGCGTTCCACTCGGAAGCCGAGAGTGGAAGTGGGCCTCGCATGCATGGCCCGTCCCCGTAGGGTGCCAAGGACCGGTGCGGTCCTTTCTTCCCTGGTGGCAAGGGGGTTGGCAGGCCATTTCACCAAGGGTTCTACTCAAGTGCGAAGTTGGCTGAAAAGCGATGGGTGCGTCGGTGTGACGCACTCAGTCTCCCGGCGCACATCTTCCGTGTACGCGCGAGCCCTTGCACGCCCCTTGGCGACTTTGGGAGTGATGGCTTCCGGACGTTGCGTACGTTACGTACATCCTGGCCTCCTTCGCACGCCGCCGGGTGGCGGCGCGCTCGGACCGGCGCGGCGGCGGCCGGCGGATCGCGGTCACCGCGACGAGGCCGGCCGCGTCCGCCGCCGTGCCGCCGAAGGGCGCGCCGTACACCGCGAGGACCACTCGGACCAGCGGACAGCTGAACGCCGCCCGGCCGACCACTTCGTCCGCCGGTTCCGCCGGTTCCGCGGCCGGCCGCGCGGCGGGCGCGACGGGGGCCGGTGGGCGCCGGTGCGGCTCCGCGCGGTGCGCCCCATGATGCGCCCCGGGGTGCGCTCCGTGGCGCGCGAGCCCCGCGGCGACAGCGGGGGCCCGAGCGGCGGGTGGTGCGGGCACGGGGCCTCCCTGGGGCCGGGGACATGGCCGGTGGCCAACGAGGAGCGGAGTCGTCCGGTCACTCCGGGTCCGCGCGGGGACGGCTGTAGTGACCATCCGGCATTGCCATCCGGAGCGCCCTCGTGCATGCTCCCTGGAACGCCGCGTGTGGGGCGCCGCGCTCTGGGCAGGAGAGGAGTGCCGCCGTACCCTTTGGGGTATGGGCTTGGGAAGATGATTCCCGGACACAGCTCCCCCTGTCACGCCACCTGTTGATCCTTCTCAAGAGGACTTTCTTCGCCGAGACACTCATGGCCGGTCACGAAATGCCAGAACCCGTAGACCGCGAGCAGGTAGCCGACCCGCTGTCGGACCTGCAAGCGGCGGAACAGACGCGCGCTTCCTGCGATCCCGCCTTCCGGCACGGAGTCGTTGTCGGCTTCGACGGCTCGACGTCGAGTGAGCGGGCCCTCGCCTATGCCATCGGCATGGCCAGACGGCTGGGCTCGGGTCTGATCATCGTCCATGTCGCCAACCGGCTGCCCACCACGGTCTGGGCGGGCTGCGAGCCCCCTGTCTTCGTGGACGTGCCCGATCACCGCACGGAAGTGCTCGGCCTCGAACTGGCCTGCGCGGACTATCTCGCCGAGGTGCCGTGGATCCTGGTCGAGCGCGGCGGCGACATCTGCCATGAACTCGAAGAGGTCGGCCAGGAGTACTCCGCCGACGCGATCGTCGTCGGATCCACGCACGGCATCGTCGGGCGGATCTTCGGCTCGGTGGCGGGGCGGCTGGCGCGGCGCGCGCAGCGGCCCGTAGTGGTGATTCCGTAACCCTCGCGCCACGCCTCTCCGCGTGTCGCCCGCCACGGTCCCCGCGTGCCGTCATTTCCACGCGTGTTGTCATCCGCACGCGTGCCGCCGTCTCCGTGCGCGAATCCTCTGTGCCCGCAACTCTCCCTGTGCATCAGGCGCGTTGGCGTCAACCTCACGCTGACGCCATGTCAACTCCCTTGTCCGCAGTGTGAATCTACTCACAGGTAGAGGTGGATTGCGTGCTTGTGAAGGGTACATATCGGCCGCTGGGACACAGCACCACGCACATCGTGAAGGGAGCCCGCCGTGGACAACGCCGTCTCTGCGGGAAGCGCAACTTCGACCTGGGTCCTGGGCCATCTCGCCCTGGGCCTCACCCTGCTCGCCTTCGGAATCGGCCACACCGGCGTCGTGGACGGAGTGACGGCGGTCGCCGCCGTCTCGCTCGCGCTCTATGTCGGCGGCATCGCCCTCTTCCTCGCCGGACTGCTCGAATTCCGGGCGGGTGACTCATTCACCGGTACGGCCTTCGCGGGCCTTGGCGCTTTCTGGTTCACCTGGGGGACCGGAGTCGGCCATCAGGTCTCCGCGGACGCCGCGGGCCTCTTCCTCGTCCTCTGGGCACTCCTGGCCTTCAGCCTGGCCGTCGGTGGCGCGGGCGCGGGGCCGCTGGTGCAGAGCGCGTACGGACTGTTCTGCGTCGGGCTGCTGCTGCTCGCCGTGGGCCAGTTCGCCGACAGTACGGGCCTCACCAAGATCGGTGGCTGGTTCGCCGTCGTGGCGGGCCTCGCCTCCTGGTACGCGGCGACGGCCGCGCTCGCCAAGTGGCCGACCGCCCTGCCGCGCCGTCGGGCTGCCGGCCGGGGAGTGACGGCCACCGGCTGAGGCAGCCGCGGGCCGGTGCCCAGGGCAAGCACCGGCCCCTTCGGGGAGCGCCCCCAGCGCGATGGGTGGCACGCGCTGGGGGCGCTCTCGCCGTACGCGCCCCCCCTCACGAGCGGGGGGCGAGCCGCTACTCGACCGTCACGGACTTCGCGAGGTTACGGGGCTTGTCGATGTCCCGGCCCAGCGCCAGCGCCGTGTGGTAGGCGAGCAGTTGGAGCGGGATGCCCAGCAGGATCGGGTCCAGCTCCGTCTCGTTCTTCGGTACGACGATGGTGTGGTCGGCCTTCTCCTGCGGCTGGTGCGCCACCGCCAGGATCGGGCCGCTGCGGGCCTTGATCTCCTCCAGCGCCGCCCGGTTCTTCTCCAGCAGATCGTCGTCCGGGACGATCGCGACCGTCGGGAGCGCCGGTTCGATCAGGGCGAGCGGGCCGTGCTTCAGTTCCGAGGCCGGATACGCCTCGGCGTGGATGTACGAGATCTCCTTCAGCTTCAGCGAGGCCTCCAGCGCCACCGGATAGCCCCGTACCCTGCCGATGAACATCATGGAACTGACCTGCGCGTATTGCGCCGCCAGCTTGGCGATGTCGTCCTCCGTCGCCAGGATCTCGGCGATCTGGGCGGGCAGCCTGCGCAGCCCGTCGATGATCCGCTTGCCGTCCGCGACCGACAGATCACGGATCCGGCCCAGATGCAGCGCGAGCAGCGCGAACGAGACCACGGTGTTGGTGAAGCACTTGGTGGAGACGACACAGACCTCCGGGCCCGCGTGCACGTACACCCCGCCGTCGGTCTCCCGGGCGATCGCCGAGCCGACGACATTCACCACGCCCAGGACGCGCGCGCCCTTGCGCTTCAGCTCCTGCACCGCCGCCAGCACGTCGTACGTCTCGCCCGACTGGGACACCGCGACATAGAGGGTGTCGGGGTCCACGACCGGATTGCGGTAGCGGAACTCGGAGGCGGGCTCGGCGTCCGCCGGGATCCGGGCCAGCTCCTCGATCAGCTGCGCGCCGATGAGCCCGGCGTGGTACGAGGTGCCACAGCCGAGGATCTTGATCCGGCGCACCCCGCGCGCCTCCCGGGCGTCGAGGTTGAGACCGCCCAGATGCACAGTGGAGAACCGGTCGTCGATCCGGCCGCGCAGCACCCGGTCCACGGAGTCGACCTGCTCCGAGATCTCCTTGTGCATATAGGTGTCGTGGCCACCCATGTCGTACGACTCGGCCTCCCACTCCACGGTGGTCGGCGTCGCCGAGGTGCGCGAGCCCTCGGTGGTGTACGTACGGAAGTCGTCGGCCTTGAGGGTGGCCATCTCGCCATCGTCCAGCGTCACGACCTGGCGGGTGTGGGAGACCAGCGCGGCCACGTCGGAGGCGACGAACATCTCCTTCTCGCCGATGCCCAGGACGACCGGTGAGCCGTTGCGGGCGACGACGATACGGTCCGCGAAATCGGCGTGCAGGACGGCGATGCCGTAGGTGCCCTCGATCAGCTGAAGAGCCTGGCGGACCTTCTCCTCCAGGGTCGAGGCCTGGGAGCGGGCGATGAGATGGGTCACCACCTCGGTGTCGGTCTCGGACCGGAACACCACACCGTCGGCCTCCAGCTTGACGCGCAGCTCCGAGGCGTTGTCGATGATGCCGTTGTGGACGAGGGCGACCTTGCCCTCCGGGTCCATGTGCGGGTGGGCGTTCTCGTCGCTCGGGGCACCATGGGTGGCCCAGCGGGTGTGCGCGATCCCGGTGGTGCCGGCGAAGCGCTTGGGTACGCGGGCCTCCAGCTCGCGCACCCGGCCCTTGGCCTTGACCATCTTCAGCGCGGCCGGCTTGCCCGCCGCCGGCTTGCCGGTGATGACCAGGCCGGCCGAGTCGTACCCCCGGTACTCCAGCCGCTGCAAGCCCTCCAGCAGTAGCGGTGCCACATCACGCTTTCCGATGTATCCGACGATTCCGCACATACAGTCTCTGTCCCTCCTGGGTCACGCTGTCCTGGATCACGGTGCTCCGGACGGTCAGCCGTAGACGATGCGGCGCAGCTGCCGCAGCGAGAGCGCCGGGGGCGCCACCGCGCGGTGCGGCAGCTCGGCCGCGATCCGCTCGAAGATCTCCGCGTTCGTGGACCCACCGGACTGCATCTCCCGGTGGCGGCGGCGGACGAACTCCTCGGTCGTCTCGTCGAAGTACGCCAGCACGTCGAGCACCACCCGGGCGGCCTCACCGCGCTGGAGCGCGGTGCTGCGGACCAGATGGTCGATGAGGTCGTCGTACGACGTGCGGCGTTCGAGCACGTGTTGATATTGAACGCGGCGAAGAGGGTTTGCAAGAATCCTGCCCGGAATCGGGCAGGAATCTCCGAAAACAGGGGCCGAAAGAGGGAAGGCGGGAATATGGAGTGGAGGTCCGGGGCGTGGAGGGCCGAGGAGGGACGTAGCGGGCCCGAGGAGGGACGTCGGCCGAACGTGAAGGCCCGGGGGATCAGAGCCGCTTGAGAATGGCCTTCTTCGCCGTGCTGAACTCCTCGGCGGTGAGAATCCCCGCCTGGTGCAGCTCGCCCAGCTCCCGCAGCCGGCGCAGCAGGGCGTCATGGTCGTCGCCACTCGCCGCCGCCGGGCTCGTGGGGTCCGCCGTGTCCGTGGTGGTCACCGCGGCCTTGGCGAGGCTCGGCGCCGTAGCCGGGGCGGCGGTGAGCTCAGGGGCCGTGGCGCGCGGATGGGGCAGCCGGGCCACCACCGCCGCGCCGGCCAGCGCCATCAGCGGGTCCTTCCTGAACCCGTACAGTTCCACCGCCTGCGGGTCGTACTTCGGCGGGGTGGACACCGGCGTCCTGCTGGTGAGGAAGCGCAGATAGCCGTTCTCCAGACCGGCGCTGGGCAGCCACTCCACAGCCACCACCTCGCTGAGCACGAGAGTGCGGGGGCCGCCGGAGGATTTGGACTCCTCCGTCTTCCAGTTCCACTCCAGCCGGATCCGCTCCCCGTCGAAGGTGACGCTCGCGTCGCCCGCGCTCACGGTGATCGGCAGAGCCGGTCCCGGCAGCAGATAGCGGTCGACGGGACCGGGCTCCACCTGGTCGAGCAGCAGGGCGTTCCTTACCTCGTCCACGAAGTACTCGGCGACCCCCACGCGGTCCTTGTCGACGGTCAGCAGATAGGGGTCGGAGCTGTCGCCCAGCCGGCCGCCGGTGATCTGGAGCAGCGGGTCCGCGCCCTCCCGCAGGCGCAGCCGCAGCCGCCCCGACTTGCGCCCGGCCTCGAAGGAGATCCCCGCCAACGCGCCCAGCGGCAGGGTGACTTCACCGAGAGCCCTGCGGAGCGGGCTCACGCCCTTGTCCGTGCCGGGCACGATACGGACCGTGTCCCCGTCGAAGGTCCATGTGCCGTCCTTCTGGATGATTTCCGCCATGCGGGGATTCTTCCATCAGGTGGTCGGAAATTGGTCTACACCTTGACCATCGGTGGGACGTGCGGGTCCCATGGTGGTCGGCACCGCAGGTGAGTACCCCGTCGCCCCGTCGAAGGGACAATCTTGTGAGACAGCACAGCTCGTTACCCCGTCTGTTCGGTTCGCTGCTGCTCGTCGTGGCGGCCGGTATCGCCGGCGTCGGAGCCGCTCCGGGTGGCGCGCCGGGTGGCGCTCCGGGCCCCGCCCATGAGCCCACCGCGCGCCCGCTCGACCAGGTCGTGCCCGCTCCCGCCCAGGTCAGGGCGGGCGGGTCGGCGTACACCCTCACGGCGCGCAGCCGGATCCAGGTGGAGGGCCGGTCGCAGGAGGACGCCCGCGAGGCCCGCCGGATCGCCTCGTATCTGGCCGGGCTGCTGCGGCCCTCGACCGGTTACGCGCTGCCCGTCACCGAGCGCCGCGGCGAGGCCGGTATCCGGCTGCGGCTCGTCGGCTCCGACGACCGCGCCGCGGGCCGGGACCGGGAGCTGGGCGCGGAGGGCTACCGCCTGGAGTCCGGCCGCGGCGGGGTCACCATCACCGCCCAGGAGCCCGCCGGGCTCTTCCACGGCGTCCAGACCCTGCGCCAGCTGCTGCCCGCCTCCGTGGAGAAGCGGACCACTCAGCGCGGCCCCTGGACGGTCGCGGGCGGCACCGTCACCGACACCCCGCGCTACGCCTACCGCGGCGCGATGCTCGATGTCTCACGGCACTTCCTGACGGTCGATCAGGTCAAGCTCTATATCGACCAGTTGGCGCTCTACAAGATCAACAAACTGCATCTGCATCTCTCCGACGACCAGGGCTGGCGGATCGCCATCGACTCCTGGCCGCGGCTGGCCACGTACGGCGGCTCCACCCAGGTCGGCGGCGGACCCGGCGGCTACTACACCAAGGCCCAGTACCGGCAGCTGGTGAGCTACGCGGCCTCCCGTCACCTGGAGGTGATCCCGGAGATCGACATGCCGGGCCACACCAACGCCGCCCTCGCCTCGTACGCCGAGCTGAACTGCGACGGCGTCGCGCCCCCGCTCTACACCGGTACGGCGGTCGGCTTCAGCTCGCTGTGCGCGCCCAAGGAGGTGACATACGACTTCGTGGACGACGTGATCCGCGAACTGGCCGCCCTCACACCCGGGAAGTATCTCCACATCGGCGGCGACGAGGCCCACTCCACCAGCCACGCCGACTATGTGACCTTCATGGAGCGGACCCAGGCCGTCGTCCGGAAGTACGGGAAGACCGTCGTCGGCTGGCACCAGCTGACCGGCGCCACCCCGGTGGAGGGGGCTGTCGCCCAGTACTGGGGGTACGACGCCACGAGCGCCGCCGAGCGCGCGCAGGTCGCGGCGGCGGCCAAGAAGGGCACCCGGCTGATCCTCTCCCCGGCGGACCGGGTGTACCTCGACATGAAGTACGACAGGACCACCGTGCTGGGCCAGTCCTGGGCCGGCTATACGGAGGTGGACCGCTCGTACGACTGGAACCCGGCCACCTATCTCGCCGCCGCGGGCGTGCCCGAGGACGCGGTGCTCGGTGTCGAGGCACCACTCTGGACCGAAACCCTCGCGACGAGCGACCAGCTGGAGTCCATGGCCTTCCCGCGCCTGCCCGGTATCGCCGAGCTGGGCTGGTCGCCCGCCGCCACGCACGACTGGGACACGTACAAGACCCGGCTGGCGGCGCAGGGGCCGCGCATGGCGGCGCTCGGGATCGACTACTACCGCTCGCCGCTGGTGAACTGGCCGGCCGGCTGACAGAGCCCGCGAGGCGCGGGCGCCGGGGGTCTCCGCCACACCCCCGGCGCCCGGTGGGTCTCAGCCCGTCGGACTCAGATCCGCCAGCCCCAGCTCCCGCGCGATCAGCATCCGCTGCACCTCGCTCGTCCCCTCACCGATCTCCAGGATCTTCGAATCCCGCCACATCCTGGCGACCGGATACTCGTTCATGAAGCCGTATCCGCCGTGGATCTGGGTGGCCTCACGGGCGTTGTCGACGGCGACCGTCGAGGAGTAGAGCTTCGCCAGCGCCGCCTCCTTCTTGAACGGCTCGCCGTGCGTCAGCCGGGAGGCCGCGTCCCGCCAGCCGATCCGCGCCATGTGCGCGCGCATCTCCATGTCGGCGATCTTGAACTGGATGGCCTGGTTGGCGCCGATCGGCCGGCCGAACGCGTGCCGCTCGCGTGCGTACGCCACCGACTCGTCCACACACCCCTGGGCGAGCCCGGTCGCCAGCGCGGAGATCGCGATCCTGCCCTCGTCGAGGATGCGCAGGAACTGCGCGTACCCGCGGCCCTCCTCGCCGAGCAGATTGGCCAGTGGGACGCGGACGTCCGCGAAGGACAGCTCGCGGGTGTCCGACGCGTTCCAGCCGACCTTCGAGTACGGGGCGGCGACCGTGAAGCCGGGGGTGCCCGAGGGCACGATGATCGAGGAGATCTCCGGACGGCCGTCCTCCTTGCGGCCGGTGACTGCGGTGACCGTGACCAGGCCCGTGATGTCCGTACCGGAGTTGGTGATGAAGCACTTGGCGCCATTGATCACCCATGAGTCGCCGTCGCGCACGGCGGTGGTGCGGGTGCCGCCCGCGTCCGAACCGCAGTCCGGTTCCGTCAGACCGAACGCTCCCAGCAGCTCGCCCGAGCAGAGCCGGGGCAGCCACTCGCGCTTCTGCTCCTCCGTACCGAACAGGTGGATGGGCATCGCGCCGAGCGAGACCCCGGCCTCCAGGGTGATCGCCACCGAGGAGTCGACGCGGGCCAGCTCCTCCAGGGCGATACCGAGCGCGAGATAGTCGCCGCCCATGCCGCCGTACTCCTCCGGGAACGGCAGCCCGAACAGCCCCATCCGGCCCATCTCACGGACGATCTCGTAGGGGAACTCATGCCGCTCGTAGAAGTCGCCGATCTTGGGCGCGACAACCTCGTGGGCGAACTCCTCGACGGTGCGGCGCAGTTCTTCGTGCTCGGCGGAGAGCCGGTGGTCCAGGGACATCGATGGTCACTCCTTGTGGGAGAGGGCGCGTACGGTACGGGAAGGGCTGGGGCGGCCCAGCCGTTCGGCCAGCCAGCCGCTGGTGGCGACGAGCCGGCCGAGATCGACGCCGGTTTCGATACCGAGGCCGTCGAGCATCCACACGAGGTCTTCGGTGGCGAGATTGCCGGTCGCGCTCTTCGCGTACGGGCAGCCGCCGAGGCCGCCCGCGGAGGCGTCCACGGTGGTCACTCCGTGCTGGAGCGCGGCGAGGGTGTTGGTGAGCGCCTGGCCGTATGTGTCGTGGAAGTGCACCGCGATCGCGTCGGTCGGCACCCCCTCCTCGTTCAGCTCGGCCAGGAGCGTCTGCACATGGCCGGGGGTGGCGACTCCGATGGTGTCCCCGAGGCTCAGCTCGTCGCACCCCATGTCCCTGAGGGCCCTGGCGACCCTGACGACCTGGTGGACCGGGACGGGCCCCTCCCAGGGGTCGCCGAAGCACATCGAGAGATAGCCGCGGACCCACATCCGGTCCTCCCGGGCCCTGGCGACGACCGGCTCGAACATGGCGAGCGACTCGTCGACCGTCCGGTTGAGATTGGCCTTGGCGAAGGATTCCGTGGCGCTGGCGAACACGGCGATACGGCGGGCGCCCAGCGCCATGGCGCGCTCCAGCCCGCGCCCGTTGGGCACGAGCACGGGAAGCTCGATGTCGGGGGCGCCGCCGAGGTCGGCGAGCATCGGGAACAGCCGCTCGGCGTCGGCCAGTTGGGGCACCCACTCGGGGCGGACGAAGCTGGTCGCCTCGATGGTGGTCAGCCCGGCACGGGCGAGGCGGTGGATGAACTCCGCCTTGACCTCGGTCGGTACGACGGCCTTCTCGTTCTGGAGCCCGTCGCGCGCGCCCACCTCATGGATACGGACCCGGGGCGGCAGGCCCTGCGCGGGCACCGCCATGGGCAGTCCTTCGGTCATGACTCCTCCTCGGCGGGGCCGGCCGGCGCGACGACGGCCAGCACCTGATCCATGGCGACGGTGGCGCCGGGGGTGACGTCCAGCTCGGTGACCGTGCCGTCGTGCGGGGCGGAGATGACGTGCTCCATCTTCATCGCCTCGACGACCAGCAGACTCTGACCGGCCGTCACCTCGTCCCCCACGGCCACCTTCACGACGGTGACCGTCCCGGGCATCGGCGCGGTCAGCGCGTCCACGCCGCCCGCCCCGGCGGCCCCGCGCAGGGCGGCCTCGACGGGGTCGAAGTCCTGGACGTGCCAGCTGTCCCCGTCCCTGCCGAGCCAGTCGCCCGCGCGGTGGAAGGTGTGGGTCACCCCGTCCACGGTGACCGTGACCAGACCGGGTTCCACCCGCGACCGGTCCGCGGGCGGCGCCTCGCGCGTCACGGGTTCATGTCCCGTCACTCGCAGGGGATGGCCGGCCGGGTGGGGTACGCCGCCCAGCCGCCAGCCGTCCGGTACGGAGAAGGGGTCCACCCATCCCGCCGTCGCGGGCGGCAGCAGCCCCGCCTGACGGACCGCCGCCGCGGCCGCGTACACCTCGGGCGGGACCGTCTCCGCCAGCAGCCCCGCCGCCTCGCGCTCGACCAGACCCGTGTCCAGCTCGCCCGCGACCACCGAGGGATGGGCCAGCAGCCGGCGGAGGAATCCGGCGTTCGTCGGGACCCCGAGCGTGACCGTCCCCGCCAGTGCCGCGCGGAGCTTACGCAGGGCCGTGGCGCGGTCGGGGCCGTACGCGATGACCTTGGAGAGCATCGGGTCGTACGCGCTGCCGACCTCCGCGCCCTCGGAGAGGCCCGAATCGGTCCGTACGCCCTCGCCCTCCGGCTCGCGCAGGGCGAGGACCGTACCGCCGGAGGGCAGGAAGCCGCGGGCGGGATCCTCGGCGCAGACGCGCGCCTCCACCGCGTGGCCGTCGAACGCGATGTCGTCCTGGCCGAAGGGCAGTTCCTCACCGGCGGCGATCCGCAGCTGCCACTCCACCAGATCCAGGCCGCGCCGCCCGCCGACCGACACCGCCAGCTCGGTCACCGGGTGCTCGACCTGGAGGCGGGTGTTCATCTCCATGAAGAAGTACGACGACGGGTCGCCGCCGGGGACGATGAACTCGACCGTGCCCGCGCCCGCGTATCCGCACGAGCGGGCCGCCCGCACCGCCGCCTCACCCATCGCCGCGCGTGTCGCCTCGTCCAGCAGGACGGACGGCGCCTCCTCGATGACCTTCTGATGGCGGCGCTGGAGCGAGCACTCGCGCTCGCCCAGATGCACCACATTCCCGTGCGTGTCCGCCAGGACCTGGATCTCGATATGGCGCGGGCGGTCCACCCACCGCTCCACCAGGAGCGTGTCGTCCCCGAAGGAGGAGCGCGCCTCGCGCCGGGCCGCCGCGATCTCCTCGGTGAGCGCCGCCTCGGACCGCACCAGCCGCATGCCCTTGCCGCCGCCGCCCGCCGAGGGCTTCAGCAGCACCGGCATGCCGATCCCGCGCGCCGACTCGGCCAGTTGGTCATCGCTCAGGCCGCCGCCCGAGGAGCCGGGCACCACCGGGACCCCGGCGGCCCGTACGGTCTCCTTGGCGCGGATCTTGTCGCCCATCAGCGCGATGGCGGGGGCGGGCGGGCCGACGAAGACCAGCCCCGCGTCCGCGCAGGCGCGCGCGAAGCCGGCGTTCTCGGCGAGGAAGCCATAGCCGGGGTGGACCGCCCCCGCGCCGGTACGGGCCGCAGCCTCCAGCAGCCGGTCGACGCGGAGATAGCTCTCGGTCGCGGCGGCGGGCCCGATCCGTACGGCGGTGTCGGCCTCCCGTACATGCCGGGCGTCCGCGTCCGCGTCGCTGAACACCGCGACCGAGCGCACGCCCAGGGCCCGCAGGGTACGGATGACACGGACCGCGATCTCGCCGCGGTTGGCGATCAGAACGGTGTCGAACATTGCCACCCTCACATCCGGAAGACGCCGAAGCCCTGCGCCGCGCTGTCCCTCGGGGGCAGCGGGGCGTTGGCACACGCGGTCAGGGCCAGACCCACCACCTGGCGGGTCTCCAGCGGGTCGATCACGCCGTCGTCCCAGAGGCGCGCGGTCGCGTAGTAGGCGTTGCCCTGGGTCTCGTACTGCGCGCGGATCGGCTCCTTGAAGGACGCCTCGTCCTCGGCCGGCCACTCCTCGCCGCGCGCCTCGATCTGGTCGCGCTTGACGGTGGCCAGCACGGAGGCGGCCTGCTCGCCCCCCATCACCGAGATCTTGGCGTTGGGCCACATCCACAGGAAGCGGGGGGAGTAGGCCCGGCCGCACATCGAGTAGTTGCCCGCGCCGTACGAACCGCCGACCACGACCGTCAGTTTCGGCACCCGCGCGCAGGCGACGGCCGTCACCATCTTCGCGCCGTGCTTGGCGATCCCGCCCGCCTCGTAGTCCCGGCCGACCATGAAGCCCGAGATGTTCTGGAGGAAGAGCAGCGGGATGCCGCGCTGGTCGCACAGCTCGATGAAATGCGCGCCCTTCTGGGCCGACTCGGAGAACAGAATGCCGTTGTTGGCGACGACGCCGACCGGATGGCCATGGATCCGCGCGAAGCCGGTGACCAGCGTCGTCCCGAACTCCGACTTGAACTCCGCGAACCGGGAGCCGTCGACCAGCCGCGCGATCACCTCGCGGACGTCGTAGGGCGTACGGGAATCCACCGGCACCGCGCCGTACAGCCCGGCGGGGTCCGCCTTGGGCTCCTCCACCGGCTCGACGGACCAGGGGAGCGGGCCGCGCGCGGGGAGCGTGGAGACGATCGTGCGGACGATGCGCAGCGCGTGCGCGTCGTCCTCGGCGAGATGGTCGGTGACGCCCGAGACCCGGGAGTGGACCTCGCCGCCGCCCAGCTCCTCGGCCGTGACGACCTCGCCGGTCGCCGCCTTCACCAGCGGCGGGCCGCCCAGGAAGATCGTGCCCTGACCGCGGACGATCACGGCCTCGTCGCTCATCGCGGGGACGTACGCCCCGCCCGCCGTGCAGGAGCCGAGCACCGCGGCGATCTGCGGGATACCGGCGCCGGACATCCGGGCCTGGTTGTAGAAGATCCGGCCGAAGTGGTCGCGATCGGGGAAGACCTCGTCCTGCATCGGCAGGAAGGCGCCGCCGGAGTCCACCAGATACAGGCAGGGGAGGCGGTTCTCCAGCGCCACTTCCTGGGCGCGGAGGTGTTTCTTCACCGTCATCGGGTAATACGTGCCGCCCTTGACCGTCGCGTCATTGGCGACGATCACCACCTCGCGCCCGCTGACCCGGCCGATCCCGGCGATCACCCCGGCGGCCGGGGCGGCTCCGCCGTACATCCCCTCGGCCGCGAGCGGCGCCAGCTCCAGGAAGGGCGAGCCGGGGTCGAGGAGGGTGTCCACCCGGTCGCGCGGGAGCAGCTTCCCGCGCGCGGTGTGCCGGGCGCGGGCCTTCTCGCCGCCGCCGAGGCGCGCGGCGAGAAGCCGGGAGCGCAGGCCGTCGGCCAGCTCCTGATGGGCCGCCTCGTTGGCCTGCCACGCCTCGGACGCCGGATCGGCGGCGCTCGCCAGCACTGGTGCCTGCCGCATCGCTCGTAGCCCCTTCGCTGGGTTCACTGGTCGCCGGGTTCGGTGAGTTAGTGAGCGTTAACGTGCTGCCTTCAGGTTAACGACCGCTAACGGCCCTGTCTAGAATGATTTCTCATGAGCACCAGGACCGCGGCCCCGACCCGCCGCGAGCAGATCCTCAGCGAGGCCGCGCGCCTCTTCGCCGAGCGGGGGTTCCACGGCGTCGGTGTCGACGAGATAGGGGCGGCCGTCGGCATCAGCGGGCCGGGTCTGTACCGCCATTTCGCGGGCAAGGACGCGATGCTCGCCGAGCTGCTTGTCGGCATCAGCGGACGGCTGCTGGACGGCGGGAAACTGCGCGTACGGGGCGCGGGCGCGGCCGGCGACCCGGCCGCCGTACTGGCCTCGCTGATCGACGGGCACATCGACTTCGCGCTCGACGACCGCCCCCTGATCACCCTCCACGACCGGGAGCTGGACCGGCTCAGGGACAGCGACCGCAAGCTGGTGCGCCAGCTCCAGCGGCAGTACGTGGAGCTGTGGGTCACGGTCGTACGGGAGCTGCACCCGACCGTCCCGGAATCCCAGGCGCGGGGCGCGGTCCACGCGGTTTTCGGCCTGCTGAACTCGACGCCGCACCTCGGTTCACCGGGCGGCGGCCTTCCGGGCCGCGCGGCGACGGAATCCCTGCTGCGCCGCCTGGCGCACGGCGCGTTCGCGGCGCTGGGCGAGACGGGTGAGCCGGGTGGGACGGGTGAGCCGGGTGGGACGGGTGAGCCGGGTGGGACGGGGGACGCCGCCGGTCTCGGGTGAGGCGGCGGTACGGGGTGAGGCGAGCGGTACGCAACGGGCTGAGGGGGACGCCGCCGGTCTCGGGTGAGGCCGGGGCGTACCACCACAACGGGGTGCGTACCGATGTCCGGGCTGGTCGAAGACCGGCCGAAGACCGTCCGGGAACCGGGACACCCGGCGCGGCGCGCGGGCCGGACGGCACAATGGGTTCATGCCGATACCGAGCCGTGCCGCCCTTGTCGACCATCTCGTCCGAACGCGTATCGCCGGGAACGTCGCCACGCCCCGTGACAACAACCTCTCCCACTACCGCAAGCTGGCCAACGGAGACCGCCACTACTGGCTCGGCCTGGAGCTGGGGGACCGCTGGACCGACGAGCAGGACGTGCTCGCCGTGATGGCCGAGCGGTGCGGGGTCAGCGACGACCCCGAGCACCGGGCCGGCCAGGACACCATCGATCCCGAGCTGACCGTGGACGGCCTGGAGCGGCTCGCCGCCCGGCTGCGCAAGGCCGCCGCCGGCAAGCAGCGCGTACTGTTCGCGACCGGCCACCCCGGCGGGCTGCTGGACGTGCACCGGCAGACGGCGGACGCCCTGCGGGCCGCGGGCTGCGAGATCGTCCGGATCCCGGGCGGGCTCACCGCCGACGAGGGCATGGTCTTCCAGTTCGCCGATGTCGCGATGCTGGAGCGCGCCGCGACCCTCTGGCACACGCACTCGCCGGAGCCGATGCGGGCGATCCTGGACGGTCTGGAGCGCGAGGGCGAACCACAGCCCGATCTGGTGGTCGCGGACCACGGCTGGGCGGGGTGCGCGGGCCAGCGCGGACTGGACTCGGTCGGATACGCGGACTGCAACGACCCGGCGCTCTTCATCGCCGAGGCGGAAGGCACGCTGGAGGTGACCGTCCCGCTGGACGACCATGTCACGGACCCGCGCTTCTACGACCCGATGACCGCCTACCTGCTGAACGAGGCGGGCCTGCTCTGACCTATGGTCGCGCCGGCCCGCCCCTTGACGAGGCTTGTTACAGCCCCATCGACTTGGCGATGATCATCTTCATGACCTCGCTGGTGCCGCCGTAGATCCGGTTGACGCGGTTGTCCGCGTACAGCCGGGCGATCGGGTACTCGTTCATATAGCCGTAGCCGCCGTGCAGTTGGAGGCACTTGTCGATGACGCGGTGCGCGACCTCGGTGGTGAAGAGCTTCGCGGACGCGGCCTCGGCGGCGGACAGCTCGCCCAGGTCATGGGCCTCCAGCGCGCGGTCGACGACCGCCTCCGCCGCGTCCACCTCGGCCTTGCACGCGGCCAGTTCGAACTTCGTGTTCTGGAACGACGCGACGCTCTTGCCGAAGACCGTCCGCTCCTGGACGTACGCCTGCGCGAACCTGACCGCGGCGGCGGCCTGCGCGTACGCGCCGACGGCGATGCCCAGCCGCTCCTGCGGCAGATTCTGGCCGAGGTAGGTGAAGCCCTTGTTCTCCTCGCCGAGCAGATCCCCGACCGGGACCTTGACATCGGTGAAGGACAGCTCGGCGGTGTCGGAGATCCGCAGGCCCAGCTTGTCGAGCTTGCGGCCGACCGCGTACCCCTCGGACTTGGTGTCCACGACCAGCAGCGAGATGCCGTGGCGGCGGTCCTCGGCGGTCGGGGCGGCGGTACGGGCGCAGACGATGACCCGGTCCGCGTGCACCCCGCCGGTGATGAAGGTCTTCGCGCCGTTCAGGACGTAGTGCGTGCCGTCCTCGGAGAGCTTGGCGGTGGTCTTCATACCTGCCAGGTCGGAGCCGGTACCCGGCTCGGTCATGGCGATGGCGTACATCGTCCGGCCGCTGACGAAGTCCGGCAGCCAGCGCTTCTTCTGCTCGTCGGTGGCGTACGCCTTCAAGTAGGGCAGACAGAGCGCGACATGGACCCCGGAGCCGCCGAAGGAGACACCCGCGCGTGCGCATTCCTCGGAGATGACCGCCTGGAACTTGAACGACTCCTCGCCCGCGCCGCCGTACTCCTCGGGGACCTCGATCCCGAAGATGCCCAGCTCGCCGAGTTGGTGGTAGAAGTCGCGGGGCGCCTGCCCCGCCGCGTACCACTCGTCGTGGACGGGGACGACCTCGGCCTCGATGAAGGCGCGGATGGTCTCCCGGAACGCCTCGTGGTCCTCGTTGTACACGGTGCGGCGCACGAGGTGCCTCCCCTCTTCGCGGCTGAACCGCCGCCGCTCTCGCGGAGGTGGTTGCTCGCCAGCGGGGTCCCTCAATCTATGGGGTGCCGCCCCGATGGCTAAGCGCTTGCTCACTCAAGTTACCCGGAGGTTCGTTCCGGTGTCCAGGCCCGGAGAAGGCCGGCGCACCCGCCGGTCAGGGCCTACGGCAGCCGGCGCCCGGCGGGGCGGCGGCGCGGTACGGCCCGGTTGTCCGCGCCCCCGCCCGTGTACGGCGGCGGCGCGGACATGGAGAGGCCATGTCCGGAGGCTGAGGAGGGGCGGGTAGCTTGCCGGGGTGATCAAGGTGCTCGTCGTGGAAGACATGCAGGTGGTCAGGGCGGGCCTGGTGGCGCTGCTCGGCAGCGCGTTCGGTATCGAGGTCGTGGGGCAGGCGGCCGACGCGCGGGAAGCCCTGGAGGTCTTCGGACGCACCTCGCCCGATGTCGCGCTGCTTGATATCGACCTCCCCGGCATGGACGGACTGGCGTTGGCGCGTGAGCTGGCGGTGCGGGTGGCGGCCTGCCGCACGATCATGCTCACGGCCATGGACCGGCCCGGTTACGTCCGGCGTGCCCTCGACGCCGGGGCGGCGGGCTATCTGCTCAAGAGTGTGTCTCCGAAGGGGCTCGCGGACGCCGTGCGTACGGTCAGTGCCGGCGGCCGGGTGATCGAACCCCGGGAGCTCGCGGACTCGTTGGGGTCGGTCACTCCACTGACGGCGCGCGAGGCCGAGGCGCTGAGACTCGCCGCGGGCGGGGCGGACGCGCGGGAGATCGCCGCCGAGCTGTTCCTCGGCCTGGGCACCGTCCGCAACCGGCTGTCCGCGGCGGTGGGGAAGCTACACGCCCGCTCCCTTGTGGACGCGATCCGTATCGCCGAGCGTCATGGATGGATCTAGCGGATCTGGCGGAGCTGGCGGATCTGGCGGAGCTGGCGGATCAAGTGGGAGCTCCGCGGTCAGGACGCAGTGTCCGCCGCTGATGTGCGTGGTGAGCGTGCCGCCCAGGGCCAGTGTTCGGAATCTCAGGTTTGCCAGGCCACTGCCCGATCCACTGACCGATCCGGTCCCGCCCGCTGATCCGGTCCCGCCCTCCGTCGGCGGCACGCCGTCGTTGTCGACGGACAGCCGAAGGCGTCCCGCGGCGGTCGTCGTCACCTCGATGTCGCAGCGGGACGCCCGGCTGTGCTGCAGGACGTTGCCGATGCCTTCGCGCAGTACGGCACCGAGGCAGTCGCTCACGAGGCCGGGCGGGTCCACCCGCGGCGGGAGTGTGGTGCGGGTGCTGATCCCGGCCTGGGACAACAGGCGCTGGGCGTGAGCCAGTTCCGTGTGCAGCTGGGCGGAGGCGCGGTTTCCGGTGATGCCGCGCACTTCGCCGTGGGCCCGCCGTGCCAGCGTCGCGATCTCGCTCAGCACCTGGTGACCAGGGGTGGAGGCCGGCGTGTGGCGCAGGGCGTTCTCGCTCTGTACGGCGATGGAGACGAGCGATGAGCCGACCAGGTCGTGCAGGTCCTGCGCGATACGGGCCCGCTCGCGGTGCTCGGCGAGCCGGGCGGCCTGGCTGTGTGAGGCCTGAAGGCGCGCGGCGAGCAGGGCGAGATGGACGACGGCGTACACGCCGCTGCCCGTGATCACCGTGGACACCAGCACGCTCATGCCGCCGCGCGACGTGCTCACCAGGCTGCTGTGCACCAGCAGAGGACCGCTCGCCGCCACCGCCAGCGCGATGACGATCGACACGGGCCGGGGCACGGTGAGCAGTACGGCACCGGCCAGGAAACCCAGCAGGCTCAGCCACTTGAACTCGAAGACGAGGACCGGCGGATAGGTGAGAAGCACCTGTAGGCCGAGCAGACCCCAGCGCCACCGGTACGGGAGACGGTAGGGCGGCGGAGCGTACTGGCCGAGCAGGACGGCGGGCAGCAGGATCAGCAGGATGAGGCCGGTGATCAGCGTTCCCCTGCTCAGGGGTTGCGCCAGCACGTCCACGGCGATCAGCGCGAGTGACCCGGTCACCAGCAGGGCGAGGGAGACGGAGGCCACTCCGGTCGCCTGAGTCATCCGCGTTCGACGCCGCACGGCACTTCCCTTCCGACACACCTCACCGCTCATGGACGACCGCGTGAAGGGCGGAAAGGTTGTGCGCGGGATTGGTGAAGATCTCACTTCTTTGGCGATCACGGAGGTGATCAGATCGGGCGCTCGTATGTAACGGGCGCTCGTATTTCCTGACGTGCTAGGGGGACTGTTCGATGAGACATACCGTGCCACCGTCACAGGAGTGGGCAGGGTCCGGGTTGGCCTTCCGCCGCCGAAGACGCGTACTGCCCCGCATCGCGCTCGGCGCCGCCATGCTCCTCGCCGCTGAAACCGCGCTGCTGGTGGCCAATTCCGGCGACGCCGTGGCCCTGAACCTCGCCCGTCCGCGCCAGGAAGCCGCCGCCGAGCCGGCGAGCCCGAGCGCGCGCGAGGCGGCGACGATCCCCTCGGCCCGCGTCGCCGCCCGGCTGTACGGCCACCGCGTGGAGGCGCTGAGCGAGCGCACCGAGACGTCCACGACGTGGGCCAACAAGGACGGCAGTCTCACCACCGAACTGGCCGCGGGACCGGTCCGCTTCGAGCGGGACGGCCGGTGGACCGATGTCGACGTGAACCTCCGGGAAGTCTCCGGCGGGGTCGAGCCGAAGGCCCACCCGGGCAGGCTGCGGCTGGCCGGCCGGACGGGGACACCCGCCCCCTCCCTGCGCGCCACACGCGAGGCGAAGGCCACCGACCTGGTGACGCTCGGCGACGGTGACCAGCAGATCACGCTCCAGTGGAAGGGCGGACTGCCGAAGCCGAAGCTGACCGGCACGCGGGCGGAGTACGTCAACGCCGTCCCGGGCGCGGACGTGGTCGTCGAGGCCACGCGTACCGGATTCGAGCAGTACGTCGAGATCAAGGAGCGCCCCGATGCCGGTGGCCCCGACGGCGGCGGCTACTCCTACACGCTGCCGCTGAAGGCCAAGGGGCTGACGGTGAAGCAACTGCCCGACGGCAGCGTGCAGTTCACCGACAGGAAGAACAAGAAGCAGGCCGTGATGCCCGCGCCGGTGATGTGGGACGCCGCCGTCGACGCGCGGTCCGGTGAGCACACGAACCGGGCCGACGTCGGCCTGGAGGTCATACGGAAGGGCTCGTCCTTCGACCTGGTGATCACCCCGGACGCGAAGTTCCTCGCCGACCCGGACACCACGTACCCGGTCACCGTCGACCCGTCCACCTCGTCGCTGGGCAACGTCTTCGACACGTACGTACAGCAGGGCGAGACCGTCGACTGGTCCGCCGACACCGAGCTGGACTTCGGCAACCCGGGCACCAAGAACGCCGACGGTACGCCTCGCACGGCGCAGTCGTTCATCTCCTGGAACACCACGCCGGTCCAGGACGCGCTGGTGCTGGACGCGAAGCTGAGCCTGTGGAACTTTCACTCGGGCAACACCGACTGCAAGCTCTATCCGTGGGAAGTGTGGTCCTCCGGCGCGGCGTCCACCTCCAGCCGGTGGACGAATCGCCCGGTCATGACCGCGAAGAAGGCCACCTCCACGGAGACCACCGGCAACGCCGGTTGCGCCACGCAGCCCGACGGGTGGATCAAGGCCGATGTGACAACGCTCGTGCAGGAGTGGGCTTCGGCCAAGGCGACCCGGGGCCACCTGGGCCTGCGTGCCTCGGACGAAGCCGTGACCGCGCAGTGGAAGCGGGTCAACTCCGCCAACGCCGCCTCGAACCCGCCGAAGCTGGTCGTCACGTACAACTACCGGCCGCGCACCGGCACCAAGCAGGAGGCCGGACCGCCGTACTTCTCGTACAGCGGCGCCTACATGGTCAGCACCGTGACACCCACGCTGCGCGACACCTTCGTGGACGCCGACGGCGACAAGGTCAACGGCACGTTCCAGATCTTCGACAGCGCCACCGACACCCAGGTCGGCAATGTACTGGTGTCGAAGTACGTGCCCTCCGGGCAGGTCGCCTCGGTGACCGTGCCGTCCGGGGTGCTGACCGACGGCAGGACGTACAAGTTCCGCACCTCGCCGTACGACGGCGCGCACTACAACACCGGCTGGTCGGCCTGGAAGACGTTCACCGTCGACGCCAAGGCGCCCTCCGCGCCCTCGAAGATCACCTCCGCGGACTACCCGAAGGACAAGTGGGTCAAGGGCGCGGGTCAGACCGGCACCTTCACCGTCACCCCGCCCGGCGCGGACCACAACTGGCTGGAATGGTCGCTGGACGGCGTGACCTGGGCCAAGGTCGCCACCGGGGGGTCCAGCGCGGACAAGGCCATCGGCATCGCCCCGCCGAAGGACGGCACCCACACACTCCAGGTGCGGGCGGTGGACAAGGCGGACAACAAGTCCGAGGCCGTCGAGTACACCTTCCACGCCGGTCCCGGAGGCTTCGTCCAGCCCTCCGAGGGCGAGCGCACGGCGCGCCGGCTGCCGCTGGTCGCCGAGGCCGAGTCCGGCAAGTACGACAGCGTCTCCTTCTCCTGGCGCCGCTCCGAGGCGGACCCGTGGGTGCGGATCCCGGTCGGGGACGTCACTTCCGGCGGCCAGGCGCTGACCGCCTGGCCGGTACCGCTGACGGGTGGCAAGAACGCGCGGCTCGTGTGGAACGCCGCCGGGACCGTCGACCCTGACGGATCCGTGCAGATCAAGGCCGACTTCACCGGACCGGGCAGCGCCTCGGGCAGCACCGAACCGCTGAGCGTGGTCGTCGACCGTAACGCGGACGGCGCCGCCACCCAGGAGGTGGGCCCCGGCACGGTGAACCTGCTGACCGGTGACTACGGCCTGTCGGCCACGGATGCTTCCGCCTTCGACCTGTCCGTCTCGCGTACGGCCTCGTCCCGCACCCCCGACAAGGGCGCCAAGCAAGAGGGGCAGGCGCCGATTTTCGGTAAGGAGTGGGTATCGGGCACCACCGCCGAGATGACGGACTCCGACTACTCCCACATCCGCAGGATCTCCGACACCGCGGTGGCCATCGTCGACTCCGAAGGCGAGGAGACCCACTTCACCGCCAACGCGGCCAAGACCGGATGGATCCCGGAGCCGGGCTCGGAGGACCTGACCCTCAAGGGCGCCGTGAGCGGCGGTTTCACGCTCACCGACACCGAAGGCACCGTCACAGAATTCACGAAGCCCGACCCGTCCGTGCCGACCTGGCAGGTCTCCAGCACGCTCCTTGACGGGCTGTCCAACTCCACGACCACGGTCATCTCCACCAAGACCACCTACGACGGCAAAGCCGTCGCCCGGCCCAAGTGGATCATCGCGCCCACCTCCGCGGTGACCGCGGCGGAGTGCGCCGCCGATCCGGCCACCAAGGGCTGCCGGGTCCTGGAGTATCTGTATCCGGTGTCCACCACCGCGACGGACACCGCGTTCGGTGATGTGGTCGGCAGGGTGAAGTCCATCCGCCTGTGGGCCACCGAGCCGGGGGCCGCGACCTCCAAGGTCTCCGCGATCGCGTCGTACGCGTACGACACGGAGGGGCGGCTGCGCGAGACCTGGAACCCCCGTATCTCCCCGGCCCTCAAGACGCGGTACGAGTACGACGCCGCCGGCCGCGTCACCAAGCTCACGCCGCCCGGTGAACTTCCCTGGACGTTCACCTACGGCAAGGCGGGCAACGCCGCGACCGCCGGTGACGGCATGCTGCTCAAGGCCGGTCGCCCGGGGCTGAAGCAGGGCACCGCGGACGTCGAGGAAGGCACCGCCGCCACCAGCGTCGTCTACGACGTGCCGCCGACCGGCGCCGCCGCCCCGTACGCGATGGGCGCGGCGGACGTGAAGGCGTGGGGGCAGCTGGATGCCCCGACCGACGCGACCGCGGTCTTCCCGGCCGACGCGGTCCCCGCCTCGAACTCCGGCGGCTCGCTGGGCGCGACGGATTACAAGCGGGCCGCGGTCCACTACCTCGGCGTCTCCGGCCGTGAGGTCAACTCGGCCACCCCGGGCGGGTACCTCACCACCACCGAGTACGACCGGTTCGGCAACACCGTCCGTGAACTGAACGCGGCCAACCGGGCCGTGGCGCTCGGCCTGACGGCGGACGACAGGGCCGCGCAGGCCGACCTCGGCATCGCGCGGCTCACCAGCGCGGAACGGGCCGACCTGCTGGCGACCCGCTCGGTCCACAACGACACCGGCACCCGGGAACTGGAGGAATTCGGGCCGCTGCGCCGGATCGACCTGACCGCCGACCTCAAGCAGGGCGCCACCACCCTGATCCCGGCGGGTACGTCGGTCACCGCGCGCGCCTGGACGGTCAACGAGTACGACACCGGACGTCCTACCGATGGCACCGCCAAGGTCAAGGACCAGGTCACCAAGGCAACGGTCGGCGCGCAGGTGCGCGAGCAGCCGTCCGTACCCGGCGAGACCCGGGTCACCCAGACCGTGTTCGACTGGGCCAAGGGCCTGCCGGCCACGACGGTCAAGGACCCCGGTGGGCTGGCCATCAGCGAGACCACGGAGTACGACGCCCAGGGCCGCACGATCAAGCAGCTGCTGCCCGGAGCCACCGGCACCGACGCCGCCACCCGCGTGACGACCTACTGGTCCGCGACCGGCACCGGCGCGTGCGCCGGCCGTCCCGAGTGGGCGGACCTGGTCTGCGCCACCTCCGCGGGCGGCGCGATAACCGGCGGCGGCGGCAACCCGGCCGGGCTGCCGGTCACCACGACCGAGTACGACTGGTGGGGCAACCCGAGCCAGGTCACCGAGACCGCGAACGGCACCGCCCGCACCACCACCACGACGTACGACAACGCGGGCCGCCGGACCAGGACCGCCGTCACCGGGGGCGTCGGCCAGACGGTGCCCGAATCCACCACGGACTACGACCCGGCCACCGGCCAGGCCGTCAGGACCACCTCACCCACCGGCGGCACCCTCACGAAGGTGTACGACAAGCTCGGCCGCCAGATCTCCTACACCGACGCCGACAACGGCACCACCACGACCGCGTACGACCTGCTGGGCCGACCGGTCAAGGTCACCGACACCGCTCCGTCCACCGTCACGTACACATACGACCACACCGCCGAACCCCGTGGCCTCGCCACCAGCACCACCGACTCGGTCGCGGGCACCTTCAGGTCCACCTACGACGCGGACGGCTCGGTGGCCACCGAGAAGCTGCCCGGCGGCTACACCCTCAAGCAGACCGAGGACACCACCGGTTCCGCCGTCGACCGCACCTACACCCGCGACAGCGACGGCACGATCGTCTACTCCGACACCGTGACCGAGTCCATCCACGGCCAGGTCGCGAGCCATGCCGGCTGGTCGGACCAGACGTATCGCTACGACGCCGTGGGACGGCTCACCACCGTCGAGGACACCTCCGAGACGATCTGCACCCGCCGCGCGTACGCCTTCGACGCGCGTACCAACCGCAAGTCCCTGACCGCCGCGACCGGCACGCCCGGCGCCGACTGCCCGGCCGGCGGAGGCACCACCGCCACCTCCACGTACGACAGCGGTGACCGGATCGTCAACTCCGGCTACGTCTATGACGCGTTCGGCCGCACCACCACCCTGCCCGGCGGTGGCACCGTCGGCTACTACGCGAACGACCTGGCGTACCAGCAGACCGCGGACGGCAAGCGGCAGACCTGGCAGCTCGACGCGGCACTGCGCTTCCGCTCCTGGACGACGGAGACCGGAAGTGGCAGCACCTGGACGCGGACCGCGGCCAAGCTCAACCACTACGACAGTGACGGCGACAACCCGCGCTGGATCGTCGAGGACACCACGAGCGGCGCGCTGACCCGCAACGTCGACTCCGCGTCCGGAGACCTCGCCGCCACCACCGGCAAGACCGGCGACACAGTCCTGCAACTGTCCACGATCCATGGCGACATCGCCCTCCAGCTGCCGCTGGACACCAGCAAGGCCCCGGTCGCCCTGGACTCGGACGAGTACGGCAACCCCAGGCCGGGCAGGGCAGCCGCCCGCTATGGCTGGCTCGGCGCCAAGCAGCGGTCCGCGGAGACGGTGACCGGCCTCGTCCTTATGGGTGTACGCCTCTACAACCCGGCCACCGGCCGCTTCCTGTCCGTGGACCCGGTGTACAGCGGCGGCGACAACGCGTACGCCTACCCGGGCGACCCCGTCAACCAGTTCGACCTCGATGGCAAGTGGTGGAGCTGGAAGAAGACCAAGAGATGGGTCAAGAGGCACCGGGTCGGCATCGCCGCGACCGCGGCGGGAATCGGCTGCGGTCTGTTCACCGCCGGTCTGGCCGCGGCCGGATGCGCCGTCGTCGCCGGAGCGGCCGCCGGCGCCGGGGCCAAGTGGTACGGGAACCGGAGGGCATCATTCGGTTCGATCGCGCGCGCTGGAGTGGCGGGCGCCACGGGCATCGGCCCCTTCGGCTCCGTATTCGGCGCCGTTGGCCGCTACGGCGTGAAGAGGGCTGTCACGAGGTGGGCCGTCAAGCGGTACCCCGCTCGCGGGGCGCATCGCGTGGCCGGCGGAAGCCACCGCAAGAAGTCGTCGTGGTGGTCGAGTTGGCGGCGATGACATAGTGCCTCCGCCGCTCTCCGCTCCCTGGGAAACCAGGGGGCGGAGAGCGGCGGTGCCGAGAGCTGGACTGATAATCGCGAACGGAAAGAAAAAGGAGTCGAAGTGAGTGAGTCAGGCAGGAATTCGGGCGCGTTTTTCCTTCTCGGTGCGGTCGCCTTCATTACGGGGATCGTTTTCTGGATCGTCTCGGGCAGGGCCGCGTCGACCGTGAGCTTCGCCTGTTCGTCCGTCGTATTCGCGGGTGCGTGGCTGTTCGAGAGGATTTCGCGGCGGGGAGAGGAACAGTGACGCCCACGGCCTCCCGCGCGCCGGTCATGAGGAGTACGCGGCGGAAGTCAGGCTGACCGCTCCGGTCGCCAGGACATACGGCCCGTCGCCCCGGGCCGGTCCGCCGCCTCACGTCACGCCCAGCGCAGTGCGAACCACAGCTCCATCCGTACGTCGGCGTCGTCCAGATCCACGTCCAGCAGGGCCGCGCAGCGGGCGATCCGCTGGCGGACGGTATTGCGGTGGACGCTCAGGGCCACCGCCGTACGGTCCCAGCTGCCGTGCAGTGAGAGCCAGACGCGCAGCGTCTCGGCCAGGGCCGGGGAGCCGGCGAGCGGCGCGAGGCGGGTACGGGCGTGGGCGGCGGCCTCCTCGGGGGCGAACAGGCCGGTAAGTCCCTCCCCCTGGTGGCGAACGAGCGGCGTACGGGTGGCCTCCGCCCGGCGCAGCGCGCGCCCGGCGCGGGCGTCGGCGGCGGCCAGTTCCACCGGTTCCACCGGCTCGCTGACGCCCAGGGTCCAGCCGGGCCGGGCGGTGACCTCGCGGTCGGTGACGATCCGGGTCGTGGTGCCGTCCGTCTCGACCAGCGCGCTGCCCAGCGCCGCCGCCAGCGCGCCCGCCGCGAAGGGCGTGGAGCCGCCGCGCGCGTGGACCACGCTCCACGGACCCGGCCCCAGCAGTGGCGCGGCCTCGGCGGGGGTGGCCCCGAGCAGCAGCCGTACGAGCGCCGCCGAGCGGCCCGCCTCGGCCGCGCTCTGATGCGGAGCCGTGAGCAGGGACAGGAGGACGACGGCGACGCCCGCGACGGTGTGGTCCCCGGCCTCCCGTCCCTCGGTGACCACGCCGAGGACGAGGCCCTGCCCGCCGCCGAGCGCGTACGCGGCGAGATGGGCGCCCTGGGCGGTGTCGGTGGCGGACGCCGGTCCGCCGCGTACCACCAGGGCCAGCCGGGCGAGGGCCGTACGCGCTCCGGGGGACGGGGCCTGGCCCGTGGTGTGCAGCTCCGCGCCGTCCGGCGCGAACAGCACCGCGCGGCCCCTCAGCCGCGTCGCCAGCTGCCGCAGCACCGCGGGCACCGGGTCCTGGCGCGCGGCGGCGGCGGCCAGACCCTGCTGTGCCTGGGTCACCCGGCGCAGCTCACGGTGGCGTGCCTCCGCCATCAGCCGCCACACCCCGCGTGCGACAGTGGTGAACGGGGTACGGGGCGGTACCTCAAGCAAGGGCAGACCGTGCCGGTCGCACGCCTCGACGAGCGCGGGCGGCACCGTGTCGTACACCGGCGTCACCCCGAAACCGAGCGCCCCCGCGCCCGCCTCGACCACCCGCGCCGCGTACTCGTCCGCGTACGCGTCGCTGAGCTGGACACCGGCGGTCAGCAGCAGCTCCCCGCCGAGCAGATACGGATACGGATCGGCCATCTCGGAGGTGTGCACCCAGTGCACCACCTGGGAGCCGTCGTCCGGCGGCCCGGCGATCCGGCGCAGCCCGAGATCCCGGTCCGCGAGCAGTGCGGCCAGCGGAATCGGCGGAGTGGGCGGGGGAGCGGCGGGGCGCGCGGTGGGGTTCGTCATGGATGTTCCATCCATTATTTCGTCTGCGGAATGGATGAAACGTACACTTCAGCGATGCTTTCCGGCCACCTACCGTCATGACCCACAAGAACGCGGGATGAAAAGTCTGAGTCAAGACGGAGGAAGCCCATGGCTGTCGACTACGCGGTGATCGTGGTCTATCTGGCCGGCATGCTGGCCATGGGCTGGTGGGGCATGCGCCGCGCCAAGTCCAAGAGCGAGTTCCTGGTCGCGGGCCGCAGGCTGGGCCCCTGGATGTACTCGGGCACTATGGCCGCGATCGTCCTCGGCGGCGCTTCCACGATCGGCGGGGTCGGCCTCGGCTACAAGCACGGGCTCTCCGGCGCCTGGATGGTCTTCACCATTGGCCTCGGCCTGCTCGCCCTCTCCGTCTTCTTCTCCGCGCGGATCGCCCGGCTGAAGGTCTACACCGTCTCCGAGATGCTCGATCTGCGCTACGGCGGCCGGGCCGGGGTCATCTCGGGCATCGTGATGTGGGCGTACACGCTCATGCTCGCGGTCACCTCGACCATCGCGTACGCCACGATCTTCGACGTCCTCTTCGATCTGAACCGCACCGTCTCGATCATCCTGGGCGGGGCGATCGTCGTCGCGTACTCGACGCTCGGCGGCATGTGGTCCATCACGCTGACCGACATGGTGCAGTTCGTCGTCAAGACCGTCGGGGTGCTGCTGCTTCTGCTGCCCATAGCGGTGGTCAAGGCGGGCGGGTTCAGTGAGATGAGGGCGCAGCTGCCGGACGAGTACTTCGCGCCGTTCGGCATCGGCGGCGAGACGATCTTCACCTATGTACTGATCTACACCTTCGGCATGCTGATCGGACAGGACATCTGGCAGCGGGTGTTCACGGCGCGCGGCGACAAGGTGGCGCGCTGGGGCGGCACCGTCGCCGGTACGTACTGTCTGGTGTACGCGCTGGCCGGAGCGGTCATCGGGACCGCCGCCAAGGTGCTCTACCCGAACCTGGGCAGCGCGGACGACGCCTTCGCGACCATCGTCAAGGACGAACTGCCCATGGGCGTACGGGGGCTGGTGCTGGCAGCCGCCCTCGCGGCCGTGATGTCGACCTCCTCGGGCGCGCTGATCGCCTGCGCCACCGTCGCGAACAACGACATCTGGTCGCGGCTGCGGAGGGCCGGCGGCCGGGGCGGCGGGGCGGACGGCGCGGCGGACGGCTCCGAGCGCGACGAGGTCAAGGGGAACCGGCTGTTCATCCTGATCATGGGGATCGGCGTCATCACCATCGCGATCGCGCTGAACGATGTCGTCGAGGCGCTCACCGTCGCGTACAACCTGCTCGTCGGCGGACTGCTGGTGCCCATCCTCGGCGGTCTGCTCTGGAAGCGCGGGACGGTGTACGGCGCGCTGGCCGGTGTGATCGTCGGCGGCCTGGCCGTCGTGGGGCTGATGGCGACATACGGCATCCTCGCCAACGAGCCCGTCTACTACGGATTGTTGTCCTCGCTGGCCGCCTATCTGATCGTCAGCCTGGCGACCAGGCCCACGGACGAAGCGGTGCTGGCCGCGTGGCGGCGCCGGCTCGCGGGCGAGGCGGACGACGAGAGCCCCGAGACCCCGTCCGAACCAACCGTTCCCGTGGGCTGAGGGCGCGGGACGTACGACCCGGACCGGCCCATTGTCAGTGGGCCGGTCCATTCTTGACAGAGCACCACACGGCACCACACAGCAGCACGCAGCGGCGTGTATCGGTACACGGCACTACACATGCACGGCATTACACATACACGGCATTACACATACACGGCACTACGCAGCAGTACGCAGCCGCGCGGAGCCGCGCGAGCGATACCCGGAGAGGCCCGACGATGAGCAGCAACGGCAACGAATCCCAGGTCCCCGGCGCCGGGGGCCGCGACGACGGCCCACGCGGCCCGGTCGACTCGTCCCGCGTCCCGCGCTACGCGGGCCCGGCCACCTTCGCCCGGCTGCCCCGCCTCGACGAGGTCGGCACCACCGATGTCGCCGTCGTCGGCGTCCCCTTCGACACCGGCGTCTCCTACCGCCCCGGTGCCCGCTTCGGCGGGAACGCGATCCGAGAGGCGTCGCGCCTGCTGCGCCCGTACAACCCGGCCCAGGACGCCTCCCCGTTCGCGCTCGCGCAGGTCGCCGACGCCGGGGACATCGCCGCCAACCCGTTCAACATCAACGAGGCCGTCGACACGATCGAGGCCGCGGCCGACGAACTGCTTGGCACCGGCGCGCGCCTGATGACCCTCGGCGGCGACCACACCATCGCGCTGCCGCTGCTGCGCTCGGTGGCCAAGCGGCACGGCCCGGTCGCGCTGCTCCACTTCGACGCCCATCTGGACACCTGGGACACCTATTTCGGCGCCGAGTACACCCACGGCACGCCGTTCCGCCGGGCCGTCGAGGAGGGCATCCTCGATACGGAGGCGCTTTGCCACGTCGGTACGCGCGGCCCGCTGTACGGCAAGCGGGATCTGGACGACGACGCCAAGATGGGCTTCGGGATCGTCACGTCCGCCGATGTGATGCGCCGGGGCGTGGACGAGATCGCCGACCAGCTGCGCCGGCGCATCGGGGACCGTCCGCTGTACATCTCCATCGACATCGATGTGCTCGATCCGGCGCACGCGCCGGGCACAGGCACGCCCGAGGCGGGCGGGCTGACCTCCCGTGAACTCCTCGAAATCGTGCGGGGGCTGGCCTCCTGCGATCTGGTCTCGGCGGATGTCGTCGAGGTCGCGCCCGCGTACGACCACGCGGAGATCACCTCCGTCGCCGCCTCCCACACGGCGTACGAACTGACGACGATCATGTCCCGGCAGATCGCCGCGGGAAGGGCGTCGAAGTGACCCACGACCACGACCATGACCACGGGCCCCGGCCCCTCACCCCGGAACAGACCGCCGCGGCCCTGGCGCCGCCCGCCGGGCGCAACGGCGGTGATCTGGTCGTCGAGACGCTGTACGGGCTCGGCGCCACCACCGTGTTCGGGCTGCCGGGGCAGCACGCGCTGGGCATGTTCGACGCCCTGCGCCGCTCCTCGCTCCAGTACGTCGGCCTCCGCGTCGAGAACAACGCGGGCTTCGCCGCCGACGCGTACGGCAGGGTTACCGGCGAGGTCGCCCCGCTGCTGCTCTCCACCGGCCCCGGCGCCCTGACCTCGCTCGCCGCGCTCCAGGAGGCGGCGGCCGCCTCGGCGCCCGTCCTCGCGATCTCCAGTCAGATCCCGACGGCGGGGCTCGGCGGCGGCCGGCACGGCTATCTGCATGAACTCCGCGACCAGCAGGCGTCCTTCCGCGACATCGTGAAGTCCGTGCACCCCGTCCGAGCCGCCTCCCAGATCCCGTCCGCGATCGCCGCTGCCTGGGAGTCCGCGCTCACCGCGCCGCACGGCCCCGTCTGGGTCGAGATCCCGCAGGACGTCCTCCTCGCCGGGACATCCCTGCCGGTCGTCACCGCCATGGACGCCACACCGCGCGAGCTGATGCCCCGTCCCGAACTGACCGCGGTGGCCGCCCACGCGCTGTCGAACGCCGCCCGCCCGGCGATCATCGCGGGCGGTGGAGTCGTACGCGCCGACGCCGCCGGCAAGCTCCGCGCGCTCGCCGAGAAGCTGTCCGCGCCGGTCGTCACCACCTTCGGCGGCAAGGGCGCCTTCCCCTGGGAGCATCCGCTCTCGCTCCAGTCCTGGCTGGAGGACCGCCACACCACGGACTTCCTCGAAGACGCGGACGTCCTGCTGGTGGTCGGCTCCGGGCTCGGCGAACTCTCCTCGAACTACCACACGTTCCGCCCGCGCGGCCGGGTGATCCAGATCGAGGCGGACCTCGGCAAGCTGGAGTCCAACCACCCCGCCCTCGGCATCCACGCCGACGCCCGCAACGCGCTGGCCGTGCTGCTGGACGCGGTGAGCGAGCGCCGGGACCCGGCGGTCGCCGAGTCGGTCCGTACGGTCCTGGCGAAGGTACGGGCGAGGATCGCCGCCCAGGACCTCACCCTGGAACAGCGGGTGCTTGCCTCCGTACGCGAAGCCCTGCCCGCGACGGCCCCCAGCTTCTGGGACATGACGATCCTCGCCTACTGGGCCTGGTCCGCCTGGCCGGGCCCGATGCACTCCGGCCAGGGCGCGGGCGGCCTCGGCTACGCCTTCCCCGCCGCCCTGGGCGCGGCGGCGGCCGACCGTACGAAACCGGTCCTCGCGGTCTCGGGCGACGGTGGCGCGATGTACTCGCTCGCGGAGCTGGCCACCGCCCGCCAGTACGACCTGCCCGTCACCTGGCTGATCGTGGACGACGGCGGCTACGGGATCCTGCGCGAGTACATGACGGACGCCTTCGGTGAAGCGACCGGCACGGAGCTCTCCCGCCCGGACTTCGTGGCCCTGTCCGAGTCCTTCGGCGTCCCGGCGGTCCGCACCACCCCGGAGTCCTTGCGCGCGGACCTGGCCAAGGCCCTCGCGGAACCGGGCCCGTCGGTGGTCGTACTGCCCGCTCTGCTCAGGATGTTCGCCCCGACCCACCTCTGACGGGGAGCACGTGGGTGAGCGAAGGGCTCATGGGTGAGCGGAGGGCCAGCGGGTGATCGGGGGACGGTTGTGGCAAGGGCGACAGTTGTGACAATCGCGACATCGATTGGCCGTACAACCATTCACTCGTTCGTGTGCATCATGTTCAGCGAGCGCGCCGCGGAGAGCGCGCTCGCTGACGCACCAGGGGTGGGAATCCTTCATGACTCACCAGCGAATACTCCGGCGTGCCCGGGGCCCGCTCGCCGCTGCCCTGGCGGCGGGCGTGGTCGTGCCGGTGACCGCGGGAGCGGTGCCCGCCACGGCGGTTCCGGCCGTCACCTGCACCTCGGACAGGACCGGGCTCGGGGCCGAGCTCGCCAAGGACATCACCGCGTCCCTCAAGGGCCGGAAGGCCACCACGGCCCTCGTGGTCCACGACCGTACGACCAATACGCACTGCGGCCTGCGGGCCACGCAGCAGTTCGACTCCGCCAGTGTGGTCAAGGTCACTGTCCTCGCGACCCTGCTCTGGGACGCGGGGAAGACGAACCGCGAACTGACCGAGCGTGAGACCGATCTCGCCACGGCCATGATCACCAAGTCGGACAACGCGTCGACCAGCGCGCTGTGGAAACAGCTCGGCCGGACGAAGGTCGGGGGCTTCCTCAAGGCCGCGGGGATGACCCGGACGGTTCCGGGCGCGAAGGGCTCCTGGGGCCTCACCCAGATCACCGCGCAGGACGAGCAGCGGCTGCTGTCCCTGATCACCGCCAAGAACACCGTGCTCAGCGCCGACTCGCGCGCCTTCATCCTGGACCGGATGAGCGAGGTCGTCCCGTCCCAGCGCTGGGGCGTACCGGCGGGCGCCCCGGCCACCGCCACCGTCCAGGTCAAGAACGGCTGGCTCCAGCGGACCACCCACGGCTGGCGCGTGCACAGCGTCGGGGCGTTCACGGGCAAGGGCCACGACTACACGATCACCGTGCTCACCTACGACGACAAGACGATGGACGACGGCATCAACACCATCCAGGCCGTCGCCAGGGCCGTCCACAAGGATCTCGTCCGGGCCGGCGCCTAGCCGGCGCTGGAGGTCTCAGCACCGGGGTCCTAGGACCCTGGTGCTGGTGCGTCTGGGTCCGAGGACCGGTATTTGTTGCGGAGGGATGAAATCCGCGACGGCCCGCGTTGGTGCCTTCCGGCAGATCAGGTCGAGCGGGAGGCACTCAGTGGCGGCGGCGGCGAAGCAGGGCTGGGCACGGCGGCTTACCGGGTACGCGTGGCGGTATCGGCGCAATGTGGTGCTCGCTCTCGGGTCCTCGCTGGCCGGGATGGCGGTGATGGCTCTTGTCCCGCTGATCACCAAGGTCGTCATCGACGATGTCATCGGGGGCGGCGACCGCTCCCTCCTCGTCTGGACCGGTCTGCTGATCGTCGCGGCGCTCGCCGTCTACGTCACCACGTTCATCCGCCGGTATTACGGCGGGCGGCTCGCCCTCGACGTCCAGCACGATCTGCGTACGGAGATGTACGACACCATCGCCCGGCTCGACGGGCGGCGTCAGGACACGCTCTCCACCGGCCAGGTCATCGGCCGCGCCACCAGCGACCTCCAGCTCATACAGGGCCTGCTCTTCATGCTGCCGATGACCATCGGCAATGTGCTGCTGTTCCTGATCTCCCTCGTGATCATGGCGTGGCTGTCGCCGCCGCTGACGCTGATAGCCCTGGCGGTGGCCCCCGCCGTCTGGTTCATCGCCCGCCGCAGCCGCACCCGGCTGCATCCCGCCACCTGGTACGCGCAGTCGCAGGCCGCCACCGTCGCCGGAGTCGTGGACGGGGCCGTCTCCGGCGTACGCGTGGTCAAGGGGTTCGGCCAGGAGGACCAGGAGACCGGAAAGCTCCGCGAGGCAGGCCGCAAGCTGTTCGCCGGACGGCTGCGCACCATCAGACTCAACGCCCGCTACACCCCCGCACTCCAGGCCGTCCCCGCGCTCGGGCAGGTCGCGATGCTGGCGCTCGGCGGCTGGCTGGCCACCCGCGGGCAGATCACCCTCGGGACGTTCGTCGCCTTCTCCACCTATCTCGCCCAGCTCGTCGGCCCCGTCCGGATGCTCGCCATGGTGCTGACCATCGGGCAGCAGGCGCGGGCCGGGGTGGAACGGGTGCTGGAGCTGATCGACACCGAACCGACCCTCCAGGACGGTACGAAGGAACTGCCGGCGGACGCCGAGGCATCGGTCGAGTTCGACGACGTGTCGTTCGCGTACGAGGACGGGCGGACCGTTCTCGAAGGCTTCTCGCTGGAGATACGGCCCGGCGAGACCGTCGCCGTCGTCGGCTCCTCGGGCAGCGGGAAATCCACCGTCTCGCTGCTGCTGCCCCGCTTCTACGACGTGACGCACGGCGCGGTCCTCGTCGGCGGCCATGACGTACGCGAGCTGACCCTCCACTCGCTGCGGGGCGCCATCGGACTCGTACCGGAAGACAGCTTCCTCTTCTCCGACACCGTCCGCGCCAACATCGCCTACGGAAAGCCGGACGCCACCGAGGAGGAGATCCTCCGGGCCACCCGCGCCGCCCAGGCCCATGGCTTCATCTCGGAACTGCCCGGCGGCTACGACACCAAGGTGGGCGAGCAGGGCCTCACCCTCTCCGGCGGACAGCGCCAGCGCATCGCGCTCGCGCGGGCCATCCTCACCGACCCCCGGCTGCTCGTCCTCGACGACGCCACCTCCGCAGTGGACGCCCGGGTGGAGCACGAGATCCATGACGCGCTGCGCGCGGTGATGGCCGGCCGTACGACGCTGCTCATCGCCCACCGCCGTTCCACCCTCGGACTGGCGGACCGTATCGCCGTACTGGACGGCGGCCGGCTCGCCGACATCGGTACGCACGAGGAACTTCAGCGGCGCTCCGCCCTCTACCGGCGGCTGCTGACCGAGCCCGACGAACTGGGCGGGGTCTCGCCCGGTCACACCCCGGTCGCCGTGGAGTCCCTGTCCGGGGCCGGGGCCGGTGGCGAGGCGGGGGCGGTCGAGGCCGAGGCGTCCGTCGAGCCCCTGGAGTCGCCGGGGTCCGTGGAGGACGCCCGCGCCCTCCAGGCCGAGATCGACGCGGAGTTCGACGCCGAGCGTGGCGTCACCCCCGCCCTGTGGGAACGGGACGAGGCGCCCGGCGGTGGCTCGTCCGACTCCGCGGCCCCCGGCGCCACGCCCGAACTGCTCGCCCAGGTCGAGGCGCTGCCCCCGGCCACCGACCTGCCCGAGATCGACGAGGCGCGCGCCGTGGCCGCCGAGGACGCGTACGGGCTGCGCCGGCTGCTGCGCGGGTTCGGACTGCCGCTGCTGGTCAGCCTGGCGCTCGTCGCCGTGGACGCGGGCATGGGCCTGCTGCTCCCGGTCCTCATCCGGCACGGCATCGACCAGGGCGTCGAGCAACTGGCCCTCGGCGCCGTCTGGACGGCCGCCTCGCTCGGTCTGCTGACCGTACTCGTCCAGTGGGCGGCGCAGATCGGCGAGACCCGCAAGACGGGCCGCACCGGCGAACGTGTCCTCTACGCGCTACGGCTCAAGATCTTCGCCCAGCTCCAGCGGCTCGGACTCGACTACTACGAGCGTGAGCTGACCGGCCGCATCATGACCCGGATGACGACCGATGTCGATGCCCTGTCGACCTTCCTGCAGACCGGTCTCGTCACCGCGTTCGTCTCCGTCGTCACCTTCTTCGGCATCCTGGCGGTGCTGGTGGTGATCGATGTGGAACTGGCACTGGTGGTCTTCGCGACCCTGCCCGTGCTGATCGTCGGTACGTACTTCTTCCGCCGCAAGAGCGTGCAGGCGTACGAACTGGCGCGCGAGCGCATCAGTGTCGTCAACGCGGACCTCCAGGAGTCCGTGTCCGGGCTGCGGATCGTCCAGGCATTCCGGCGCGAGAAGGACGGCGGCGAGCGCTTCGCGGCCCGCAGTGCCCACTACCGCTCGGCGCGGGTGCGGGGTCAGTGGCTGATATCGGTCTACTTCCCCTTCGTTCAGCTGCTCTCGTCGGTGGCCGCCGCCGCTGTGCTGATCGTGGGCGCGGGGCGGGTGGAGGCGGGCACCCTGACGACCGGTGCGCTGGTCGCGTATCTCCTCTACATCGATCTCTTCTTCGCGCCGGTGCAGCAGCTCTCGCAGGTCTTCGACGGCTACCAGCAGGCGACCGTCTCGCTGGGCCGGATCCAGGAACTGCTGCGGGAGCGGACATCGACGGCCGCCCCGAAGGAGCCGCTGGACGTGCTGTCGCTGCGTGGTGAGATCGCCTTCGAGGGCGTCGAGTTCTCGTACGGAGGTGAATCCGCCGACACCGTCCCGGTCGGCGGAGTCCCCGGCGACGGCGTCTCGGGCGACGGCGTCTCGGGCGACGGCGTCTCGGGCGACGGCGTCTCCGGCGGCGGAGGTGCGGAGGCCGCGCTGACCGGGGTGGATCTGCGCATACCGGCCGGCCAGACCGTCGCCTTCGTCGGTGAGACCGGCGCGGGCAAGTCCACGCTGGTCAAGCTGGTCGCGCGGTTCTACGACCCGACCGCGGGCCGGGTGACCGCGGACGGTACGGATCTGCGCGAGCTGGATCTGACGGCATACCGGCACCGGCTCGGTGTCGTACCGCAGGAGGCATATCTCTTCGCCGGTACGGTCCGGGACGCCATCGCGTACGGGCGCCCCGAGGCGACCGACGCGGAGGTGGAGGCGGCGGCCCGCGCGGTCGGCGCCCACGAGATGATCGCCACACTGGACGGCGGCTATCTGCACGAGGTCGCCGAGCGCGGCCGTAATCTCTCCGCCGGACAGCGCCAGTTGATCGCCCTGGCCCGCGCCGAACTGGTCGACCCGGACATCCTGCTGCTCGACGAGGCGACCGCCGCGCTGGACCTGGCGAGCGAGGCGCTGGTCAACCAGGCCACCGACCGGCTCACCGGCCGCCGTACCACCCTGGTGGTCGCCCACCGGCTGACCACCGCGGCCCGTGCGGACCGGGTGATAGTGATGGACCACGGCCGGGTCGTGGAGGACGGCACACACGAGCAGTTGCTCGCCCTGAACGGCCGGTACACCCGGCTGTGGAGCAGCTTCATCGGCGAGGAGGAGCCCGCGGCGGTGCGGTGAGACGCGGGGGCGCGGGGGGCGTACGGGGGGTGTACCCAGTGGTGCGGGGGCGGTTCCGCAACCGTTCAGGCTCCCTGTGCGTCGTACGCGTGTACACCCGAGTCGTCATGGGGGGCATTCGTGTTCGGTTGGGCTGGGGCGGCCCGGAGCGGAATCGGGGTCAGAAGAGCGCTTCTGCACTGTCTGGTGGTGCTGATCGCCACGGGAGCCACGGTCCTGGCCGGTCCAGGTGCGTCAGGAGCCGAGGCCGCGTCGGTCTGTTCGGGCAGGGCGCAGAAGACGGTGAGCTTCGCCACCGGTGAGCTGCGGGTCTACAAGGACCGCGCCTACGCCTGCGCGGTCACCGTGGCCAAGAACCCCGGGGCCAGGCGCGCGATGTCGGTCAGTCTCCAACCGCGCGGCGGAAGCCCGGTCGTGGACAGCGGCGACTACACACAGCGGGCGGGCCCGGTCACGGTGCACGCGCTGAACCGCTGTGTACGGGCGACGGGTGTCGTCTCGGGGAAGAAAGGATCGACCGGCTGGATCCTCTGCTGAGGATTGTGCGCGAGCCCGGCGGGATAAAACGGTCAAGAGGACTGGCGGGTAGGGCGGTGACCGGGCTAGGTTCACGGCGTCTGTCATGAACACAGGGAGTGTGAATGCGCAAGGCGCTGAGATGGGTGTTGTCGCTCGTGCTGGTCATAGGCACGGTGGCCACAGCCGGCGCGGCCACCGCCGCCGACCGGAGTGCGGATCAGAAGACCGCCGCCGACACCACTGACATCAAGGACCGAATCCTCGCGATCCCGGGGATGAGCCTGATCCAGGAGAAGCCGTACGAGGGCTACCGCTACTTCGTTCTCAACTACACGCAGCCGGTGGACCACCGGAAGCCGTCCAAGGGCACGTTCCAGCAGCGCGTCACGCTGCTGCACAAGGACACCAGCCGGCCCACGGTCTTCTTCACCGGTGGCTACAACGTCTCCACCAACCCGAGCCGCAGTGAGCCGACCCGGATCATCGACGGCAACCAGGTCTCGATGGAGTACCGCTTCTTCACCCCGTCGCGCCCGCAGCCGGCCGACTGGTCGAAGCTGGACATCTGGCAGGCGGCCAGCGACCAGCACCGGATCTTCACCGCGCTGAAGAAGATCTACCCCAAGAACTGGCTCTCCACGGGCGGTTCCAAGGGCGGTATGACCGCCACGTACTTCGAGCGCTACTACCCGCGCGACATGGACGGCGTCGTCGCGTACGTGGCGCCCAACGACGTGTGGAACAACGAGGACTCCGCGTACGACCGGTTCTTCGAGCGCGTCGGCACCAAGGAGTGCCGCGACAAGCTCAACGCCGTGCAGCGCGAGGCGCTGGTCCGGCGCGAGCCGCTGGAGAAGAAGTTCAAGGAGTGGGCGGACGCCAACGGCGCCACGTTCAACACGATCGGCACGCTCGACAAGGCCTACGAGGCCACCGTGCTCGACTTCGTCTGGGGCTTCTGGCAGTACAGCCTGCTCGCCGACTGCGACACCATCCCGGCGGCCACCGTCTCCGACCAGGAGATCTACGACACCGTCGACACGATCTCCGGCTTCTCCGCCTACACGGACCAGGGCCTGGCGACGTACACGCCGTACTACTACCAGGCCGGCACCCAGCTGGGCTCGCCCGATATCAAGCAGCCGCACCTGGGCAATCTGAGCCGCTACGGATACCAGCCGCCGCGGAACTTCGTACCGCGCGACATCCCCATGAAGTTCAACCCGCTGACGATGCCGGATGTCGACAACTGGGTCCGTCACCACGCGAACCAGATGCTGTTCGTGTACGGCGAGAACGACCCGTGGGGCGCCGAGCAGTTCCGCCTCGGCCGCGGCGCGCGTGACAGCTATGTGTATGTCGCGCCGGGCGCCAACCACGGCGCCAATGTCGCGGGTCTGGTCCCGGACCAGCAGGCGAAGGCCACGGCCAGGATCCTCGCCTGGGCGGGCGTCTCCCCGGCCGCTGTGCAGAAGGACGAGTCGAAGGCGAAGCCGCTGGCTCCGTTCGACTCCAAGCTCGACCGTCAGAAGGTCGAGCGGCAGCAGACCTTGAGGCCGTAGCCCCTCGGTGGCTCCGTGAGGTGCCCGCCGTTCACCAGGCCATCAGGACCTGTGAACGGCGGGCACTTCGCTGTCTTCGGTGCTGGTCGGTGGCGGTCAGTGGGGGTCAGGCTGGTCAGTGGGGGTCAGTGGGGGTCAGCGCCGGTCCGTGTCCGTCAGTTCAGTAGCCCAGTCCATGGCCGATGGGATACAGCACCCGCGCCGGATCGTCCGTGCGCTGCACCGGCACCGGCAGCCGGCCTCTGGGCCGCGTCCGGCCCGCGATCACCCGCGCCGCGGCCCGCAGTTCGACATCGGTCCATGAGTACGCGGCGAGAGACGCGGTGACACCGGTCAGCAGCGCGATGTCGTACGGATTGCGGATGGCGACCGTGACGACGGGCACGCCGCTCGCGGCCAGCGCGCTCACCAGCGTGCGCTGCGTGCTGGTGGCCGAGACGTTGTACGTGGCCACGATCACCGCGTCCTTGCCCCGCGCGGCCTCCACCGCCGACTCGATACGCGCCGCGGTCGGCGCCGTACCGGTGGACAGGGCCGTGGCGGTGAAGCCCAGTTCGGTCAGGGCGGTGGCCAGGACGGTCGTCGGCGGACCCGTCGTTCCGGAGGGGGAGGCCGGATCGGCGCCAACGACCAGCAGGTCCTTCTCCCTGCGGCGGCTCAGGGGCAGCAGTCCCCGCTCGTTGACGAGCAGGGTGGTGGTGCTCTCGGCGATCCGGTCGGCGGCGGCGAGATGCGCCCGGGTGCCGACCTCGCGGTCCACGTCCCGGGGCGAGACATAGGGATCACCGCGGAACAGCCCCAGCCGCTCTTTCAGTTCGAGGATGCGCAGGACCGACTCCTCGACGCGCCGCTCACTGAGCTCGCCGCCCTTGACCGCGGTCAGGACGGCGTTCCACGCCACCCGGAGATCCGGCGGATTGAGCAGCTGGTCGACGCCCGCCTTCAGCGCGAGGACGGGCACCCGGTCGTCGCCGTACTTCTGCCGTACGCCCGCCATCCCGAGCGCGTCGGTGATCACCAGGCCGTCGTAGCCGAGCTGTTCGCGCAGGACGCCGGTAACGATCGGGTGCGAGAGAGTCGCCGGGTCCTCGCTGGGGTCCAGGGCGGGGACGACGATATGCGCGGTCATGATCGAGGTGACACCGGCGGCGATCGCGGCCCGGAACGGCGGCGCGTCCAGCTCCGTCCACTGTTCGCGGGTGTGATGGATGGTGGGCAGCGCGTAGTGGCTGTCGTCCTTGGTGTCGCCATGACCGGGGAAGTGCTTGGCGGCGGTGGCGATTCCGGCGCTCTGGTACCCCTTGACCTGGGCGGTGACCATCCCGGCCACGGCCTCAGGATCGGCGCCGAAGGACCGTACACCGATGACGGGATTGGCCGGGTTGACGTTGACGTCCGCGTCGGGCGCGTAATTCTGGTTGATGCCCATGGCGGCCAGCTCCGTGCCCGCGATCCGGGCGGCCTCGCGGGCGTCGGAGTGCGAACGGGACGCGCCGAGCGCCATCGCGCCCGGCAGCAGCGTGGCGGGCTTGCCGACCCGGGCGACGATGCCGTGCTCCTGATCGGTGGCGATGAGCAGGGGCACGGGGACGCGCTGGGCCAGGCCCGCCTTCTGGATGCCGTTGGAGAGACCGGCGATCTGGTGCGGATCACGGGTGTTGTGCGCCCAGGCGAAGTAGATGATGCCGCCGACGTGGTATGTGGAGATCAGCTCGGCGGCCGTGCGGACCCCGATCTCGGCGAGGTTGGCGTCGATGTCGGCCTGGTCGGGCGCGGTGGCGGAGTGCCCGTACACCCGCATGACGAAGAGCTGGCCGACCTTCTCCTCCAGGCTCATACGGCTGATGAGACGGCGGAGGTGATCGCGGCGGTCGAGGCGGTCGAGGCGGTCGAGGGGGAGTCGGTCGGGGGCTCGCTCATGGGGCGGGGGAACGGCGGCCGCGGGGACGGCGGCGGTGGTAACAGCCGCCGCCGCTACGGCGGTTGCGGTGAGGAGGGCGCGTCTGGAGATGGTCCGGTCGTGCACTGGTGCTCCTTCCGGCCGTGCGCTGCGAGGGAAGTGAAGGAAACTTCCAAGATTTACGGATATCCGGAAAATAACTGCCAGTCAAGGGACGCGCCACGGAAAGCGCCCGCCGGCCACGAGGGCCGGCCCGGCTCGCTGGTCAGGCCGGCCGATCAGGCCCGCGGATCAGGCGGCGGCGACCGCCGGCCAGTGCCGCCGCAATGTCTCCACGGTCGCCGTGACCGCGGGACGTCTGGCGGCTCCCGTCCGCCAGAGCGCGTACAGCCTGCGTATCGGTACGGGGTCGAGGGCGATCGCGCGTACCCCCTCGGGCAGCGGCCCGCGCCCCAGCCGCGGAATCATGGCGATGCCGAGCCCCGCCGCCACCAGCGCGAGCTGTGTGTGGTTCTCCTCTGCCTGGTGTGCGAGATCGGGCTCGCACCCGGCCGCGCGCAGCGTACGCACCAGCCAGTCGTGGCAGACCGTCCCGGGTGGCTGGCAGATCCAGCGCTGCCGCGACAGATCCTCCCGCCGTACGGAGGGCCGCGCCGCCAGCGGATGCGCCACCGGTACGAGCACATCGCACAGATCGTCCCCGATGATCGCCTGCTCCACGCCTTCGGGGGCGGGCAGCGGCGCGATGTCCCAGTCATGGGCGACCGCCAGATCGATCGCGCCGCGGGCCACCAGATCAATGGAGAGATGCGGATCGATCTCCCGCAGCCGGACATCGAGGGTGGGGTGGCGCCCGGCCAGCTCCGCCAGGACGCCGGGGAGCAGGCCACGCGCCGAGGAGGCGAACGCCCCGACGACGAGCTGCCCGGTCGGCTGCCCCCTGCGCTCCTCCAGGGTGGTCTCGGCGCGCTCCACTATCGCGAGCAACTCCTCGGCGGTGGAGGCGAGATGGCGCGCCTCATCGGTGAGCGCCACGCCGCGCCCGCGCCGCTCCAGCAGAGTCGTACGGGTCTCCCGTTCCAACTTGGTGATCTGCTGCGACACGGCCGAGGGCGTATAGCCGAGAGCGGCGGCCGCCGCCGCTACGGAACCGTGGACGGAGACGGCGTGCAGCGCGCGCAGCCTGGCCAGATCGAGCATCGCTGCCCCTTTCTCGGAGAATCGTAAGCAACACTGAATTCCACCATGAAGAAACCCGCGCTGGTGCTACATAGTCCGCTCCGGTGATCCTCTGTGCATGCGCACCACTCATATCGCTCTCGCCGTTCTCGTCACCGCCGTCTGGGGAGTGAACTTCGTCGTCATCGAGGTCGGGCTCGGCCACTTCCCGCCGCTGCTCTTCTCCGCTCTGCGCTTTCTGGCGGCGGCGCTGCCCGCGGTCTTCTTCGTGGGCCGGCCGAAGGTCGCCTGGAAGTGGGTGATCGGGATCGGACTGGTGTTGGGTGTGGCCAAGTTCGGACTGCTCTTCGTCGGCATGGATCAGGGCATGCCTGCCGGTCTCTCGTCGCTCGTCCTCCAGATCCAGGCCGTCTTCACGGCCCTGTTCGCGGCGGTCGCCCTCGGTGAACGGCCCGGGCGCGTAAGGCTGTTGGGCATGGCTGTCGCGCTGGCCGGTATCGCGGTCGCGGCGGTCGACGAGGGAACCTCGGGCCCATTGCTCGCCTTCACGCTCGTCATCGCCGCCGCGGCCTGCTGGGGCGTCTCCAACGTGCTCACCCGCAAGGCGTCCCCGCCCGACGCCCTGAACTTCATGGTGTGGGTGTCGGCCGTACCCGTACTGCCGCTGCTCGGGCTCTCGCTGCTGTTCGAGGGCCCGGGCGCCGACCTGGCCGCACTGCGCGCCCTGGACGCGACCGGCATCGGCGTCATCCTCTACGTCGCCTGGGTCACCACCGTCTTCGGCTTCGGCGCCTGGGGCTTCCTGCTGCGCCGCTACCCCGCTTCGTCCGTCGCGCCCTTCTCATTGCTCGTCCCGGTCTTCGGGATGTCGTCGGCGGCGCTGCTGCTGAGCGAGTCCATCAGCCCCCTGCGCTGGTGCGCGGCGGCGCTGCTGGTCGGGGGAGTGGCCCTCACCTCACTGCCCCGCGCCGGAGGCCCCGCCACGCCCGCCTCCGCCACACCGCTCCCCGCCACACCGCTCCCCACCGAGCTGGTGCCTGCCGGGCCGCTCCCCACCGAGCCGTTGCCTGCCGAACCGGTTTCTGATGAGCCGATACCCGCCGCGTCCGCCTCCGCCGGACCGGCGCCTGCCGAGCCGGCTCCCGCCACCTCCGCCCACGCCACCTCCACCCACGCCGCGAACACCGCCTCCCGGCCCCTGACGCCGGAGTCCTAGGGAGTGCCCCGCCGACACGGGCCCGAGGCCCCCGACGCCCTGACCCTCTTCACCTCCGTCTCCCCCTCCGGCTTCCTCAGCCCTGGCGGCTCGCGGCGATCAGGCCCTCCAGATGCTCCCGCCCTGCCGCCAGCAGCCCCGGCAGCTCCTCCGCCCGCGGATACCAGCGCTTTTCGTACTCCCAGCACACCCAACTGTCGTCATCGAGCAGCGCCAGGCACTCGCCCAGGGGAAGCACCCCCGCCCCCAGCGCCAGCGGTGTCGTGTCCTCCGCCGAGGCGATGTCCTTCACCTGGACATAGCCCAGGTACGGGGCGAGCGCCGCGTGCGTGGTGGCCGGCGCCTCGCCGCCCAGCCAGGTGTGCATCACATCCCACAGCGCCCCCACGTGCTTGTGTCCCACCGTCCCCAGCACCCGGGCCGCGTCCGTACCCGTGCGGTGCGAGTCATGTGTCTCCAGCAGAATCCGTACGCCGAGGTCCGCCGCCGACTCGGCCGCGGTGCCCAGCCGTCGCGCGGCCGTCGCGTCTGCCTCGGCCGCGGGCTGGTCGCCGCCGCCGGGGAAGACACGGACGAAGGAGGCGCCCAGATCCCGTGCCAGCCGCAGCAGTTCGTCCAGCTCCTGGCGCGGCCGCTCCTCGTCGGCGTCGGCCTTCGCCACCCGCACGTACCCGGCGACCGTCAGGATCTCGATTCCGGCGCGCTGGAACTCCTCAACCACCGCGGCCCGTTCGCGTGGTCCGATGCCCGGATGGACCGGCTCCTCCGGGTGGGCGCGCAGCTCCACCCCCTGGTAGCCGGTCCCGGCGGCGAGCGCGAGGACGTCGGGGATGGGCAGACCCGGTACCCCAAGGGTGGAGAAGGCGAACTTCACGGTGTTATCCCTTTCTGACATGTGGTGGCTCCTTTCCCGAGAGGGAGCCGCCAGTCCTGGCCGACCAGATCCGCTCCGTACGAGTGGTGCGGGGTCTCGGAGACCAGCGTGAATCCGGCGCGCTGGTAGAGGGTGCGGGCGGCGGCGAGGACGTCATTGGTCCACAGCGTCAGTTCCTGATACCCCGCCTCGCGCGCGAAATCCACCACCGTCCCGATCAGCCGCTCCCCGAGGCCGTGTCCCCGGGCGCCGGGCTCGACCAGCAGCAGCCTCAGCCTCGCGGTGCCGGGGGCCTTGTCCCGTACCTCCGGCGCGTCGTCCCGTACGCACATCACGGACCCCACGGGGATGCCGTCCAGCTCGGCGATCCAGACCCGCTCCAGCCGCGAATCGTGGTGTTCCGCGAAGTCCGCGACGATCCGGGCGACAAGCCCCTCGAACTCGGTGTTCCAGCCGTACTCCGCGGCGTACGCGGCGCCATGGCGCTGCACGATCCAGCCCAGCTCGCCGGGCATCGGATCACGCAGGACCGGCTCGTCGCGGTGGGGCGCCGCCAGGCGGTCGGCGCCGAAGATGTCCCGCACAGTACGCATCGCGTCCGCGAGCCGGGGCCGCTGCGCCGGCTCGACCCGGGCGAGCAGCGAGCCCACCGCCTCCCGTGACCGCTCGTCGAGCAGCGCCGCGGCCTCGCGCCCCTGCGGTGTGAGCGTGATCCGCTGGCGCCGGGAATCCCGCTCGGAGGGCGCGCGTCCGACCAGCCCTTCTTTCTCGAACTTGGTCAGCAGTCTGCTCAGATAGCCGGCGTCGAGCGACAGCTCGACCCGTAGATCGGCGGCGTCGGTGCGCGGCGCGTGGGCCAGCTCGTACAGCACCCGTGACTCGGTGAGCGTGTACGGGGTGTAGAGGTGCCTGCTGTAGTCGAGCGCCCCGATGAGATTCGTGTAGAAGCGGTTGAACGCGCGGATTTCCTGGACGGCCATGATCCACCCCCGAGCTTTTCTTTGACTGAGTCAACGCTACGTCGCTGCGCCGACACTCGGCAAGGCCTCATCCCCGCATTGGCGTCAGCTCGCCACCAGCCATCCGCCACCCGTCCCCCACCCCGCAAATGGTCAGCCGGTCAGCCGGTCAGCCGGTCAGAGGGCCGGTCCCCGGCCCCGGTCCGCCCGCGGCGGCGCCGTCGACGCCCGCGCCATCAACTCGGCCGTGATCGTGGCGATCCCGCCCGGCGGCGGTGTCTCCGTGCCCATCGCCAGCCGGCCCGCGCGCGCCCCCGCCTCGTGCAGCGGCAGCCGCACCGTCGTCAGCGCCGGCGTCGCGTCGACCGAGAACGGCAGATCGTCGAAGCCCGCCACCGAGACGTCCTCCGGGATACGCAGCCCCTGGTCACGTACCGCCGCGCACGCGCCCAGCGCTACCGTGTCGTTGGCCGCGACCACGGCGGTCAGATCCGGTGCGCGGCGCAGCAGCTCAAGCGTCGCCTCATATCCCGACCGGCGGCTGTAGGGACCGTGCACGATCAGCGCCTCCCGCCCCGGCCGCCCCTCGCGGGACCCCGCGCCCGACGTCGGACTTTCCAGTCCCGCGGCCGCCATCGCCGCCTGGTGCCCCTCCAGCCGGTGCCGGGTCGTCGTCCGCTCCAGCGGGCCCGCGACATAGCCGATCCGCCGGTGCCCCAGCGTGAGCAGATGCTCCGTCAGCCGCCGCCCGCCGCCCCGGTTGTCGAAGGCCAGTGAAGCCACGATCGCGTCGCTGCCCGGCAGCGGCGGGCGTCCGCACAGCACCACCCGGGTCCCCGCGTCCGCGAGTTTCGCCAGCTTCGTGGTCATCGCCGCGATATGGCCCGGGTCTTCGAGCGCCCCGCCGGTGAGGATGACGGCCGCGGCCCGCTGGCGCTGGAGCAGGGTCAGATAGGTGAGTTCACGCTCGGGCGAACCGCCCGTGTTGCAGACGACGGCGAGCTTCTCGCCGCCCGCCCGGCCGGTGCCCTCCTGGCCGCCGATCTCGGTCTGCGCCGCGCCCGCCATGATCCCGAAGAAGGGGTCCGCGATGTCGTTGACGAGGATGCCGACCAGATCGGAGGTGGCGGCGGCCAGCGAGCTCGCGGGCCCGTTGAGCACGTAATCCAGATCGTCCACCGCGCGCAGCACGCGTTCCCGGGTGGCGGCGGCGACCGGGTAGTTGCCGTTCAGTACGCGGGAGACGGTGGCGGGCGACACCCGGGCGCGGGCCGCCACATCCGCCAGGGTGACTGTCATCGCTTTCCTCCGAGGGGACGAGGGTGATCGAGGTGCGTTCGGGACGAGATCGGGGCGAGATCGGGGTGTGACCGGTGCGGGATCGGAGCCGGGCTCTTGTCCGGTTCGCTGTCGCAGGCTAGCTTCTTACCCAATAGAAAGCGCTTGCTACGGCAACATGGAGGAACCTTCGTGACACGCAGGACAGTGCGGATCGCCATGAACGGCGTCACGGGGCGGATGGGGTACCGGCAGCATCTGCTCCGCTCCATCCTCGCGATCCGCGAGCAGGGCGGACTGGACCTCGGGGGCGGCGAGGCGCTGTGGCCCGAGCCCGTACTCGTCGGCCGCCGCGAACACGCCCTCAGGGAGATCGCCGAACGGCACGGCCTCACCGAATGGTCCACCGATCTTGACGCCGTCCTCGCGGACGACACGATCGACATCTACTTCGACGCCCAGGTCACCTCCGCGCGGGTCGAGGCCATCAAGAAGGCGATCGCCGCCGGCAAGCACATCTACACCGAGAAGCCGACCGCGGTCGATCTCGACGGCGCCCTCGAACTGGCCCGGCTGGCCCGTGACGCCGGGATCAAGCACGGCGTCGTCCAGGACAAGATCTTCCTGCCGGGCCTGCTCAAGCTGAAGCGCCTCATCGACGGCGGCTTCTTCGGCGAGATCATCTCCGTACGGGGAGAGTTCGGCTACTGGGTCTTCGAGGGCGACTGGCAGGATCCCCAGCGCCCCTCCTGGAACTACCGAGCCGAGGACGGCGGCGGTATCACGGTGGACATGTTCCCGCACTGGGAGTACGTCCTGCACGAGCTGTTCGGCCGGGTCACCACCGTCCAGGCGCACATCACCACACACATCCCGCGGCGCTGGGACGAGCAGGGCAAGCCGTACGCCGCGACCGCCGACGACGCCGCCTACGGCATCTTCGAGCTGGACGGCGGGGCGGTCGCCCAGATCAACTCCTCCTGGACGGTCCGGGTCAACCGCGACGAGCTGGTCGAGTTCCAGGTGGACGGCACACATGGCTCGGCCGTCGCGGGTCTGCGCCGCTGCCGTGTCCAGCACCGCAGCACCACCCCCAAGCCCGTCTGGAACCCCGATCTGCCCGCCACCGAATCCTTCCGCGACCAGTGGCAGGAAGTGCCGGACAACGCCGAGTTCGACAACGGTTTCAAGGCACAGTGGGAGCTGTTCCTGCGCCATGTGGCGCTCGGTGAGGCGTACCACTGGGATCTGCTCGCGGGCGCGCGCGGTGTACAACTCGCCGAACTGGGGCTGCGGTCCTCGGCGGAGGGCCGCCGCTTCGAGGTACCGGAGCTGTCGCTGTGACTCTCCGGCTGCCTTCCCCGGGCGGCGGATCGCGTACGTACACGCCTCGCTCCGAGCCCGCCCGCCTCGCCGCGGGTGGGGCGCCCCTCGCCTCTCGTACGGTCTTCTCCGCGGCCCATGTCGTGGCCGACCCGTACGCCGACATCGGCCCTGACGCGCCCGCCACCGTCGACTGGGACGCGACGCTCGCCTTCCGCCGTCATCTCTGGTCGCACGGCCTCGGTGTCGCCGAGGCCATGGACACCGCGCAGCGCGGCATGGGCCTGGACTGGGCGGGCGCGGCCGAGCTGATCCGCCGCTCCGCCGCCGAGGCGAAGGCGGTGGGCGGCCGGATCGCGTGTGGCGTGGGTACCGACCAACTGGCCCCTGGAACAGGTGGTTCCGATTCCCTGGCCGCGGTCCGGGCGGCCTACGAGGAGCAGTTGGCGCTCGTCGAGGAGACCGGCTCACAGGCCATCCTGATGGCCTCCCGGGCCCTCGCCGCGACCGCCACGAGCCCCGACGACTACCTCGCCGTCTACGCCCATCTCCTGCGCCAGGCGTCGGAGCCGGTCGTGCTGCACTGGCTCGGCCCGATGTTCGACCCCGCGCTGGAGGGCTACTGGGGCAGCGCGGACCTCGACGCGGCCACCGAGACGTTCCTCCAGGTCATCGCCGAGCATCCGGACAAGGTCGACGGCGTCAAGATCTCCCTGCTGGACGCCGGGCGCGAGATCGAGCTGCGCCGCGCACTGCCCAAGGGTGTGCGCTGCTACACCGGTGACGATTTCCACTACCCCGAGCTGATCGCGGGCGACGAACGGGGCTTCAGCCATGCCCTCCTCGGGATCTTCGATCCCCTGGGGCCGCTCGCCGCGGAAGCCGTACGCGTCCTGGACACGGGCGACACGAAAGGTTTCCGGGCGCTCCTCGATCCCACCGTCGAGCTGTCCCGTCATCTGTTCCAGCCGCCGACCCGCTTCTACAAGACGGGTGTGGTGTTCCTCGCCTGGCTCGCCGGACACCAGGACCATTTCACGATGGTCGGCGGCCTCCAGTCGGCCCGCTCGCTGCCCCATCTCGCGCGGGCGTACGAACTGGCCGACGGGCTCGGTCTGTTCCCCGACCCGTCGGTGGCGGAGGCCCGGATGACATCCCTGCTCAGCGTGTACGGAGTGGACCAGTGACCGATCGACCCATGGCGGAGCTGAAGCGCTTCAGCATCAATCAGATGACGGTGAAACAGCTGCCGCTGCCCGAGCTGACCGAGGCGTGCGTACGTCTCGGTGTGCCAGGGGTCGGGCTGTGGCGCGAGCCCGTCCGGACGTACGGAATCGAGGCCACCGCCAAGCTCGTACGCGACGCGGGGCTCGCGGTCACCACGCTCTGCCGCGGCGGCTTCCTCACCGCCGTCGACCCCGGCCGGCGGGCCGAGGCGCTGGCCGACAACCGCGCGGCGATCGACGAGGCCGCGGCGCTGGGCACGGACACCCTCGTCCTGGTCTCCGGCGGGCTCCCGGAGGGAAGCCGGGATCTCCCCGGGGCGCGCGAACGTATCGCCGACGCCCTGGGCGAACTGGCGCCGTACGGGGCGGAGCGTGGGGTGCGGCTCGCCATTGAGCCGCTGCACCCGATGTTCGCGGCCGACCGTTGCGTGGTCTCCACCCTCGACCAGGCTCTTGACCTGGCAGAACGCTTCCCCGCTGATCAGGTGGGGGTGGCCGTCGACACGTACCACATCTGGTGGGACGACCGGGCACCCGCGGCCGTCGCCCGCGCGGCTTCGCGGATCTTCACCTTCCAACTGGCCGACTGGACGACGCCGCTCCCGGCCGGGGTGCTGAACGGCCGCGGCCAGATCGGGGACGGCGCCGTCGATATGCGCGCCTGGCGGGAACGGGTCGACGCGGCGGGCTATACCGGCCCGATCGAGGTGGAGCTGTTCAACGACGAACTGTGGGCGCGGGACGGCGTGGAGCTGCTTACCGAGGTCATCGAACGGTACGTACGGCACGCTCTATAGACGCGTTCCGCAGGACACGCTCCATAGAGGCCTTCCGTCTATAGAGGCCTTCCGTGGGAACCGCGGAACGTCCGTTCATCCGTGGACGCCCGACGCGGGGCCCGGAAAATTACGCACAGGAGCCGTGCAACCCTTCCGGGGTGACGTGAGTCATATACGTCAACAGGGCTCTCGGGGGAGGGATCCGGGGGGATCAGGAGGGCTCTGCCGAGGGGGAGCGTGTGGGGCCCGGTCCAGTGGACCGGGCCCCTGGTAGTTGTCCACGGACGGAGAGTTGTCCACAGGGCGGCGAGGATGTCGGAGCCTGGCGGTAGCGTCGGATCATGTCCAATCCCGCTGTGCTCGAAGCCGTCCTTGAGCGGATCACCTACGCCAATGAGGAGAACGGCTATACGGTCGCCCGCGTCGACACCGGCCGCGGCGCCGATCTCCTCACCGTGGTCGGCTCGTTGCTCGGCGCGCAGCCCGGTGAGTCACTGCGTATGGAGGGCCGCTGGGGCTCGCACCCCCAGTACGGCAAGCAGTTCACGGTGGAGAACTACACCACGATCCTGCCGGCCACGATCCAGGGCATCCGCCGCTATCTCGGCTCCGGTCTGATCAAGGGCATCGGCCCCGTGTTCGCCGACCGGATCGTCGAGCACTTCGGCCTGGACACCCTCGACATCATCGAGCAGCAGCCCAAGAGGCTCGTGGAAGTCCCCGGCCTCGGCCCCAAGCGGACGAAGCGGATCGCCGCCGCCTGGGAGGAGCAGAAGGCCATCAAGGAGGTCATGGTCTTCCTCCAGGGGGTGGGGGTCTCCACCTCCATCGCCGTCCGCATCTACAAGAAGTACGCGGACGCCTCGATCTCCGTCGTCAAGAACGAGCCGTACCGCCTGGCGGCCGACGTCTGGGGGATCGGCTTCCTCACCGCCGACCGGATCGCCCAGGCCGTCGGGATCCCCCACGACAGCCCGGAGCGGGTCAAGGCCGGGCTCCAGTACGCCCTGTCCCAGTCCACCGACCAGGGCCACTGCTTCCTGCCGGAGGAGCGGCTCATCGCGGACGCCGTGAAGCTGCTCCAGGTCGACACGGGTCTGGTCATCGAGTGCCTTGCCGAGCTGGCCGCCGAGGACGAGGGGGTCGTACGGGAAAGGGTGCCGGGGCCGGACGGCGGCGAGGAGGAGGTCACGGCGGTCTATCTGGTCCCCTTCCACCGCGCCGAGCTGTCCCTCTCCGCCCAGTTGCTGCGGCTGCTGCGCACCGGGGAGGACCGGATGCCGGCCTTCCAGGACGTGGCCTGGGACCGGGCGCTGACCTGGCTTGCGGGCCGTACGGGCGCCGAGCTGGCCCCCGAGCAGCAGCAGGCGGTCCGGCTCGCGCTCACCGAGAAGGTCGCCGTTCTGACCGGCGGCCCCGGCTGCGGCAAGTCCTTCACGGTCCGCTCGATCGTGGAGCTGGCGCGGGCCAAGAAGGCCAAGGTGGTGCTCGCGGCGCCCACCGGACGGGCGGCCAAGCGCCTCGCCGAGCTGACCGGGGCCGAGGCGTCCACCGTCCACCGACTGCTCGAACTCAAGCCGGGCGGGGACGCGGCGTACGACCGGGACCGCCCGCTGGACGCCGACCTGGTGGTGGTCGACGAGGCGTCGATGCTCGATCTGCTGCTGGCCAACAAGCTGGTCAAGGCAGTGGCCCCGGGCGCGCATCTGCTGCTCGTCGGGGATGTGGACCAGCTTCCCTCGGTCGGGGCCGGTGAGGTCCTGCGCGATCTGCTGGCGGAAAGCGGCCCGGTGCCCCGCGTCCGGCTCACCCGTATCTTCCGGCAGGCGCAGCAGTCCGGGGTGGTCACCAATGCCCACCGCATCAACTCCGGGGTACCGCCCATCACGCGGGGCCTCGTCGACTTCTTCCATTTCGTCGAGGAGGAGACGGAGGACGCGGGCCGGCTGACCGTCGAGGTGGCGGCCCAGCGGATTCCCGCCAAATTCGGTCTCGACCCCCGGCGCGATGTGCAGGTGCTGGCGCCGATGCACCGCGGCCCGGCCGGCGCGGGCGCGCTGAACGCCCTGCTCCAGCAGGCCATCACCCCCGCCAGACCCGATCTTCCCGAGAAGCGGCTCGGCGGCCGGGTCTTCCGCGTCGGCGACAAAGTCACCCAGATTCGCAACAACTACGAGAAGGGGGAGAATGGCGTATTCAACGGCACGGTCGGTGTCGTCACCTCACTCAACATGGACGACCAGCGGCTGACGGTGCTGACGGACGAGGACGAGGAGGTGCCGTACGACTTCGACGAGCTGGACGAGCTGGCGCACGCGTACGCCGTGACGATCCACCGCTCCCAGGGCAGCGAGTATCCGGCCGTGGTCATTCCGGTCACCACCGGTGCCTGGATGATGCTGCAGCGGAATCTGCTCTACACGGCGGTCACCCGAGCCAAGAAGCTCGTCGTGCTGGTCGGCTCCCGCAAGGCCATAGGGCAGGCGGTGCGCACGGTCTCCGCGGGCAGGCGTTTTACCGCCCTCGACCACCGGCTGACGGGACTTTCCGCACCTCGGCTTCCCACAACTGGGGCGAAGGGGGCAGGATGAACAGGTTGGCGGCACTGAGTGCCGCCAAAAGGCCTAAAGGCCGACCCCGAGTGCACTCTCCTGAGCCAAATGGGGGATGGTAGAGACAGTCAGGGCACCTCGAAGAAGAGGCACTACGTCGGTGAGGGATGACGTGAGCGAGAAACGCGACAACGCGGTAGTACTGCGGTACGGCGACGGCGAGTACACCTACCCGGTGATCAACAGCACCGTCGGCGATACGGGCTTCGACATCGGGAAGCTCCGTTCTCAGACCGGTCTGGTGACACTGGACAGTGGATACGGCAATACCGCCGCCTACAAGTCCGCGATCACCTATCTCGACGGCGAACAGGGCATCCTGCGCTACCGCGGCTATCCGATCGAGCAGCTGGCGGAGCGCTCCAGCTTCGTCGAGGTGGCGTATCTGCTGATCAACGGCGAGCTGCCGACGGTCGACCAGCTGGCCTCGTTCAAGAACGAGATCACCCAGCACACGCTGCTGCACGAGGACGTCAAGCGGTTCTACGACGGTTTCCCGCGCGACGCCCACCCGATGGCGATGCTGTCCTCCGTGGTCAGTGCGCTGTCCACGTTCTACCAGGACAGCCATAACCCGTTCGACGAGAAGCAGCGTCATCTCTCCACGATCCGGCTGCTCGCCAAGCTGCCCACCATCGCGGCGTACGCGTACAAGAAGTCGATCGGCCACCCCTTCGTCTACCCGCGCAACGATCTCGGGTACGTCGAGAACTTCCTGCGGATGACCTTCTCGGTCCCCGCGCAGGAGTACGTGCCGGACCCGGTCGTGGTCTCCGCCCTCGACAAGCTGCTGATCCTGCACGCGGACCACGAGCAGAACTGTTCGACCTCCACCGTGCGTCTGGTCGGCTCCTCGCAGGCGAACATGTTCGCCTCGATCTCCGCCGGCATCAGCGCCCTGTGGGGCCCGCTGCACGGTGGTGCCAACCAGTCGGTGCTGGAGATGCTTGAGGGCATCCAGGCCTCCGGCGGCGATGTGGACTCCTTCATCCGCAAGGTGAAGAACAAGGAAGACGGCGTGAAGCTCATGGGCTTCGGGCACCGCGTCTACAAGAACTTCGACCCCCGGGCGAAGATCATCAAGGCGGCGGCGCACGACGTCCTCTCGGCTCTCGGAAAGTCCGACGAGCTGCTCGACATCGCGCTCAAGCTCGAAGAGCACGCGCTCGCCGACGACTACTTCGTCGAGCGGAAGCTCTACCCGAACGTGGACTTCTACACCGGTCTGATCTACCGGGCCATGGGCTTCCCGACCGAGATGTTCACCGTTCTCTTCGCGCTCGGCCGGCTGCCCGGGTGGATCGCCCAGTGGCACGAGATGATCAAGGAGCCGGGCTCCCGTATCGGCCGTCCGCGCCAGATCTACACCGGCGAGGTCCTGCGCGACTTCGTCCCGGTCGAGTCCCGCTGACCCACGCTTCCCGCGCTCGGCCCCCGTGGCCCGGCGCGTCGGCTCGTACCGTGCGCGCCGGTAATACGCCTGGTGTACGCAGCGAAAAGCGCCCCGCCGCCGATCCCCCCACGGGTCGGCGAACGGGGCGCTTTCCATATCCCCGGAGCGGATTCCCCCCACGGGATCCGGGCCGGGCGTCTGCCGTAACCATCAACGGCTACTGGCGGTCGGACCGGGGTACGTACGGGAGGGCCGCTCAAAGCTCCCCGGTGCACGTGCCCCGGCCAATCGCGTGCATGAGACGTCCCCCAAGACGTCCCACACGATCCCATCGAACGTCCCCCAAGACGTTCTCTGGCATCGTCCTCTTAGACTCGCGAGTCGACCTAATGGTTACCCCTCAATCTATGTGATCTAGATCTCTTTGTGAAGGTCCTGTGGTGCATGTGAAGGACCGCAGGCGCATAGGAGGTGCTAACCACATAAACGGAGGGGTGGACGGGTTCCTGCCTCTGATCGTGCGAGCGGCTCGTCAGGCCAGTTCGTAACCGGCCTCGTCGACGGCGGCGCGCACGGCCTCCTCGTCCAGTGGGGCCTGGGAGATGACGGTCACCCGTCCCGTGGCGGCTGTGGCCTCCACGGACGTGACGCCCGCGATCCCGGAGATCTCGCTGGAGACGGCCCCCTCGCAGTGTCCGCAGGTCATACCGGTGACCTGATAGACGGTGGTGACCTGGCTCTTCGTCTCGGCGGTCATGGTGTTTCTCCTCTTCGGGGCTGACGTAGGGGCGGGTGATGCGCCAAGGTGCGCGTGGGCCACGGGGCACCCCAGCATCTACGACTTTACCCCTAGGGGGTATGGAGTAGAACCCGGTCCGATGGCCGGTGCGGGCTCAGGGATTCGTGACGAGTGGTTCCAGGTAGCGGAAGAGGACCGTCTTCAGCTCGGCGATGTACGCGTCCCGCTCAGCGGGCTGCGCGGCGAGAACCAGATCCAGGCCCGCTTTGAACACGGCGAAGACCGTATGCGCGACGCGGGTGATGTCGGGCTCAGGTGTCGCGGGGAGGTAGCCGGCGAGGACTTCCTCGACCCGGGTGAGCATCGAGGAGTGCAGGGCGTCGTGCTCCCGGGTGACCTGGCCGGGGATGTCGGGTCCGTGCATGAGGACGCCGAAGGCGGGGTTCTCGAAGTTGAACTGGATCAACGGGTCGAGGACGGCGTCCAGCAGCTGGTCCAGCGGCAGTTCGAGATGGGCCGGGGTGAACGCCTGGCCGTAGGTGGTGCGCCAGCGCGTCAGCAGGTGGTCGCCCAGCTCGACGGCGATGGCTTCCTTGTTCGGGAAGAACTGGTAGAGCGTGCCCGGGGAGACGCCGGCCTCGCGGGCGATGGAGTTGGTGCTCGCCGCGGTGTAGCCGGTGGTGCAGAAGACGTTGGCCGCCGCTTCGAGGAGCTGGGCGATGCGGCGCTGGCCGCGGGCCTGGCGGCGGCGCGGCTTTTCCGTCCCGTTCTCGCTGCCGTTCATGGCCTCCGGCATGTGACTCCCCGGCTTTCCTGGATCGGTTGACAAACGCGAGTGGTGGCTCGCATTATTGATCAATGCGAGCGATGACTCGTGTTTGTCTATTCTATGGCAATGACTGACCCATGCCACGGGTCACGGTGAAGGGGACACCGCACCATGTCCGAAGTCAATACTGGACCGAGTCTTGGGGGATGGACCCGGTTCGTCACCGCGCGCCCGAGGCTTTCTCTGCTGGTCGCGCTGGTGATCACGGCCCTGGCCGTCTTCGCCGGAAGCGGCGTCGCCGACCGGATGGGAAGTGGCGGCTGGGCGGATCCGGACGCCGAGTCGACCTACGCGACCCAGGCGCTGGAGCGGGAGTTCCCGGCCTCCCAGCCCAATCTGCTGCTGCTCGTCGACAGCGGGAGCCGGAGTGTGGACGACCCCGCGGTGGCCGCGGAGGCCAAGCGCCTCACCGACCGGCTCGCGGCCGAGCGGGGCATCAGCGGGGTCGGGTCCTACTGGGCGACCGGATCGGCCGCGCTGCGCGCCGAGGACGGCCGGGAAGCGCTGATCGCGGCGAGGATCGAGGGCGACGAGAAGACGGCCGCCGCGGCCCTGGACCGGATCACGCCCGAATTCCGCGGCTCGCACGGGCCGTTGGAGGTCTCGATCGGCGGACCCGTCGCCGTGCAGCACGAGATGCAGGACATCATCCAGGAGGACCTGCTGCGGGCCGAGCTGATCGCCCTGCCGGTGACGCTGGTCCTGCTGGTGATGGTCTTCGGCAGCGCGGTCGCCGCACTCCTGCCGCTGGGGCTCGGCATCGTCGCCATCCTGGGGACGAACGCGGTACTGCGCGGGATCACCGAGCTCACCGACGTCTCGGTCTTCGCGCAGAACCTCACCACGGCCCTGGGGCTCGGACTGGCCGTGGACTACGCCCTGTTCATCGTGCGCCGGTTCCGCGAGGAGCTGGCCGAGGGCGCCGAGGTACGGGACGCCGTGGGAATCACGCTGCGCACCGCCGGGCGGACGGTGCTGTTCTCCGCGCTCACCGTGGCGGTGTCGCTGGCCGCCATGATGGTCTTCCCTCAGTACTTCCTGCGCTCCTTCGGCTATGCCGGGATCGCGGTGGTGCTGCTGGCGGCGGCCGCCGCGCTGATACTGCTGCCGGCCGCGCTGATGCTGCTGGGCCATCGGGTCAACGCGCTGGATCTGCGGGTGCTGCTGCGCCGGCGGCGGAAGTCCGGGGCGCGGGACGGATCGGGAGCCGCGGGCGCGCCCGCCGAGCCGGGGGCCGGCTGGGGGCGTACGGCAGCGCTGGTGATGCGCAGGGCGCCGGTCTTCGCCCTCGCGACGGCGGCCGGGCTGATAGTGCTCGGACTGCCCTTCCTGGGAGCCACGTTCGGTACCGCCGACTACCGACAGCTGCCGGCGAGCGCCGACTCCCGGGTGGTCCAGGAGGAGATACGGGACGGCTTTCCCGGCAGTCCCAGCGGAAGCCTGGAGGTGTTCGTGGAGGGCGCCGCCACGCCCGCCGAATACTCCGACTACCGCAGCCGGATAGCGGCTCTGCCAGGGGCGCTCGGGGTCGACGGTCCGGTCACCTCGGGCGAACACGGGTACTTCACGGTGCGGGCCGAGGGAGAGGCGGTGGGGCAGCAGGCCCAGCAGCTCGTCCGCGATATCCGCGCGGAACCAGCCGCGTTCGACACGTCGGTGACCGGCACGGCCGCCGTCCTGGTCGACTCCAAGGACGCGATCGCCGACCGGCTGCCCTGGGCGGTGGCCATCATCGTGGTGGTGACCCTGCTGCTGGTCTTCCTGCTCACCGGCAGCGTGCTGATTCCGGTCCAGGCGGTCGTGCTCAACGCGCTGAGTCTCACGGCGATGTTCGGGGCGGTGGTCTGGGTCTTCCAGGACGGCAACCTCTCCGGGCTGCTCGGCTTCACCGCCACTGGCGATATCGAGACGAACCTCCCTGTTCTGATGTTCTGTGTCGCCTTCGGACTTTCCATGGACTACGGCGTTTTCCTGCTCTCCCGGATCAAGGAGGAGTACGACCGCGGCGGTGACCACGAACAGGCGGTGACCTTCGGCCTCCGGCGCACCGGTGGACTGATCACCGCGGCGGCCGTGATCCTCGCGGTGGTCATGGTGGGCATAGGCACCTCCCGGGTGACCAATACCAAGATGCTGGGGCTCGGTATCGCGCTCGCCGTGCTGATGGACGCGATGGTGGTCCGCAGCCTGCTGGTGCCCGCGGTGATGAAGCTGACGGGCAGAGCGACGTGGTGGGCTCCCGGGCCGTTGCGCCGCTTCCATGACCGGTTCGGGCTGAGCGAGGGCGAGTCGAAGCCGATCGCCGAAGGGGATGCGGGAGATCCCGCTCGGACGGGGCTCCGTGCCCGGGACCGGGATACGGCGGGCGTCTGACCGAGGTGGAACGGAGGCCGTGCGCAGCGGCAGCCGTGCGGAACGAGGGCGTGCGGACGGGGGCGTGCGGAGGGCGGAACGGGGGCCGTGGGCCCGTACCGGATCGGTGCGGGCCCGCGGCGGGCGGACAGCCGGTGCCTCGCTCAGCCTCTGTTGCTTCTGTTGCCGGGACGCTGGGCCACCCAGGCGCGGACGGTGTCCGCGTACCAGTAGGGCTTTCCGTTCTCCACATGGTCGGGCGGCGGAAGCAGTCCGTGCTTGCGGTACGAGCGGACGGTGTCCGGCTGCACCCTGATGTGCGCCGCGATCTCCTTGTAGGACCAGAGCCTTTTGTCCGTCATCAGTGGCACCTCCCCGCGTCCGCCGCAGGGAGGCCGGTGGGCCGTCGGGGGAGCTGCGGCACGACGCTGGTGATCAACCAGCCTGTGCCCTCTGAGCGACGCAGAGTGATGAGGAGAGCGGATTTGTCACTTGTCTGTGACGGAAGGACCGTGTAATCGAGATATGTGTGACGGTAGAGGGATCTTTGTGGCACATGCGGCACATATGACGCGTACATCTCATGAGGTGCGGATAACTCATGTCAGGTGCCTGACGTCAGGCGCGTCACATCAGTCCGGCTCGGGCAGCCCCCATCGCGGGTACGTGCCGTCCGCCCGTACGTCGCGCGCTCGTAGCACCGGGTTCGAGCCCCTTCGGGTGACCACGGCGGTACGGCCCTTCGGCAGATCGACGGTGATGGTTCCGGTGCCCCGGTACGGCAGCTTCCGGCCGTGCTCGTCACGTACGTCGATCGCGCCCTCGATGCCGTGCTCCAGCGCCAGCGGGGCACCCGCCTCGCTCCGTACCGTCACCCAGTCGGTGCGGCCGGCCGAACGTGACGCGTCCACGAGAAACGCGCCCTGGGTACGCAGGCGTTGGACCGACGCGTCCGCCCAGCCCGAGGGGACGGCGGGGAACACGCGGACCGTACCGCCATGGCTCTGGACCAGCATGTCCAGCAGTGACTGGGCGGCGGCGAGCGGGCTCTCCATGGCGAAGTTGGAGCCCTCCCGGTACATGGTGTTCGGCGTCAACTGCGTGCCGTCGACGGTGTTCCCGTCGGTGAAGAACTTCAGATACGACAGCGCCCGGTCCGCGTTGCCGAAGAGGGTCTCCATCGAGGCGGCGGCCGCGAAGCTGTAGCCGTGCCAGCGCTCCCTCATGCTCGCCCAGTGCTCGAAGCTCGTACGGTCCAGCGACTCCTGGAGGGGGTAGAGCCACAGCAGATGCGAGTAGTGCCGGTGCGACTCCGCGAGGGGCACCTCCGCGCCGATCAGCACACCCTGCTCGCCCCGGTGGTACGGCACCAGCCGGGCCAGGATGTCGCGCAGACGCGCGGTCGGCGCGTCGTCGATCCGCAGTACCCGCGCCGCCTCCAGCAGTGTCCGGCAGCCCCAGCGGATCAATGACAGGTCGTAGGTGCAGTCGGACGCGTTGGCGTACTCCGGTGACCGGGTCTCCGGCAGATGCAGCAGACCGTCGGACCCTTCGGTCAGGAAGCGCGCGTAATAGGCGATGGCCCGGCTGAGCACCGGATACAGCACGTCCCGAAGAATCCGCCGGTCCATGGAGTGCCGGTAGGACAGCCATACATTGTGCATGGCCCAGGTGAGATTGCCGGTGTGATCGTTGGGGCTGACGCCGGGCACTCCCACATAGCGCGGGCCCGGACGCAGCTCCCGGTCGCCCGGGTGGCACAGCGCATAGCTCGACCCGTCCCGGTGGGCCGGGTGGATATTGAGCTCCAGATTGCGGTGGTACGTACGGAAGGTGGGGGTGATCGCGTCCAGTTCCAGCTGGTTGGAGCCGTTGATCAGCGGATACGCGACCTGGGTGTTGAGGTTCCACCAGATATTGGTCCAGTTGTTGCCGGTCTCCGGGAACCACGGCCCGAAGACGGGCAGTACGGGGGAGTCCTTCCCGGTGGACGACGCCATCTTGTAGAGCTGGATCCAGTAGAAGCGCTGGAGATGTTTGTCCGGGACCGAGACCAGACTGCGCCGGTAGAAGTCGCCCCACCATGTGCGGTGTTCGCGTACGAGCGTGTCCGGCGCGGTGGTGAGCGCCCGGTCCACGGTCGACAGCGCACGTTCGCGCCCGGTCGAATCAGGGAAGCCATAGGCGATGGTGGCCGCGAGCAGCCGTCCGCTTCCCTCGTGGATCTCGCGCCAGGCCGTGGTGTAGCCACCACCCGCGTGCAGTGGCTGTTCCACGAAACCGGGCCCCGCCGCCGGATCGGGGTTGGCGGTGTAATCCGGTGGTACGCGGCTGGTCCTGGTGGTGGCCGACGGCAGCGCGGTGAACCCCCAAGCGGCCTTACGCTCACCCGCCGTCGGCTCCAGGGACACCAGCAGCACATCGCTCTGACGCAGGATCAGTACGCGCATCCGGACGCCGCCGGCGGTCGTGGTGACCGTGCCGTTCAACTCGGCTGTCGCCGGATCCAGGGACCAGTCGACATCCGTGACCGTGCCCGCGAAGGTCAGGGTGAGATAGCCGACCGGCAGCCGGGAGTAGCCGATGGCCGCCTCCCACTGCCCGCGCTGGTCCTGCACAAGGGAGTGGTTGAGCATGATCCTGAGGGTGTTTCCCTCGCCCGCCTTGCTGTAGAGATGGGCGGCGAGGAAGCCATTTCCGAAGAAGGGCGCGGACTGCCAACCGGAGGGTAGCCGCCGCCACTTCATGGCCGCGTCGAGAAGGATGCGGCGGTGCGCGTCCGTGTCGTCGGTATGGCCGGCGCTGCCGCTGTCGCCGCCACCGCCGGACGTCTGTGCCCAGGCGGTGCGCGAGGAGACCGCGAAGGCCGCAGCTCCCGCCGCCGCACTCGCCGCCGTCATGAACGTACGCCGTGAGATGTGCCCCGCCCGCGTGATACCTCCGAGGAATCCGGGACGCGATGAAGGTGGAGGAACGGGTGATTGCACGGCGGCCCCTGTCTGCGGCTCAGGAATATCCCTTACTAGGACGATCCTGGTGCGATCGTGTCCCTGTCAAGAAGTCAAAGCGGGGAGAGATCGGATCAATGAGGTCGGTGGGGCTGTTGGATGGAGATGCGGAAACGCCCGGACGGGCCCTCTCGGATCCAGTCCGGGCGTCAGGACGGTCACGCGCGGCGTCTGAGTGTGGCGCGGACGCGTCAGGTCAGGCGCCGCAGCTCCGCAGGAAACGGCGAGTGCGTGCGGCGATCGGGAACGGCTTGTCGGGAGGGCATGGATACATGTCCTGTTCGACGATGGCGAAGAGGTCCACATCAAGCCGTTGTGCCGCGGCGAGCACCGGCTCCAGCGCGGGAATCCCGCCCGGCGGCTCACACATCACCCCGCGCCCGACCGCCGGCCCGAACGGCACCTCCTCCGCGACGACCCCGGCGAGGATCTCGGGGTCCACCTGCTTGAGATGGAGGTAGCCGATCCGCTCCCCATAGGTCTCGATCAGTTTGACGCTGTCGCCGCCGCAGTAGGCGTAGTGCCCGGTGTCCAGACAGAGCGAGACCAGATCGGGATCGGTCGCGTCGAGGAATCGGCTGACGTTCTCCTCGCTGTCGATATGGGTGTCGGCGTGCGGGTGGACGACGATGCGCAGCCCGTACCGGTCCCGCACCTCACGGCCGAGCCGCTCGGTCTGCGCCGTCAGATCACGCCACTGCTCCGCCGTCAGGGTGCGGTCCTCCAGTACCTCGCCGGTCTTGTCGTCGCGCCAGAACGAAGGGATGACGACCAGGTGGTCCGCCCCCATCGCCCGGGTGAGCGCGGCGATGTCCGCGACATGTGCCCAGGTCTTCTCCCAGACGGCGGGGCCGTGATGCAGCCCGGTGAAGACGGTTCCGGCGGAGACCTTCAGCCCGCGCCGGGTGGTCTCCTCGCCCAGCCGGACGGGATCGGAGGGGAGATAGCCGTACGGGCCGAGTTCGATCCACTCGTAGCCCGCCTCGGCGACCTCGTCGAGGAAGCGCTGCCAGGGAACCTGCTGGGGATCGTCGGGGAACCACACGCCCCAGGAATCGGGGGCCGACCCGACCCGGATGTGGTTGGACGTGGGTACGGAAGAGGTCATACCGGTCAGCTTTCCGGCCGTGCGGAAAGAGTGTCAACCCCCAGGTCCGAATGTAAGGACAAAACGTTGACAGGGCTCCGGAGCGGGCATTAGACCTGGGAGTGACGTGGACGTGGGAATGACGTCGGAGTGACCGCCGAACCGAAGGGACACGCATGCCTGAGCCGTACGACGTCATCACCATGGGCCGGATCGGGGTGGACCTCTATCCGCTGCGGACCGGGGTCCCGCTGGCCGAGGTCGACACCTTCGGAAAGTTCCTCGGCGGCTCCGCGACGAATGTCGCCGTCGCGGCGGCCCGGCTCGGCCGGCGCGCCGCCGTCATCACCCGTACCGGCCGGGACCCGTTCGGGGACTACCTGCATCAGGCGCTCAGGGAGTTCGAGGTCGATGACCGCTGGGTGACGGCGGTGGACGCGTATCCGACCCCGGTCACCTTCTGTGAGGTGTTCCCCCCGGACGACTTCCCGCTCTACTTCTACCGGCTGCCCAAGGCCCCCGATCTGGAGATCCACCCGGGCGAACTGGACCTGGACGCCATCCGTTCGGCCCGTATCTTCTGGATGACCGGCACCGGCCTGTGCGCGGAGCCCAGCCGTACGGCGACTCTCGCCGCGCTGGAAGCACGCGGAAAATCGGGGATCACCGTCTTCGATCTCGACTGGCGGCCGATGTTCTGGCCGGACGGCGCGGAGCCGAACGGTGCGGACCCGGACAGCGCGGACCCGGACGGTGCGGAGCCGGGCGCGGTGTACGCGCGGGCCCTGCGCCATGCCACTGTCGCCGTGGGGAATCTCGACGAGTGCGAAGTGGCCGTGGGCGAGCGTGAACCCCATGCCGCCGCACGGGCGCTGCTCGCCGCCGGAGTCGAGCTGGCCGTCGTCAAGCAGGGCCCCAAGGGCGTGCTCGCCGTCCATCGGGACGGCACGCGGGCCGAGGTGCCGCCCGTCCCCGTCGATGTCGTCAACGGACTCGGCGCGGGGGACGCGTTCGGCGGCGCCCTCTGCCACGGACTGCTCGCCGGCTGGGATCTGGAGCGCGTCATGCGGTACGCGAACGCCGCCGGGGCCATCGTCGCGGGCCGCCTCGCCTGCTCCTCCGCGATGCCGTACGACGAAGAGGTCGCCCGGACGCTCGCGGACGGTCGGGTTCCGGCGGGGGATCCCGCGGCGTCCGCCATAACGCCGTCCACCGCGCGGTCTTCGGTGCGATCCCCCGGGTCCCTCTCGTGAGCGGCGTCGATGTGTCCGAGCTGGTCCGGCTTCGTACGTACCACCCCGAGGCCGTCGCCGAGGCCGCCGCCCGCCGTACCCGCCGCCCCCTGCTGCGCGCCGGCGGACGGCTGATGATCATCGCGGCGGACCATCCGGGGCGCGGCGCCCTGGCCGTCGGGGACCGGCGCCTCGCCATGGCCAACCGCGCCGATCTGCTGGAGCGGCTTTGTCTGGCGCTGTCCCGGCCCGGTGTCGACGGCGTCCTGGCCACCGCGGACATCCTCGACGACCTGCTGCTCCTCGGAGCCCTGGAGGACCGCGTCGTCGTCGGCTCCATGAACCGCGGCGGGCTCGCCGGCGCCGCGTTCGAACTCGACGACCGCTTCACCGGACACCGCCCCGAGGACCTTGCCAGGCTCCGCTTCGACGCGGGCAAACTCCTCCTCCGTATCGACTACGAGGACCCGCGCTCCCTCGACACCCTCCACTCCACCGCCCGCGCCGTCGACGCCATGGCCGAACGCCGGCTGCCGGTCTTCGTCGAGCCGTTCATCTGCTACCGCGCGGACGGCCGGCTCCACACCGATCTGGGCGCGGACGCGGTGACGCGCTCGATAGCCATCGCCTCCGGACTGGGCGGTACCTCGGCGTACACCTGGCTGAAGGTTCCCGTTACCCAGAACCCCGACGATATGGCCCGGGTGATGGAGACCTCGACACTCCCGGCCGTCCTGCTGGGCGGTGAGATCGGGGGCGATCAGGAGGGCGCGTACGAGAAATGGCGCAAGGCTCTGCAACTGCCCACCGTCCGTGGGCTGGTCGTCGGCCGTTCGCTGCTCTATCCGGTCGACGGGGACGTGGCCCGCGCCGTCGATACGGCCGTGGGCCTGCTCTAGGGGGTACGGAGACTTCATGACGACCAACCACGAACCGTACGGCCGGTACGTACCCGCAGGCAGCGCCGCGTCGGGACCGTACGCCCTCGACATCGATCCGCGGCGGGCCGGCTGGTCATACAGCGGTCTGCGCGTCCTGGAGCTCCCGCCCGGCGGTACACACGTGCTGGCCGCCGGGGACAGTGAGTGGATCGTTCTTCCGCTCACCGGCGGTTGCACGGTGAGCACGCAGGGCAAAACCTTTGAACTGCGGGGCAGGGAAAGCGTGTTCAGCGGAGTCACGGACTTCGCGTACGTGCCGCGTGATGCCCACGCACAGATCGCCTCCGGTGCGGGAGGCCGCTTCGCCCTGGCAGGAGCGAAGTGCGAGCGACGACTCCCCGCTCGCTACGGCCCCGCGCCGGAGGTTCCGGTCGAGCTGCGCGGCGCGGGCGGCTGCTCGCGGCAGGTCAACAACTTCGGTGCGGCGGGGGTCTTCGCCTGCGACCGGCTCATCGCGGTCGAGGTGCTCACCCCGGGCGGCAACTGGTCGTCGTACCCGCCGCACAAACACGACGAGCACCGGCCGGGCGTCGAGTCCGAGCTGGAGGAGATCTACTACTTCGAGATCGACGGCGACGGCCTCGGCTATCACCGGGTATCGCCGTCCCGGCCCGGCGGGACGGATGTCCTCGCCGAGGTCCGTACGGGCGACACCGTCCTGATCCCGGACGGCTGGCACGGCCCGTCCATCGCCTCGCCGGGCCGGGACATGTACTACCTGAATGTGATGGCGGGGCCGGGGGAGTCGCGGGAGTGGCTGATCAGCGACCACCCTGACCACGGCTGGATCAGGGATACGTGGCCGGGGCTGGCCGTCGACCCCCGGTTGCCGTTGTACGAGGCGGCGTCGGCCGAGCCTGCACGCGCGGCCGCGGAGTCAGGGCCGCCGGCGGCATCAGCGCCCGCGCCCGCGGCCCCCGCAGCCCCCGCAGCCGAGGAGGATTCCCGATGAGTACGCGTCGTCTCACCGTCGCCCAGGCGCTGATCAGCTTCCTGTCCCGGCAGTACACCGAGCGGGACGGCCACAAGCAACGTTTGATCAACGCCACTTGGGGCATCTTCGGCCATGGCAACGTGGCGGGTATCGGCCAAGCCCTTGTCGAGTCCGCCTCGGAAATGAGGTACTTGCAGGGACGCAATGAGCAGGCCATGGTCCACGCCGCCGTCGGCTATGCCCGCCAGAGCAACCGCCTGTCCGCCCATGCCGTGACCACCTCCATCGGTCCCGGCGCCACCAACCTCGTCACCGGTGCGGCTCTCGCCACCATCAACCGCCTCCCCGTGTTGTTGCTCCCCGGTGACACCTTCGCCACCCGCCCCGCCGACCCCGTCCTGCAACAGCTCGAACTGCCCAGCGCGGGCGACATCTCCGTCAATGACGCCCTGCGGCCCGTCTCCACGTACTTCGACCGTGTCACCCGTCCCGAGGCACTGATCCCGGCCGCGCTCGCCGCGATGCGCGTGCTCAGCGACCCCGCCCAAACCGGGGCCGTCACCCTCGCCCTGCCCCAGGACGTGCAGACGGAGGCGTACGACTGGCCGGAGGAGTTCTTCTCCGAACGCGTCTGGCGAGTCCGCCGTCAGGCGCCCGATCCCGACGAACTCGCCGAGGCGGTACGGCTGGTACGGGAAGCCCGCCGTCCCCTGCTCGTCGCGGGCGGCGGAGTGCACCACAGCGCGGCGGAGGACGTGCTCGCCGCGTTCGCCACAGAGACCGGTATTCCGGTCGCCGCCACCCAGGCCGGCAAGGGCTCGTTGCCGTACGACCATCCCTGCGAGGTCGGCGGCATCGGCCACACCGGCACGGCCACCGCCAATGAACTGGCCAGGACCGCCGATCTCGTGATCGGCGTCGGCACCCGCTGGTCGGATTTCTCCACCGCGTCCAGCACGCTCTTCTCGAACCCCGCCGTCCGCTTCCTCAATATCAATGTCACCGGCTTCGACGCCCACAAGCTCGCGGCCGACCCGCTGGTGGCGGACGCCCGTACGGCCCTGCAACTGCTCGCCGCCGGGCTCGTGGGCCACCGTGTCGCGCCTGCCTACGCCACCGAATACACCGAGGACAAGGAGCGCTGGGAGTACCGCGTCGCCGCCGCGTTCACCGCCGACGAGGATCTCGTACGCCCCACCCAGGCGCAGGTCCTCGGCGCGCTCGACGCTCTGGTCACCGACGAGGACATCGTCATCAACGCGGCCGGATCGCTCCCCGGCGATCTCCACAAGCTGTGGCGGGCCCGCTCCCGCGACCAGTACCACGTGGAGTACGGCTACTCCTGCATGGGCTACGAGATCCCGGCGGCCATCGGCGTGCAGCTCGCGGCGCCGGGCCGGCCGGTCTGGGCGCTCGTCGGCGACGGTACGTATCTGATGAATCCCACCGAAATCGTCACAGCCGTCCAGGAGCGGCTGCCCTTCAAGGTGGTGATCCTCCAGAACCACGGCTACGCCTCCATCGGCGGCCTGTCCGAGACGGTCGGCGCGGAACGGTTCGGCACGGCCTACCGATTCCGGGCCGACGACGGGACGTACACCGGCGCCCCGCTGCCCGTCGATCTCGCTGCCAACGCGGCCTCCCTCGGCCTGCGGGTGATCCGCGCCAAGACTGTTCGCGACCTGCGTGAAGCCCTGGCCGAGGCGCGCGCCGCCGACGCTCCCACATGTGTCTATGTGGAGACCGAAACGGCAGACACTGTGTCGGGCGTCCCTCCGGCCCAGGCATGGTGGGATGTCCCCGTGGCCGAGACCGCGACGCGCCCGTCCGCGGTCAAGGCCCGTGAGCAGTACGACCGGCACGTAGCCGCCCGCCGCCGCCAGCTGTGAAGGAGCACAACGGAATGAAGACCGTCAACCACTGGATCGGTGGCAAGACCGTCGAGGGCGCGTCGGGCAACTGGGGCCCGGTGACCGACCCGGCGACCGGCGCCGTCACCACACAGGTCGCGCTCGCCTCCGCCGAGGAGGTGGACAGCGCGGTCGCCGCCGCGAAGGCCGCGTACGCCACCTGGGGGACCTCCTCCCTCGCCCAGCGCACGGGCATCCTCTTCCGCTACCGCGCGCTGCTGGACGCCCGCCGTGACGACATCGCCGCCCTGATCACCGCCGAGCACGGCAAGGTGCACTCGGACGCGCTCGGCGAGGTCGCCCGGGGCCTGGAGATCGTCGAACTGGCCTGTGGGATCACCACCCAGCTCAAGGGGGAGCTGTCCACACAGGTCTCCAGCCGCGTCGACGTCTCCTCGATCCGCCAGCCGCTGGGCGTGGTCGCCGGCATCACACCGTTCAACTTCCCGGCGATGGTGCCGATGTGGATGTTCCCGCTGGCGGTCGCCTGCGGGAACACCTTCGTGCTCAAGCCCAGCGAGAAGGACCCCTCGGCGGCGAACCTGCTGGCGGAGCTGGCCGCCGAGGCCGGTCTGCCCGACGGAGTGCTGAATGTCGTGCACGGCGACAAGGTCGCGGTGGATGCCCTGCTCGCCCACCCGGATGTGGCGGCGGTCTCGTTCGTCGGCTCCACCCCGATCGCCCGCCACATCCACACGACGGCCTCCGCCAACGGCAAGCGCGTCCAGGCGCTCGGCGGCGCCAAGAACCACATGCTGGTACTGCCGGACGCCGACCTCGACGCCGCAGCGGACGCGGCGGTCTCGGCCGCCTACGGTTCCGCCGGTGAGCGCTGCATGGCGATCTCCGCGGTCGTGGCGGTGGGCGCGATCGGTGACGAACTGGTCGCCAAGATCCGGGAGCGCGCCGAGAAGATCAAGATCGGCCCCGGCAACGACCCGGCCTCCGAGATGGGCCCGCTCATCACCAAGGCCCACCGCGACAAGGTCGCCGGCTATGTCACGGGCGCCGCGGCCCAGGGCGCCGAAGTCGTCCTGGACGGTACGGGGCACACGGTCGAGGGCTTCGAGGAAGGCCACTGGATCGGGCTCTCGCTGCTCGACAAGGTCTCCACGGACTCCGACGCGTACCGTGACGAGATCTTCGGCCCGGTGCTGGTCGTGCTGCGTACGGAGACGTACGAGGAGGGCGTCGGCCTGATCAACGCCTCCCCCTTCGGCAATGGCACGGCCATCTTCACCCGCGACGGCGGCGCCGCCCGCCGCTTCCAGCTGGAGATCGAGGCCGGCATGGTCGGGGTGAACGTACCGATCCCGGTGCCCGTCGGCTATCACTCCTTCGGTGGCTGGAAGGACTCTCTCTTCGGCGACCATCACATCTACGGCAACGACGGCGTGCACTTCTACACGCGCGGCAAGGTGGTCACCACCCGCTGGCCGGACCCGTCAGAGGCTCCGGCGGGCGTGGACCTCGGGTTCCCGCGCAACCACTGACACGCCACTCCCGGCCCTGATCGCGGCCGTGGCCCGTATGACGTCCCGCGTCGTACGGGCCACGGCCGTATACCGGCTCGCCTTGCCGGCGGCCGGTTGATGAACTCTTTGCCCGTGGCTTGATCGGGGCTCTCTCCCGCGCCGACGGCGCCGCCACGGCCCTGGCACGCCCAGGATCCCGGTCCAGAGCAATTCATTACCTTTCGCGGCGTACGGCTGAAAGTGCCCGGTTCGCGTAACCGGACACCGGGCGACGCGTTGACCGAGCGCAGTCGTATGACTCACGCTCGTTACATAGGTGCTGGATACAACTGATCTGGCCCGGTGCCCCGTCCTGCCGTGAACCCCGGACTTGTCCACGGTCTCCGACCTGCGCTCCGGCCTGGGATCGGAAGCAGGAGGACACACATGTGTGGCATCACCGGCTGGGTCTCCTTCGACCGTGATCTGCGTTCCGCGTCCGAAACATTGGATGCGATGACGGAAACCATGTCCTGCCGGGGCCCCGACGACCGCGGCACCTGGATCAGCGGCCCCGCGGCCCTCGGCCACCGCCGACTGGCGATCATCGACCTGCCGGGCGGACGTCAGCCCATGACGCTCGACACCCCGCAGGGCACCCTGGCACTCGTCTACTCGGGCGAGACCTACAACTTCACCGAACTGCGGCGCGAACTGACGGACCGGGGCCACCGGTTCATCACCGACTCCGACACCGAGGTCGTCCTGCACGGCTATCAGGAGTGGGGCGAGGAGATGGCGGAACGTCTCAACGGCATGTACGCCTTCGCGATCTGGGACGGCCGCACCGACAGGCTCGTGATGATCCGCGACCGGATGGGCATCAAGCCCTTCTACTACTATCCGACCCCCGACGGTGTGCTGTTCGGCTCCGAGCCCAAGGCGATCCTCGCCAACCCGCTCGCCCGCGCCCGCGTCCGGCTGGACGGAGTGCGTGAACTCTTCGCCTTCGTGAAAACGCCCGGCCACGCGGTGTGGGACGGAATGCGCGAGGTCGAGCCCGGCACCGTACTGACCCTGGACCGGGCCGGACTGCGCCGGCGGGTCTACTGGTCGCTGGAGACCCGGCCGCACACCGACGACCGTGACACTTCGGTGGCGCGGGTACGCACGCTCCTCGACGACATCGTGCGGCGCCAGCTCGTCGCGGACGTACCGCGTTGCACGCTCCTCTCCGGCGGCCTCGACTCCTCCGCGATGACGGCGCTGGCCGCGCGTCAACTGGCCGAAACCGGCGAGCGAGTCCGCAGCTTCTCCGTCGATTTCCTCGGCCAAACCGAGAACTTCGTCGCCGACGAGCTGCGCGCGACCCCGGACACCCCGTTCGTACACGACGTCGCGCGCGCGTCGGGCACCGAGCACCAGGACATCGTGCTCGACTCCCATGCTCTGGCCGACCCCGAGGTGCGCAGCCGGATGATCCGGGCCCGCGACCTCCCCATGGGCTTCGGCGACATGGACTCCTCCCTCTACCTCCTCTTCCGGGCCATCCGGCAGCACTCGACCGTCGCGCTCTCCGGCGAATCGGCCGACGAGGTCTTCGGCGGCTACCTCCAGTTCTTCGACGAGGAGGCCAGGCAGGCCGAGATGTTCCCGTGGCTGGTGCGCGTCGCCGACCACTTCGGCGACGACGCCGACGTACTGCGCGGCGATGTGAGGGCGGCCGTGAACCTGCCGGACTTCCTCCGCGAGAGCTACGCCACGGCCGTCGCCGGCATCGAACGCCTCAGCGGCGAGAGCGACTTCGAGTACCGGATGCGCAAGATCTGCTATCTCCACCTGACCCGTTTCGTACGGATCCTGCTGGACCGCAAGGACCGCGCGAGCATGGCCGTCGGTCTGGAGGTCCGGGTGCCGTTCTGCGACCACCGGCTCGTCGAGTACGTCTACAACACCCCGTGGTCCCTGAAGTCCTTCGACGGCAGGGAGAAGAGCCTGCTGCGGGAGGCGACGGCCGACCTGCTGCCGAAATCGGTGTACGACCGGGTGAAGAGCCCCTATCCGTCCACCCAGGACCCCAAGTACGCCGTAGCCCTCCAGGAACTCGCCAAGGACCTGCTCTCGCACCCGTCCCACCGGGTCTTCGACCTGGTGGACGCCGACCGGGTCCGGCAAGCGGCGGAGCGCGACACCCCACAGATCGGCCAGGCATCGCGCCGCGGCCTGGAACGCACGCTGGACCTGGCGATCTGGCTGGACATGTACAACCCGGAGATCACTCTGACCTGAAAGGCCGGCGGGAGACGAACTCCTCGGACGGCTCCGGCCGTCGCCGCCCGGCGGATCTCCATCCCTTTTCCGCCTCCTCGGTAAGGTTCCGCATACCGCGTCTGGTGTACGGAGACGGCATCCGTACTACCCGGGGATACTTTCGAGTTCCGCCCGGTGTCAGTACGGCCGGGGCCGGAGCCCGTTTAGGGTTCAAGCATGGAGCTACGAACCCCCCGCCGGTTTCGGCCGCGCGCGCGATGGCTCGCCGGCCTTGGCGTCGCCGCCGTGCTCGTCGGAGCCGGGACCTGGACCGCCGTCGCCTCGGACGGTGCGCCCGCCGTGCACCGCACGGACCAGGTGCTGTCGATGGACGGCGCCAAGATCGACACCTCGTACTTCACCGCGGGCAGCGGGCGGCGGCCGGCCGTGCTGGTCGGGCACGGCTTCGGCGGCAGCAAGGACGACGTACGAGCCCAGGCCGAGAAGCTCGCCCGGGACGGATACGCGGTGCTGACCTGGTCGGCCCGTGGTTTCGGGAAGTCCACCGGTGAAATTGGGCTCAATGACCCCGATCATGAGGTCAAGGACGTCTCCCGGATGATCGACTGGCTCGCCGCCAGGCCCGAGGTGCGGCTCGACGCCAAGGGCGATCCCCGGGTGGGGGTGACCGGCGCCTCGTACGGTGGTGGCATCTCGCTGCTCGCCGCCGGATACGACAAGCGGGTCGATGCGATCGCCCCGCTGATCACCTACTGGAACCTCGCCGACGCGCTCTTCCCCAATGGTGTTTTCAAGAAGCTCTGGGCCGGAATCTTCTTCTCCACCGGCGGTGGCTGCGAGACGTTCCAGAAGGAACTCTGCGACATGTACCAGCGGGTCGCCGTCTCCGGCACGCCGGACGAGGCCGCCCGTAATCTCCTGGAAGAGCGCAGCCCGTCCGCCGTCGGTGACCGTATCGACGTGCCCGCGCTGATCGTCCAGGGCCAGACCGACTCCCTCTTCCCGCTCGGCCAGGCCGACGCCATGGCGAAGGCGATCAGCGCCAATGGCGCACCCGTCGACGTCGACTGGATGGCGGGCGGACACGACGGCGGTGACCGGGAGAGCGGCCGGTTGGAGAGCCGGATCTCTTCCTGGTTCGACCGTTATCTCAAGGACGACAAGGGCGCGGACACCGGCCCCGCGTTCCGCGTCAGCCGGACCGGAGGTGTCGACTCCACCGACGGCCAGGCCCTGTTGCGGGGCGCGAGCAGCGACCGCTACCCCGGCCTGGAGAGCGGCACCACCGAGATCCCGCTCAGCGGCGGCACGCAGACCTTCGCCAACCCGGCGGGCGGAAGCCCGCCTGCCATCTCCGCCGTACCGGGCGTCGGCGGCGGACTCTCCCAGCTGTCCTCGTTCGGCGTCGGGCTCTCCCTCGACTTCCCTGGACAGCACGCGCGCTTCGACTCCGCACCGCTCGACCGGTCGCTGCGGATCACCGGCTCGCCGACCGTCCGGGCCACCGTCACCTCCGACAGCGGTGACGCGGTGCTGTTCGCCAAGGTGTACGACGTCGGGCCCGACGGCCGCCAGCAGGTGCTGCCCTCGCAGCTCGTCTCGCCCATACGGGTCGAGGACGCGCGCGAGGGCAGGACGGTGGAGCTCACCCTGCCCGCCGTGGACCATCAGGTCGTGCCGGGGCACCGGCTCCGCGTCGTCCTCTCCGCCACCGACCTCGGCTATGCCTCCCCGGCGGCCCCGGCCACCTACCGGGTCTCCGTCGACGGCCCGCTGACCGTACCGACCGTGCCCGCGCTCACCACCGGATCCACCGCACTGCCCGCGTGGACCTGGGGACTGCCGGCCGCAGGTGTACTGATCGCGGCCGCACTGCTGCTCACCGCCCGGCGCCGCACCAGCGCGCCGGCGCCCGATCCCGCGCTCGCGGAGGTGCCGCTGCGGATCACCGGGCTGACGAAGCGGTACGCCGGGGCCGCCGACCGCTACGCGGTCCGTGATCTCTCCTTCCAGGTCGAGAAGGGCCAGGTCCTCGGCCTTCTCGGCCCGAACGGCGCCGGCAAGACCACCACCCTGCGCATGCTGATGGGGCTGATCAGCCCCGACGCGGGCGAGATCCGTGTCTTCGGGCATGCCATCAGGCCGGGCGCTCCGGTGCTCTCCCGGGTCGGCTCGTTCGTCGAGGGCGCGGGCTTCCTGCCGCATCTGTCGGGCCGGGCCAACCTGGAGCTGTACTGGCAGGCCACCGGCCGGCCCGCCGAGGATTCCCAGATCGAGGAGGCCCTGGAGATCGCCGGGCTCGGCGACGCGCTCGCGCGGGCCGTACGCACGTACTCGCAGGGCATGCGACAGCGGCTCGCGATCGCCCAGGCCATGCTCGGCATGCCGGATCTGCTGATCCTCGACGAACCGACCAATGGTCTCGACCCGCCCCAGATCCGTGAGATGCGGGACGTGATGATCAAGTACGCGGCCGGGGGCAGGACCGTGATCGTCTCCAGTCACCTCCTCTCCGAGGTCGAGCAGTCCTGTACGCATCTGGTCGTCATGCACCGCGGGCAGCTCGTCCAGGCCGGCCCGGTCACGGAGATCACCGGTGCGGGCGACACCCTGCTCGTCGCCACCGCCGAGGAGGTGCCTGAGCCCGTGGTCGAGAAGATCGCCGCGCTGGCGGGCATCGGCTCGGCGGTCCGTACGGACGACGGACTCGGTCTGCTCGTACGGCTCGACGGGGCGAGCACCAACGCGCTGGTCACAGAGTTGATCCGGCTGGATGTCCCGCTGACGGGTGTCGGACCGCACCGCCGCCTGGAGGACGCGTTCCTCAACCTGATCTCAGGAGGCTCCGCATGAGCGCGCTGATGGAATCGGCCCCCGGCTACCGGGCCCGGCGCACCCTGCCGCTGCGGGTCGAGGCGCTGCGGCAGCTGAAGCGCAGACGGACGCTGGCGATGGGCATCATGCTCGCCGTGCTGCCCTTCATCCTGATCGTGGCTTTCGCGATCGGCGGCACCCCGGGTGCCGACGATCCGGGCGACCGGGTGACCCTGATGGACACCGCGACCGCCTCCGGCGCCAACTTCGCGGCCACCTGCCTCTTTGTCTCCGCGGGCTTTCTGCTGGTGGTGCCCGTCGCGCTGTTCCACGGGGACACGGTCGCCTCCGAGGCGAGCTGGTCCTCGCTGCGGTATCTCCTCGCCGCGCCCGTGCCACGGGCCCGGCTGCTCTGGAGCAAGCTGGCGGTGGCGCTCGGTATGAGCGCGGCGGCGATGCTGCTGCTGCCGCTGGTCGCTCTGGCGGCAGGCACCGCGGCCTATGGCTGGGGGCCACTCGAACTGCCCACGGGCGGCTCCCTGGCCACCGCCGACGCGGTGCCCCGGCTGGCACTCGTCGTCGCGTTCATCTTCGTCTCCCAACTGGTGACCGCCGGCCTCGCCTTCTGGCTGTCCACCAAGACCGACGCACCCCTGGGCGCGGTCGGCGGGGCGGTCGGGCTGACGATCATCGGTAATGTGCTGGACGCCGTGACGGCGCTCGGTTCCTGGCGGGACTTCCTGCCGGCGCACTGGCAGTTCGCCTGGGCGGACGCGCTCCAGCCGCAACTGGAGTGGAGCGGCATGGTGAAGGGCGCGGCGATTTCGGTGACCTACGCCGTGGTGCTGTTCGCGCTCGCCTTCCGGGGCTTCTCGCGTAAGGACGTTGTTTCGTAAAGACGTTGTTTCGTAAGGACGTTGTCCGCTGCCGCCCGGCAGGGTCCACACGTGACCTGCGCTGGACGCGCTGGGCCAGTGTCGGCATTACCCGTTGATCCACCGGGATTACGGGACAGCCCTCAGATCCACCCCCTTCGAGCCGCTTCCGCACCCGCCCGGAAGCGGCTCGTCGTGCCGAGGGCGGTGAGCAGATCGCCCACCCGACGGCTGTACGTACGGCTGGACATGCCCAGCCGGGTCGCGGCCGTCTCGTCGGTGAGCCCGGCGAGCAGTGCCTCCAGGACGGGCCGCAGATGTCCCGGCAGACCCCCGGGCGAGGGGAGCGCGGCGGTCGGCAGCTCCTCGCCCGTGTCCCACCACGTCTGGTGCGTACGGACCAGGGCCTGGACGACCACCGGATCGCGGATCAACAGCAGCCCGTGGTAGTGGAGTTGGAGATCGAGAGGGACCGCGGCGACCGAGCGGTCCACCAGGACCATCTTGAACGGGATGGAGTCCGTCTGTCTGGCCCGGCCGGGCAGGTCCCGGGGGAGTGGGTACGAAAGCCCGGCGAGCCCATGGCGCGGCACGATCCGGCGGACACCGACCGCGCTCGACCGTCCCCGCGCTCTGCCTCCCGGGCCGCCGTCATGCCAGCTCTGCTCGCCCGCCGCACGCACACAGGCGCCGGCGAATTCAAGGAACTGCTCCGGGATGCACTGCCCCAGACAACTGCCCGGGTCATCGAAGATCAGCAACTCCCGGCGGGCGGAACGGACCAGGGCTGTCAGCGTCGCCGTCACCTCCCGCACACCCTGGATCGGCCGGCCGGGCGGATGGGGCGTGTCCACCACGTCCTCCCGCGCTCCGCCCACCGGCAATGTCGACCTGTTGAGCACAGAACCCGAAACCTCTGCCACGGCTGACCACCCCCGCCATCCCCTCGGAGCCGTACGCCACTCCATGTACGCACATCATTGCTCACCGTGACAAGTGCCAGTACGGAGAGTGGCGACTCCATGCCAGAGCTTCCAGAACCGGCCCATACTCCCGCAGTCTGGGTGATCGGTGGCGGCCGGACAGATGTGATCGAGAAGCCCTCAAGAACCGTGCCCCGTCGGCCTTTCCGTGCGCCATGATGTGCGCATGGCCACTCTGCTGCTCGCTCTCGCCGCGATCTCCACGGGTCTGTTCGCGGGGTACTTCCTGATCTTCCAGACCGGCATCATGCCCGCCCTGGGCCGGCTGAACGACGAGCAGTTCGTCGCGGCCATGCGCCGGGTCAATGAGTACGTGCCCCGCCCGGTCTTCCTGCTCACCTTCCTCGCCGTGGTGGCGTTCCCGGCCGCGGCGCTCGCCATACCCGTCGACGGGCGCTCGGACACACAGCGCTGGCTCCTGGTGGCCGGACTGGTCTGTGCCGTCCTCAATCATCTGGTCACCATCGGCGGCAACGTACCGCTCAACAACGCGCTCGCTTCGGCCACTTCTTCACCCGACGGTGTGGCGCGCGCGGCCTTCGAGTCCCGGTGGAACACCTTCCACCTCATCCGCACGCTCTTCTCCGTCGCGGCCTTCGCGCTGGTGGTCGGCGCCGCCCTCTCGTGACCTGCGGCGGGCCCGGCCGAGTCCGGCCCGGCCGAGTCCCGCCCGACCAAGTCCCGCCCAGCCGAGTCCGGCTCGGCCCGGCTGGGCCGACCCGATCGGCAGACCCCTGTACTGCCGCTCGGGACCGGCTACAGTCCCCGACCCGCCATGCCGTTCAGATGCCGGACCCGTGATTCAGCGGGAGCATCGCCCAAACCGTGCGCCCCACCCCGCCCTCGCGGGATCCGACGCCCCACGCCTCGGCCAGGCTCTCCACCAGCAGCAGTCCACGCCCGTTCTCCGCGCGGGAGTCGGGGCTGCGGGGGCTGGGCCCCGCGTCCCGCGCGCCCTGGTCGTGGACGTCGAGCCGTACATGCTCGGCCAGGAGCCGCACCTCACAGCTGATCAGCGTGCTGGCCGTGTGGAGCACGGCGTTGGTGAACAGTTCCGAGACGACGAGAACGGCGACATCGCACAGATCCGTGTGCAGTCTCCACCCCTGAAGCTCATCACGGAGCCAATGCCGCGCTCTGGCGACGGAGTCCCGTCGGCTGGGAAGCGTGAAGGCGCTTCTGTACGCGGGATGCCGGCCGTGTTCGCGCCTGTCGTGCTCGTACGCGTCATGCCCGTACATGTCATGCCCGTACGCGTCATGAACGTAGGTGTCGTGACAGTGCGTACGCGCACGGAGCCCGGGGCCGGTTATCTCGTCTTGTCGGCCGACCGAGGCACACCAGGCACCCCAGGGGTGCCGAGCACGCGCTTCTAACTCCCCGGCGAGGGGCAGGGGTTGCTTGTGTGCACGGTGATCCGTGATGTGAGCCACGCGTTCACTATGAGCGCTGGCGGTCACAGGCCGCAACCGATCGTTCTGATAATTTCACAATGCTCCACATCTCTCTGGATAGAGCCCCACTCACCTGTCAGACTTCATGAGATGAGTCGACGTCAGGAGACCCCGCATGAGTGAGGCTCGTCCGGGAACCGCGCCCACCGTTCTCCGTATCGTTCTGGGCAAGCGGCTCGGGGCACTCCGTGAGAAGGCGGGGGTGTCCCGTGAGAAGGCTGCGAAAGTCCTGGATGTCGCTCCGCTGACCATTCGCCGTATGGAGAATTCCGAGGTCAGCCTCAAACTCCCCTATGTCCTGTTGCTATTGCAGGCGTACGGAGTCACGGAGAGTGAGGCCGAGGAGTTCGCCGAGCTGGTCAAAAGCGCCAACAAGCCCGGCTGGTGGCATCGCTACCGGGACGCGCTGCCCGGCTGGTTCAGCGCATACATCAGCCTGGAGGACCAGGCCAGTCTGATCAGGACGTATGAACCCCACTATGTGCCGGGCCTGTTGCAGACCGAGGAGTACGCCCGCGGCGTGCTGCGGGCGGGCGCGCACCGTAACGACGAGGAGCTGGAGCGGCGCGTCGCGCTGCGCGTCAAGCGTCAGCAGCTGCTCACCAAGGCCGACGCGCCCTTTCTGTGGATTCTGATGGAAGAAGCGGTCCTGCGCAGACCCGTCGGCAATCCGGAGGTGATGCGGGGACAGGTCGACCGGCTGCTGGAAGCCACCGAGATCCCCAACGTCACTTTGCAGATCATGCCGTTCGCGATCGGACCGCATCTCGGGGCGTTCGGACCGTTCCATCTCTTCCGGTTCGATATACCCGAACTGCCCGATGTCGTCTACACCGAGAATCTTACCGGCGCCGTCTATATGGATCAGCGCCCCGATATCGCCGCCTATCTGGAAGTCCTGGACAACATGTCCGCCCGGGCGGCACCCGTTGACGAAACCAGAGCTTTTCTCCTAGTGTCTTGTGATTCTGATCGTGTTACTTCGAGTTGTTATTGACGAGTTTCTTCACGCTGGTCTGGACGAGTCGGACCTTGGTGAGGATCTCG
>NZ_JBHUBB010000017.1:0-180115 GCF_042789485.1 Streptomyces sp. NPDC056835
GAGATCCTCACCAAGGTCCGACTCGTCCAGACCAGCGTGAAGAAACTCGTCAATAACAACTCGAAGTAACACGATCAGAATCACAAGACACTAGGCAGTCGTTCTCCAGCTCGCGCACCTTAGGATTTCCTTCGATCAAACGAACAATCTGGCCAAGTCCGTGACGCTTATGGTGAGACAGGCGTAGACGTGGATCTCCGGAAGTGATGCCGAACTTGACGATCTCGCTTACGTCATCCGTGACGACGTAGAAGACGTCCCATAGCTTCCCTGAGCAGATGCGGCATATGCCACATCCTGCTCGCACGTTGGACGGGGTAGGCGTTCCCAAATGCCCATTGATGCACCGCACGCGATGCGGCGCATGATTGCCGAGCCACTTCGGCTCAAGGACCGCGCCTCCAAGCTTGGCAACCCTTGTATGGAAGGCCATCTCGGCGGTCTTTGGGTCCTTTCCGGCGCAGACTCGGCAGATTCCCTGGCCCCGCTGGACAGCCGACGGGTACGGAAAGCTCACATGGCCCTGGACGCATCGGATTCGATGCGGCTTGCCTGCTCCTAGCCACCGTGGCTCGAGAACGACGCCTCCCAACTCCATGATGCGTGCCCTAAACCTCGCTTCGACAACCTTTGGGTCCCTGCCAGTGCAGGTTTGGCAGATTTCTGCGCCAAGTCGCAACAGGCCCGGTCTGGGGCGGCATTCGTGTCCGTTGGAGCAGCGAACTCGGTGCGGCTCGCCTGATCCTAGGTAAATCGACTCAAGGAGGGTTGCGCCTAACCGTGCAAGAGCGTCCCGGAATGTTTCTTCGGCCACTTGTTTATTGTTTCTGGCGCATATAGAGCAGATGCCGTCACCTTGCTGTACATGGGACGGTCGCGGTGCGCATTCGTGCCCCTCGACACAACGAGCTCGGTGAGCCTCGTGGTTGCCAAGCCAACTCTCCTCAAGCACGATCCCGCCAAGTTCAGCCACCCTTGCCCGAAAGGCTTTCTCGGCCGCCTGGGAACGCGCCTGGTTGCCGCAAGTGCGACAGATGCCCTTGCCGGCCAGGACATTGGTCGGATAGGTCGAGCTCTCGTGTCCCGCCCTGCATCTCACTCGGTGAGGTTTCCGAGTTCCGAGCCACTCGGTTTCAATAACCTCGCCCCCCAGGTCGGCCACGCGCGCTCGGAAGAGGGCATTGGCTCGCATGGAGCTCGCCCTCGACGCGCTCATGATCCAATTTCCCGGTGAGAAGCCAGGATGCAGCCCGCCGAGGAGGAGGGGCCTGTCGTCTGATGTTCGGCAAGGTGATGCTGGCCCGCTGGAAGGGCAGCTGGTGTCACGTGGCCGGTCGCATCTATACACCTACATTGCTCCATGACGGGCGATGGTTCCAGATGCCACTGACATCCGAGAGTCAGCCTGAACCCTCGTCAACCCTGTAGCGCCGGACAGCAACTGCGTAGGCAGGGGCATTCCGCAGGTTGGAACAGCCCGCTGTACCAGCAACGGCCATGGAAGGGCCTCCTTGAGGAGTTGGATCAGCGGTCGCGGGAGTACGCGACGCGGGGGTCAACCGGCCGGACCGCCGGTGTGGTGACGGCGGCGGGGACCGGCGCCCTGCCCGGGATACCGGCACGGGCCGGGCTGGCGGCGAGCGCGGCGGCGCTCAACGGAGACGCGCGAGCGGGACCACGGCCGCGCTCACGGCCGACGGCCGGCGCGGCAGCAGGGCGGGGCCGAGCCGTCACCTCTTGAGCGAGGCGGGGCTGCACTGCGACCTGGAGCCCCGAACGCTGCAGGGCCACCGTGGCGTCGGCGACTTTCCCCAGCGCCTCGACACGATCGGTGGTCGCGGGGAGCGTGTAGATGTCCAGGCTCGAGTTGTGCCGCCAGCCGTCCTCCACCAGCGCGAGCCCGCTGAGGCCGGAGACACGGTCGTCGAGGGCTGCGACGATGCCGAGCTGCGGGTGATCGGCGAAGGCGACGTCCGGTTCACCGAGCGGACCGCGGTCGCGTACCTGTACCGTCTCGGGCGCCAGTGCAGGGTCAAGTGCGACGTCCACATCGACCTGGTAGCCGGCCTTGCGCAGCAGCTCGATGGCCCGGCTCGTACGGCCGTGTCCGTCACGGTTCTGGTCGGCCAGCGCGTACAACGTCGGCTGGTCTGGGACGGGATGGAAGTCGAATCCCTTGAGCATCCAGGTGCTGGCCGCGAGGTTCTTCGGGTTCGCGGCGACGATGCCGTGGACGGGGTGGTGGCCGAAGGCCAGGTCGGGCAGCACGTCGTAGTGGCTGGGCATGGCAGATCCATCCGAGGCGGGTGCGGTTACAGGTGCGGGCGACGGGCGGATCAGTTCTGAAGGTGCCGTGCACGGAGGACTCCTGGATCGCGGTCGGTCAGAGCCGGGGAGCGGATGAGGAACTGGCCGACGGCGGCGCGGCCCGCGCGGAAGACTCCGGCGGCGGACCGGTCGGGAGCACGCGCTGGCCGACCGACGGCGAAGAGGCGAGAGCGACACTCGCCCGGGATGGAGCGGAGTCGGGCGGGAGCACGGGGGCGGCGCGCGCCTTGCCGGAACGTTCCTGCTCCTGGCGTGTCGGTACGCCAAGCTGGTCCAGGCGGGCGTCGACAGCGGAGAGGAGATCCGGCACGCTGCCGCCGTGGCGCGCATGCGGACCGTCCGGCTCGGAGTCGTAGATCACCTCGTAGACGGCAGGTTCGACGGACCGGTGGCGGGTGACCATCCAGCTTTCCGGGGACTCGGGGTGCTCGGAGGGCGGCTCCTGCGGCGGCGAGATGATCAGCGAACTGCCGTCGGGAAGCTCGGCGTGGACGATGTAGTCGCTCAGGCCGTACTCGACGGTGCCCTCCAGGCCGCGCTGCCCGAGCGCGGAACAGAGGGCAGCCTGAAGGCGACGCGGATCGGACCTGGCGGCCGGGGGCGAGGTTTTGTGGTGCATGGAGTTCTCCGTTGCGAACGCCCCGCCGCACGGCGGGAGCCGACGGGGGCGTGGAGCTTGAAGGAGTGCGGTGGTCCATGAGGATCCGGTGATCGGGCAGTTTGGCGCTGCCGTGACTGCGTGCTAGGGATCACCGCGAGCGACCGGGAGCCGGCGGATGCGATGCCGGCGGGACCTGGGGCAAAGCAGGTGATACCCCAGGGGTGTTGTGCATCGAGCGGGTCAGGGCGACGCGAGCCCGCTCAGTCTGCGCCGGCCGTTCGGTGTCCGCCCGGTGAGCTAGGTATTCACCGACACGCACCAACGCCGTTCCCTTGGAACCGAGTTCATGTGAGTAGTGCCAGCCCTCGGTGTTGCGGTGCTCCTCGGCACGCTCCTTGTAGAGGTGGAGCACGCTCGGCTGCGAACCGTCCATAAGCGCCATGACGCCGTCCCATTCGTGCCGCAGCTCCTCCGCCCGGAACAGGATGGTGTCGATCCCGCGTATCCGACGGAGGTCGTCACTGATCGGCCCCTCGACGTAGTCGGGGCCGGCGGCGGCGGCGCGGACCCCGGCCAGCACCTCGGGTCCGTGGTCGAGGAACACCTCGGCGTGCTTCCACGCTTCGGCGTCCCGCTTGACCTTCCCGTCCCCGTAGACCTTGTCGTCCAGCGGCCAGCCGTCCGCGTCGCAGAGCGAGTCCGAAACCGCGTCCCAGGCGTCGCACGCCTCGTTGATCCCGGCGGCGGCCGAGGCCAGTGCCGGGAGGTGCTGTCGCCACGCCAAAGGGTCGGTGGCCTGCGACGGCTGGTTGTCACCGGAGGAAGGAGTGGAAGAAGCAGACATGATCGATTCCCGTTGCTGTGCCGGTCGTTGGGCTATGTCTGTAGGCCGCTGAGTTCGTTCAGGGCTGGGGCAGTGGGACTGGGCTGCAGGCCAGGTGGCATGGGATGCACGGCCTGGATGGGCAAGTTTGAAGATTCGTCGGAAATCCTGAAGCTCTGCCAGTAATCTCGACTCAGTCGTTGTCTCGCTGAACTGAGTGGCCCATGGCACTGGCAGTCATCCGGAACATCTCCTCGGCTCGCGCGTTGCGGACGCAGCGCGACATCGAGGACTTCGAGCAAGAGATCGTTGATCAGTTCGCGCTGTCCATGGCCGCGGCCAACCTGACCGACAGCCACATCAGCAACGCACGGGCGGCCATCTTCGAGTTCGCACGCGATCTCGGCGGCCCGCTGTGGACTGCGTCGTGCGACGACGCCGACCGCTTCCTGACCGGTCAGCGGCTGGAGGGCCGGGCCCACAGCACGCGGGCAGGCAAGGCCGGAATGCTCGCCCACTTCTACGACTTCGTGATCAGCCGCTATCAGGGCGACATCTACGCCTTGACCGGCTGCGTGGTCCAGCAGCCGATCGACGAGTACAACCGCCCCAGCAGCCCGGTCTTCGCCAACCTGCGGATCCCGCCCTCTGACGCGGAGGTTGACCAGCTCTTCGGGCAGTGGCGGACGTCGGTCGCCGAGGCCCGCAAGTACCTGCCGGCCGCAAGGAACTACTTCGCTGCCTCGCTGTGGCGTCGCCTGGGGCTGCGAATCAACGAGGCGCGCATGCTCGACATCCGCGACTGGCGCCCTGACCTGGGAACCTTCGGCAAGCTCCACGTCCGTCACGGCAAGGGCAGCCGTGGCCGTGGGCCCAAGCCCCGGCTGGTCCCGGCGATCAACGGAGCTGACCGCCTGATCGACTGGTGGCTCACCGACGTCCGCCACCAGTTCGGAACCGACTGGGCCCATCCCGACGCCCCGCTGCTGCCCAGCGAACGCCGCGACGAGCTCACCGGCAACTGCACGCGAATCCAACACAGTTCCCTGCGGGCCGGCCTGGCTGGCGCGACCGAGCTGTGGCTGCCGGCCTGGGCGGGAAGGCTCACGCCCCATGTCCTGCGGCACTACTGTGCGTCCTCTCTGTACGGGGAAGGGATGGATCTGAAGGCTCTGCAAGAACTCCTCGGCCACGAGTGGTTGTCGACGACGACGCGCTACATCCACGTCCACAGCGAGCACGTCGAGAGAGCGTGGAAGAGTGCGAACGAGCGGCTCGAAGCGCGTCTGGGAGAGGTGTGAACCCGTGCAGTGGAACCTGCGGCTGAAGGCCGCCGAGCGTGGCATCTGGAAGTCCACCGAGATGCGCCGGCTCCTGGCGGAGGCCGGGCTCGAGATCAGCGCGGGCAAGATGTCGGCGCTCTGGACCGGAACACCGACCTCGATCCGCCTGGACGACCTGGACGTGATCTGCACCGTCCTGGACTGCGAGCCGACCGCGCTGCTGATCCGCGAACCGGAGAAGGTAGCGGCCCGCCGCCGGCCGCCGCAACAGGACACCGCCGCCCCTTCCGACTCGGGCCCGGTCGTCGCCCCGCGGTTCGGCTGTCCGCGCTCGCAGCCACCGCTATGAGCACCCCACCGCCCCCGAAGTGCGCGGTGTGCCAGGTCAACCGCGTCGCCTGGACCAAGCCGCGGATGGACTTCTGCTATGAGTGCTTGCCCGGCGGACCGATCACACCGCCGCCGTGCCGGGCCTGCAGCAGCTCGGACTACTTCAGCCAGGGACTGTGCACTCGCTGCCACCCTGGAGCCCCGCTCCACGTCGGCGCCTGCCGGGGATGTCTGGCCTGGGGCGTCTACCGCTCCCACAGCTGGCAGTGCTGGAGCTGCCGCTGGTGGTTCACCCACTACCCCGTCGACATCTGCGAGTTCTGCGGCCGCGAGAGCCGGATCAACGGTCAGGGTGCCTGCCGACTGTGCTGGGAGAACGCCCGCCTGCACCAGCAACCCGGCCGGGCCCCCAACTTGGAGACCTCCAACCAGCACGGGCAGCAGCTCTTCTTCGCCAACCTCCAGTACGACAAGACAGGAGCCGCCCGGCGGCGGGCCGCCCGAGCTCGCCAACTGCACCAGCAGCGACCACCGGCACCTCCCCGGACCATCACCGACGTCCGCCAACTGCTGCTGTTCCGCATGCCTCCCGGCCACGGCGCCATCAAGGACCGTGCGCTGACCGGCGACTCGCAGCTGCTGCGTTACTGCGAGTCTGTCCTGCGCGAGCATGCCGAGCGGCACTCGTGGACGCGCCGCCAGACCAACAGCGTCGTTCACACGCTCAAACTGCTGGATGCCCTGCAAGACTGGCCAGGCGCGAAGATCCTCGCCAGCGACGTCGCCGCCAGCCTCCGATACGGCGGCACCCAGACCTCGACACTCGAGATCCTCGCCGCAGCCGGCCTCCTTGTTGACGACCGCACCACCGCCGTCGAGCGGTACTTCGCGAAGAAGACCACCGGCCTGCCCGACGAGATGACGGGGCAACTGCGGCTGTGGTTCGACGTCATGCTCACCGGCAGCGCCACCGCCCCACGACGGCGTCCCCGCCATGAGCAGACCATCCACCTTCACATCCAGGGCATGGCCCCGATCTGGCGTCGATGGGCCGATCAGGGACACACCTCCCTCGCCGAGATCAGCAGGCAGGACTTCGTCGAGGCACTCCCGGCCGAAGGGGCCAGTCGGCTCTTCGCTGACCAGGGCCTGCGCTCGGTCTTCACCGTCCTCAAGTCGCGCAAGAAGGTCTTCACCAACCCCACCAGAGGCGTCCCCGTCGCCCGGAGCAACACCACCGTCCCCGTGCCTCTCGACACGGCGAAGATCCGCAAGGCGCTCAACTCGCCGGATCCCGCTGTGGCCTTGGCTGTCGCGTTGGTCGCCTTCCACGGGCTTACCGGCCCGCAGCTTGCAGCGGTCCAGCTCACGGACATCAGCGACGGCAAGCTCACCCTCGATGAGAAGACCATTCCGCTCGCGGGGCCGGTCCGCAGCCGCCTGACCGCCTACCTCGACCACCGGGCACGGAACTGGCCCAGCACCCTCAACCCCCACCTCTTCGTCAACCGCAAGACCGCCCCACGCACGACACCGACCAGCAAGCTCTACGCGTGGCGGAACCTCGGCGTGACGCCCCAGGCACTGAGAGAAGACCGCATCCTCCAGGAGATCTTCGAGACCGGCGGCGACGTACGCCGCATCTGCGACTTCTTCGGCATCGGAATCGACGCGGCCATGCGCTACACCCTGGCTCTTGCGAAGACCGATCCCGAAACCGACTCCGAGCGGTAGCCGACGAGAACCCAGGACCTCACCTACACTCATCACTGCACCTCACGGAGCCGGAGAGGCAGCAAAGGCGCTTCAGTTTTCGTGAACTCAGCGCTTTTGGCGGCCATGCGGGCGTCTGTGTCGAACAGCTCCCGCTCGGCCGGGTGGAGGATGTGCTGGGTGATGAACGAGCGGCCGGCGACCTTCCACAGACCTCGGCCCTTGGTCAGAGCGGACACCGCCTGGGTCTCGACGCCGGTCAGGCCGAGCAGAGATGCAGCGGCGGCGAGCTGGTCGGGCTCCTGGCGGTAGATGATGCGCGTGCTGCAGTCCGCGAGGAGCCCCTCGGCAAGGACCCGGCCGCGTGAACCGGCGTCGCCCGCCGAGAGCAAGTCGCTGAGCCGGTGGATCACCATGAGGTTCGCGATGCCCAACCCCCGGGAGAGCTTCCACTGGCTCTGCATCCGCTCCAGCAGCCCCACGTGCCGCATCAGCCGCCACGCCTCGTCGTAGATCACCCAGCGCCGACCGCCATCGGGATCACTGAGGGCTGACTCCATCCACGCGCTCGCGCACGTCATCGCGAGCACCAGTGCCGTGTCGTCACCGGAGCCGCCGAGACGGGAGAGGTCGATGGACAGCATCGGTGTGGTCGGGTCGAACGACACGGTGCTCGGCGCGTCGAACATGCCGCTCAAGTCGCCGTGCACAAGACGCCGCAGGGCGTGGGCGAGGTCCTGGGCGGCTGAACCGAGGTGCCCCGCCTGGTGGCCGAGGGCGTGGTCGAGGCGTTCGGGGGAGCCGAGTACGTGCGCGATCTCGCCGAGCAGCGGCACCGTGCCCCGGGCGGCGGCGTCAGCGACGACCAGATCCAGGGCCAGGTCGAGGGCGGTGTGCTCCATCGGCAGCAGGTCGCGCTTCAGCACGGTGCGGGCGAGGCTGGCCAGCAGCAGCAGACGGCGCTTGCGAACCTCCGTGAACCAGTCCTCCTCGCTCACGGAGGCGGGGCGGGCCGGGGCGTCCAGCGGGTTCAACCGTCCAGGGAGCCCCGGGCCCAGGGCGATGCTGTAGCCGCCGAGGGCCTGCGAGACACCGGTCCACTCTCCCTTGGGATCGCAGGGGATGTAGATCCGGTAGCCGTGGGCGATCGACCGGGTGGCGATCGACTTCGCCAGCGCCGACTTGCCCATGCCGATGATCCCGGCCAGGACCGCGTTGGGGTTGGTGAAGCCCTCCACCCTGCCGCTGTTGTAGAGCGAGAACGGGTCGAAGCAGAAGGCCGCCTCCGCGTGCACATCGCGGCCGATGAACACCCCTTCGGCGCCCAGGCCGCCCTCGGCCACGAACGGGTAGGCGCCGCTGGCTGTGGCGGTGGTCATCCGGTGGGCGGGCAGGGCGAGCTTGCCGCCGCGGGCGGAGGCCGGACCGGGGCGACCGGCGGGCGGGTAGGTGGGCCGCAGATCCGGGTCGAGGGTCTGCTCGGCGCGGTGCTTGGGCGGGTTTCCGGCGAGGCGTGCCTGGCGGCGGGCTTCGGTGAAACCGGCTCGGGCGGCCCGCTGCTCGGCGCGTGTCGTCTTACGGGGCACGAACAGAGGGGAGGCGCTGGCGCGGGTACGAGGCATGAGCGTTTCTCCAGGTGAGGGGTGGGTCAGCGGCGGACGAGGCCGGTGAACGGAGCGTGCAGGTCGGCCGGGGTGGTGCGCCGCCGCACGAGATAAGCGGTGCGCTGGTGGCGCTGGCAGATGGTCAGTTCCGGTGCTCCCTCCGGAAGGCCGGCCTGGCACGCCTCCGGTGCGGGGATCTCGCCGGACTCCGGCCGGGGCGCCGCGTGGTAGGCGGCGTGGAGGTGCTCGGCGGCCTGCCAGATGCGGGTGCGGGCGGTACGGAGCTGGTCGCCCTCGACCGCGACGAGCTGCCCGGTGCGACCGGCGTGGGCGTCGAGCAGCCCGTACAGCGAGACGAGGTGGGCGTGCAGGGTGTCCAGCTCGGCCGGGGTGGTGACCAGCGGGCCGCCCGGGATGTTGAGTGCCCGATGGAAGTCGAGCGCGGCGGTGGCGAAGGGCACGAAGTCCTGCGCGGTCGGGCTGGCGGTGCGGGACATGAGGGTGCTCTTTCGAAGGGAAGGGTCAGGCAGCGAGCGCGAGCGGCAGGGCGGCGGCGGTGAACGCCTCGGCCTGCTGCCAGGTCAGCGGCCGGAGATCGAGCTGGGCGCCGACAGCGGCGGTCTCCACGACGGCGCAGGCGGTGCGCAGCTCGTCCTCGGTGTCGGCCGAGACGGTCAGCAGACCGGTCAGGGCGACGTCGGCGTGCCCGGCGATGAGCTGGCGTTCGCGGGACTTGATGTCCTGGTACTCGATCGAGTCCGCCTCGGAGTCGACCTGGCCGCGCCGGGCCCGTTCGGCGGCGTCGGCGATCACGCTGGACTTCTTGCGCTGCACGTCGCGCAGGGCCGCGTCGAGGTTCTTCGGCTCGTAGGAGAGCGACAGCGTGCGCCGGACGCCGCCGGTGAACAGGAGCTGGTGCAGGAAGCCGGCGCTGGTCTCGGTGCGCGGCCAGTTCTCCACCCAGTAGGTGGCGTGCACGGCGGAGTCGGTTGCGATGTGGTCCGCCTTCTCGACGACCACGACAGGGCCGGCGGCGGCGGGCTCGGCCTCGGGGCGACCGGCCGTGGACCAGCGGTCGAGTGTCGCCAGCGCCTTCGGGTCGTAGGAGGTGCGCACCACGGCGGCGATCTCGCGGGCGGTGAGCCAGCCCGTCGGGGTGAGACCGGCGGTCCGCGCCGCCTGGTCGAACGTGGAGGTGAGCTGGGCGAGGACGCTGAAGGCACCGGTGAGACCGCCGCCAGCCTGGTTGATCAGCCGGCGGGCCGCCTTGGTGTCCAGGGACACCGCGACGTACGCCTCGTGCGGGGCGGCTGCGGGGCCGGCGCTCTGGATCAGCTCGTTGTAGATCGCGCCGGCCATCGGGGTATCGGGGCGGCCGTGCTCTTCCCAGTAGCGGCGCAGCGCGTCACCGGAGTCGGGGATGGTGCGCTCGATCACCTGGATGCGGGCGATCTGCCCGGTACGGGCGAGGGCCGCCAGCGCGCGTCCCCAGCCGCCGACGTTGGCCTGCTGGGTGCCGGGGTCGAGCAGGGCGTAGGCGCGGGAGGAGACCTTGACCACCGCGGTCAGCGTCCCGGTGTGCGGGTTGTGGACGGCGCCGTATTTGCCATCGGGAGCAGTGGTCACGCGCAGGCTGGCAGCGGTGCCGGGAAGGTGGAGCAGTCCCTCGCGGGTCGGCCGGCGGGAGGGCCGGGTGAGCCAGACGAGCTGGCCTCGCATCCGGCGCAGCGCGTACCGGACGACGATCGGGGCCCAGTCCGCCAGAGCACGGCCTCGGTGGCGGACGAAGACGAGCAGGGCGATCACGGCCCACAGCGGGATGAGCTGGAGGGCGCCGACCACACCGCGGGCGAGGATCACGGCGAGAAGGAGAAGGCCGGTGAGTCCGGCGACGACCAACTGCGGGACGGACAGGCCGAGCAGGACGCCGCGCCTGCTGCGGTGCGGGAACTTCACGGTGGGAGTGGAGGACTGGTGCTTGCCGGACATGGTGGTTCCAGACGGTGGGAGCGGGCGGAGGACGGGGCGCGCGGCGCTCTTCTGGACGTCATGGCGGAACCTTCCTGCTGGTGGGGGCGGGGGCGGGCCGTGGAGTGCGACCCGCCCCCGGGGATGTGGGTCAGGAACCCGACGGCGGCTGGGTGGGATACACCCAGTTCGTCGGCGTCGCGGAGCCGGTGGCCGACGGCCCGGACGCGGACGCCGGAGTGCCCGAGGCCGAAGGTCCGGGGTCGGCTGGCGGCATGGAGGTCATGTCGCCGCCCGGAGCCGATGCGGCTGCGAGGTGACCGGAGCCGCCCGCAACGCCTTGGGCAGTCGATTCGGACCCGTCCGGTTCGTCCTCGCCAGGACGTGTGATCAGCGGCGGGATCCCGGGGCGCTGGATCAGAGCCCGGCCCTTGTCGCCGCTCGCGTCCGGGTCTTCGCCGTACCGGAAGCGGGTCTGCTGCTTGGGCGGCCCGGCGTCGATGCCCTCCTTGCTGAGGTTGCCGCCGGAGGGGTTGATGCCGGAGGCGACGCCATCGGTGCCCGCGCCCGGGACCTGGTTCGGACCCTGCGGAGCGGGGGCGCCGGTACCGGCCCGCACCGCGAGGCTGCCTGCGGTCTTCGCGGCTCCTGCGGCGACCGCCATGCCGGCGACACCGGTGCGGTGCATGTCGTCGTGGCCGCCGCCGTCGCTGGCCCAGTGGACGAACTTGTACGTCGCGTAGGGGCAGAGCAACACCAGGACCATCACGACGATGCCGGCCATCGCGTCGGACAGGGCCGCCATTCCGTCGCTGGCGTCGGTCTTGCCCATGGCGGAGACGCCGATCAAGAAGACCACGGTCATCAACAGCTTGGAGACGATCAGGGTGCCAGTGGCCTCGATCCAGCCGCGCCGCCACCGTTTGGCGACTTCCCAGCCGCCGCCCGCCCCGGCGAACACCGCGAGCGCGACCATGATCAGGACGCCGACCTTGCGGGCCACCATCACGCCCCAGTAGAGGAAGGCACCGATCGCGCACCCGAAGGCCACCAGCGCGGGCACACCCCAGCCGAGGCCGTACATGGCCCCCATCTGATCAACCTTGATCACACGACGGATCGCGTCGTCGATCGAGGTGTTGGCGGCTTTGAAGAGGCCGTCGGACAGCGCGTCCACCACGGTGATGGCGACGGTCGTGAAAGCGATGGCGGAGAAGCTGAACAGGACTCCGGTCATGGTGCCGAACGCCGCCTTGGCGAGGGCACGTTCGTCTCGGCGCCAGGCCGCGGTCATGAGCTGGATGCAGAAGATGCCGACGGTCAGGGCGAGGCCGATGGGCAGCAGCAGCTCGTAGTTGTCGCGGAACCACCCGGCGTTGAGGTCGATGGCCGTCGTCTTGTTGACGGCCTTGGCGGCCAGGTCGGCCGCGCTGGACGCCAGCTCGCCCGCCGACTTCGCGATCCACGCGCCGAGACCGTCGGTGACGGTGCCGGCGGGGTTGGTGGCGAAGTCGACAGCGCCGCACACCTTGTCCATCAGCGGGAAGTCGCAGACTCCCATGGGTCGTACCTCCGTTCTGGGGCGAGGGTCAGGGCGCAACGGACGGCATGACGCAGACCAGGGCGCAGGAGTGGTTGGGCCGGCACTGGACCGCGAGGGTGGTGGACCGGCTCTCCGCGCCGCCGGCAGCCGAGCCCTTCCAGCGAATCGACTGCTTGCCGGAGACCGTGACGGCGTAGACGTACGCCTGGGTGATCGCCCCGGGGTCGTCCTGAAGCGCCTGGGTAAAGGCATGCGGGAAGTGCCCCTCGTTGATCTTGGCGGTGGCGACCTGCTTGTTGGCCGCCATCTCCTTCCACAGCAAGGCCGAGGGGACCGCCTGGTCGACGGAGGCCGCATCGGCGTACTTCGATTCCGTGGTCAGCCATCCGCGCAGCGCCTTGCGCAGCTCGGGCTGCGAGTACGCGCGGGTGTCGTACGACCACAGCGCTGCGGCGGCGGCCTTCCCGTACGTGATCGGGTCGTGGGTTTTCGGCGGAACGGGCAGAGCGCTGGGCCGGGTGTGCGGCCCGGACGGTGCCGCGGGCGACGAGGACGCCGTGGGCGAACTCGGCGGTGGGGAAGGAGTATCGGATGGGCTTCGGCTCTCGCGGGTGAGGTAGGCGGCCAGGCCGGCGAGGGCGACGAGCACCGCCAGGACGGCAGTGCCGAGCAGCGCCCGGCGGCGCACGCGAGATGCGCCGCCGGGGTGGGTGGAGTGCTGAGCCATCAGTGGACCTGCGTCCCGAGCGTCGAGAAGAACGCCACTACACCGTTGGCCGCACCGAGAAGAAGGGCCGCGCCCGCGCTGACCAGCACGCCCTTCTTCCCGTTCGCCTCGGCCTGGTGACCGCCCGAGTGGTGACCCCAGGCCCACACGCCCGCACTGACGGCGAGGGCTCCGACCACGGCGATGAGTCCGAACAAGTTGATCGAGCCCATCACCTGCTTGAGGACGTTGAGGCCAGGGAGCCCGCCCTCGTTGGGCTTGATTCCGGGGTCGTAGGCGAGCTGTATGACCTGTTCAGCGAGATACACGGGAACTCCAGTTCGAATGCGCGCGCCAGGGCCCGGTGGGGCGAACCAGCGGTGCGAGGGGAGGTGAGGAGGGGGAGGAGCGCCGGTCAGACGACTCGGCGGGCCGCGAGAATCCGCGATTTCCAGGACGCGACGGTGGTGATCCGTACGACGTCACCGGTGTGCGGGGCGTGGACGATCAGGCCCTGCCCGATCGCCATCCCGACGTGTTCCGGTACGGCGGCCGTCCCCTCGGTGAAGAGGAGGTCGCCCGGCTTGAGGGCATCGACCGAGACGGCCTTGCCGTCCTTGACCTGCGTGTACGTGGTCCGCGTCAGGGTGACCCCGGCGGCCTTGTACGCGCCCTGCATCAGGGAGGAGCAGTCGCAGCGGCCCATCGGGTTTTTGCCGTGGGAGTCGGTGCACGTGCCGCCCCACTGATACGGGGTGCCGAGCTGGCCGAGCGCCCACCGGATCGCCGTCTGTACCTTCGGCGGCGCGGAGGCGGGAATCTTGTACTCGTCCGGCAGTGCGCCCGCCGGGATGGTGCCGAAGTCCGTCCCGTCGCCGTCCGCCGAACAACCTCCCGCGGAATCGGGAGAGGGGCTGCCGGTGTCGGCAGAGCCGGACGGCGACGGGCTCGGCGCCGCGCCGCCGGCCTTCTGCAGCAGGGGCTCGATGGCCTTCTGCAGGGCGGTGGCCAGCGGCTCCCATTTGGCGTACGCCTCCGGGAAGCCCGACTTCTGTACCGCCTGGGCGGCCTGGGTGACAGAGAGGGACTGCCAGCCGGAGACCTTCTTGAGCCCCTCGTAGAACTTCGTCGAGGCGTGCACCGGGTCGAGGATCTGGCTGGCCGTGCCCCAGCCCATAGACGGCCGCTGCTGGAAGAGACCCAGCGAATCGCGGTCGCCGTAGGTCAGGTTCCGCAGGCCGCTCTCCTGCAGCGCGGTCGCCAGGGCGACGACCTGCCCTCGGGCAGGGATGTTCATCGCGACGCCCGTGGCCTGGATCGTCTTGGCGTTGGGCACTTGGTCGGCAGGCGCGTCCAGACCCGGCACGGAGACCGAGCCCTTGTCGCCGCCGTTCAGGATGGCCTTCACCTGCTTGGCGACGGCGGAGGCGTCCACACCCTGTGCACCGTCGGTCGAGCACGAAGCCGAGGCGGTCCCGGCACCGATGCCAAGGATCGGCAGTGCCAGCAGGAGTGGTCCGGTGGCGCACAGACCGACGAGGGTTCCCGTCGTCTTCTTCACGGCCGCCGCCGTTCAGCGCGACGGCGGTGCGGACCGGACGACGGAGGTGGGTCGGGGCGGGGGTGTGTCAGGGCATGCTGCATCGCAGCGGCTCCTCGGTGTTCGAAGGAGGCGCGGTGCCGACTTCTCGTGCAAAGCCGTCGGCACCGCGCCGATGTGCTCCGCCTCTCGGCGGGCCCGGGTCAGAGGAGTTGGTAGCTCCAGGACGCCGGTTTCAGGTCACGCGCGGCAGCCAGCCGCGCTCGTAATCTCAGGCGGTGCACAGGGGCCTCCTCACGGCGCTCGCGGGCAGATGGTCAACATGCCTCCGACGCTGCTCGATTGGACGAGACGGCACGGATCAGCACAGCTCAACGGGGGTGGAGCAACGCTCCTTCCCGGTGGCACGGCGAGACAGTAGACCGGGATTCCGGCCGCGCCAAACGACTGCCATCCAGGGGCCCGAAGCAGGGAGCCACCTCGTTAGGCGCGGCCGGAATTCGCCGTTAACCTCCGCTGCAACCTCGCACCGGATGCACGCCGTTGAGCGCTGTCCGGAGCAGGTCCAGACTCCGCCACGCCCGAAATGAGGCCCTCTCCATGAGCTACACGCTGCACCGAGGCGACGCCCTGACCGTCCTGAAGTCCCTCCCGGACGAGAGCGTCCAGGCGGTGATCACCGATCCGCCGTACAACTCCGGGGGCCGCACCAGCTCCGACCGAACCGGCCGTACCGCACGTGCCAAGTACGTCACGAGCAACTCGGCGCACGACCTCGCCAACTTCCCGGGCGAGAACCGCGACCAGCGCTCCTACCGCTCCTGGCTCACCGAACTTCTCACCGAGGCGTACCGGGCCTCCACCGAGCACGCGGTCGCCATGGTCTTCACCGACTGGCGACAGGAGCCGACCACCTCCGACGCCCTGCAGATGGCGGGATGGACCTGGAGCGGCACGATTCCGTGGATCAAGCCGTCCAGCCGGCCCCGCAAGGGCGGGCCGAAGCAGGACTCGGAGTTCATCATCTGGGGCGTCAAGCGCTCCCTCGACAACACCCGCGACCTCTACCTGCCGGGGCACTACATCGCCTCCCAGCCCCGCAAGGGCCGGGTTCACATCACCCAGAAGCCGGTCGAGGTCATGCAGCAGCTCGTTCAGGTCTGCCCCGAGGGTGGCACCGTCCTTGACCCGTTCACCGGCAGCGGCTCCACCGGGGTCGCGGCCCTGCGCGAGGGACGCCACTTCGTGGGCGTCGAGCTGTCCGCGCACTACGCCGACGTCGCCGAGGAGCGGCTGCGGGCCGAACTGACGAAGGACGACTTCGAGCTGGCCGGACCGGAGGCATGAGCGTGAGAGCGGAGAGGCCAGGGCCGACGGCCCACAGACGCCAAAGGGGCGGCTGGTGCATCGGCTAACCGTTGCACCAGCCGCCCCTCCTGTTACGTCAGGCCGCCTCGAACGCCCGCCGGATCAGCGGCGCCGCCTTCTCCAAGTCGGCTGCCGAGACGACGCGGACCTCCAGGTCGCCGGTCCCGAGGTGTCCGATACCGCGCATGTCCCGGGTGAAGCCCTCCTCCAACTCGACCGTGTCCGGGTCGAGTCTGAGGTACACCAGGATCGCCTCGTGCTTCGGACGGAAGATCACCGACGCCACGTTCACCAACCGCCGGTAGGCGATGTAGTGCCGCAGCGACGCCACCTCCACCTCGCCCCACGCCGTGAGCGCCTCGTCCAGTTCCGCGTACAGGTCCCGCAGGCACTCCGGCACCGCTCCTCCACCCGCAGGCGGAGAGACCGCCGAAGCCGTCGGCACGCTGTCCGCCACGGGCGCCCGCTCCCGACCCCGGCGAGACGAGGCAGCGCTCGGGAAGCCGGTCGCGGAGTCCACGAGCAGCAGCCCCAGCAGGCCACCGTCGAAGATCCGGTAGCGCACCAGGTCGATCCGCTCGGGCAACCTCTGCACCGCCACCCGGTCGTGGTGCGAGAAGCCCGCCGCGATGCAGATCATCCGCGGACGACGCCAGTCGACGGACTCGGCGGCCTCCGCCCCCAGCACCTTCCGCACGAGCGCCTCGAACTCGTGGTGCGCCGACTCCAGCCAGGACAGGTAGGAGACCGCCTGGGACATCACCCCGCTGTCCGAGCCCTTCTTGAACTCGATCACCACCGGGCTGCCGTTCTCATCGAGCCCCAGGGTGTCGATCCGCCCCCGGTGCCAGGGGCCGGTCTGGTACTCCGATGCCAGGAAACGGACGCCCAGCATCTGCTCCAGGCCGGCCTCGACCCGCCGCTGCAGCTCCACCTCTAGCGCCACCGTCGAGCCGGCCAGCTCGACGTCCCGTCCGTTCGCGTCCTGCCGGAACATCATCAGCTCGGCCACCAGCGCCCCCTCCCGCGATATCTGCAAGGAGGCCAATCGAACGAACGCCCTGGTTATTCCACTTCCAGCCCGCCGGACCGTCTGGTGGGCAGGTTCACGCCGAGGAGAAGCGGAAGGCGCTTAACCTACGGACGTGTCCTTCGACAGCGAAGATAGTCGTGCGCAGGATGCTGACCTGTGGCGACTAAGTTGAGTGTCAACGAGTCAGCTTGTGGCTACTGCTGCGACGGCGAAGGTTCGGCTCTTCAGGCGGTGTGGGCCGCTGCCAGGCCGGGTGCGTCGGGTTGGTGCCGGCCGGGGTGTGAAGGTGGGCGACGACCCAGTGCAGGCCACCACCGAGTTCTCCCGGAAGGATCCGTGATAGGCCCGGCGCGACACCGGGATCCGCCGGCGGGGCATCGACGCGCCGCTGCACGCCACGGAAGTGGGGTGGCCTTGCCTCGTCCCGCCCAGCGTCCCGGGCGGAACGAACAGAGCATCACGGGTGCAAGACCGACCGGTGGCTGCGGTGAAGGGTCAAGAGCGGTGCCGGGTCAAGCAGCTGAAAGAGGCACCAGGACCGTGTTGCCCGTGGCGACGACCGCCGAACTGTCGGCGGGTTCGGCCATTAGTTGGGCGTCGACGAAGACTTGCCTTCGGCCGGCTTTCACCACGCGAGCCCGGGCGACGAAGAGATTCCCCTGTGCTGGAGCCAGGAAGTTCACCGCGCAGTGTGAGGCGGTGACGTTGCCGCCGGTGGCGGTGGCAGCGAAACCCCAGGACTCACTCGCCGTGACCTGGGGTTTTGTATTTTTCAAGATCAATCCGTAGCGGTAAGGCAACCTTTCCGAGGCGCCATGATTGCCTCCGGTGGACAACCGGTGGACAGGCGGTCGGCGAGCGTGCAGACCGGTGGACAAGCGGGTGGCGGCCGAGAGGGAAGGAAGGGCGATTCCGGGAACGCATCCGCAGCCGCCGGGCAACCCTCGGTTGCGAGCGGTACTGGGGGGTTCCTGTAAAACAGGCGGTGTCACGCCGCCGCTTGTTGGAGAATCGGTCGGTCAGAAGATCACGGTGGAGGATCCGGTTGTGAACGTGATGCGCTTCGACGCGGAGGCCGGCGAGTTCGTCCTTGGCGTCAGGGAGGAGAGCGTGCAGCTCCTGCGGGGCATGGGTACGATCTGTCTCCAGATGGGGCTTGAGGTGAAGGCGCCTACCGCGACGAAGGCCGGCAGGGTCCTGGCGCTGCAGACCGACCTGTACGGGATTGGAAACTCCTACCAGCGGATGCTCGTCGGACGGGGCACTGAATTGCTCTCGTTTACGACCGAGACGGGAGTCGAGCGCCCGGTCCTCAAGTTCCTCCTCACCTCGGCCCAGCTCCACGCCATCAACGAGGCCCGCGACGGTGACCTTCGAATGGAACTGGAGATCACCGGCACGCTCCCGCAAGCCCCCGGCTTCCCCGGCAGCACGAAGGAGGTTCTGCACTTCAGCGTGGCCAAGAGCCGCTGGATCGATCAGATCACCGCCCTCGGTCCTGCGGTCGCGTTCGAGATGCAGGTCCCGTTCCCGCTGGAGGACGACCCCCGCGCGGAGCCCGCCCGGCACCTGCGTGGTGCCCAGCGCCGACTTCTGGAGGGTGACATCGACGGCGCGATCCTGGAGGCCCGTCGCGCGCTGGAATGGATCAAGGATCACAGCGGCTGGATGTGGCCCGGCGGCAAGGACAGATTGCAGCGCACGCAGGAGGAACGCTGGGCCTGGATCCGCTTCGCCGTTGAGGATCAGACGAGCGCAGCGGTGCACAAGGACGCGGTGACATCGGCGTTCTCGTACAGTCGGGACGAGGCGAGAGCGTTGATCGCCATCGCTGCAGCGTTGTTGACGGTCGTGGACGAACCCGTCTGAGCGTTCCGAGCGGGTTCGTGGACCGGCCGAGAAAGGCTGCCTACCGACATGCTGTCCGGCGTTCGGTACCGTGGTGACCGCGAAGGTGATAGCGATACGCTGGATGGTTGAGCGGATGTGGAGGGCTTCGTGAGCCAGGGGCGTGGACCGATCGACACGCGAGTCCGGGAGTTGGCCGCCCGATCCGCAAACTTCGGCTTTCTGCTGCCTCACGAGCCTCTCTTGGTGCTGTACGGGGCGAGCGCGGAAGTAAACCTCTTCACCGACCCGAGCGTCACGCTGCTCAAGGGCCGCCAGTTTGGGGACACACTCGCGACTGCTCTTACGCGACGATCTGGCATTTCGGTCGGCAAGGACGATCATGCAAGCAGATTGCACGCGCTAGCTCGGGCCGGCTTCCTCGACGAGCCAGCACGGCAGACGTTCGATGCCCTTCGGCGACCCGTACCCGAAGTCGTGGACACGGACTTCGCACTAGAGCGAGAAGCCCTGCGCGCAGTCAGGCAATGCTTCCAGCTGGGAGTCTGGTTCCACCGTGTTCTGACTGGGGATCGGGAACAGATTCCCTTCATTCCGCCAGAAGCACCCGACTGGATCCGAACTGCGGACCCGGGATCCGCTGACGCCCGTACCGAGGTGCAGGCGCTGCGGAGTGAACTGGCGGCTGCGCGCGTCCGCCTGGAGCTTTCCCGGGTGAGCTATTCGGACCGGGACCGCAGCCATGAGGAGGCGCTGGAGAAGGCTCGTGCGAGCGCTTCTGTCGAGTTGGCGCGCGCCAGGACCGCCCTTCCCGAAGTGTCGACGCTGGTCACCTCGCTAGCTACGGAGGCATCACACCTCCAGCGTGGATTCGACGAAGCTCTGCCACCACGAAAGCCGACTGCCAGACAGAGGGACCTGCTGGTCTCCAACGCTCGCCGAGCAGCTCAGGAGCCGCTTAGCGAAGCGCGGGTTCGCGATCGAATCGACGAGATGCTGCGCGAAGCAGGCTGGTCGGTTCAAGACGGGAAGGGGAGCCAGGACCTCTACTCGGCACGAGGCGTTGCTGTCCGCGAGGTGACCACGGCAGCTGGTCGTGCGGACTACTTGCTCTATGTCGATACCAAACTCGTCGGTGTGATTGAGGCCAAACACGAGGGCGCTGATCTCGCGACCGCTGAGAGGCAAGCGGATCGCTATGCGGAGGGGCTGACAGCTCGACAAGATTTGCAGGCTTGGCGGACGCCACTCCCATATCGTTACGTGAGTGATGGCGGGCTGGTTAGGTTCCGCAACGACCTAGACCCGGATTCACGTACCCGGGACGTCTACTCTTTCCACCAGTCCGAGACCATCGCTCGGTGGATTCGTGAGGCTGAGGCCGATGCGGCAGCGCCCACCTATCGAGCCCGGATCAGGGAACGTCTGCCGAAGCTCGACCCTGCTGAAGTGGCTGCTGGGCGACTCAGGCCAGCCCAATTTGACGCTGTTCAGGGGCTGGAGGACTCGCTGCGTCGTGGAGACCGGCGGTCCCTAATCCAGATGGCAACAGGCGCTGGAAAGACCTTTGCAGCGGTCACTTCCACCTATCGCCTTTTGAAGTACGCAAAAGCGCAACGGATTCTATTCCTGGTCGATCGCAATAACCTTGGTACTCAGGCCCTCGCGGAGTTCACCAATTATACAACTCCGGATGATGGACGGAAGTTCACTGAGCTCTACAACGTAGACCAGCTCACCGGCTCCACGGTTTTGGACTCGTCCAAAGTCGTAATCTCTACTATCCAGCGACTTTCCAGGCTCGTCGCCGGACAAGAGCCTGGCGACCTCGACGACTACAGTGAACTTTCGGCATTTGAGGAAGAAGAACGAGGTATAACGGCGTCTGCCGCTGATGCCGTCTACAATGAGAGTCTTCCGCCGGAGTCATTTGACCTAGTGATCATCGACGAATGCCATAGGTCCATTTATGGCCGATGGCGATCGGTCCTTGAATATTTCGATGCACATCTTGTCGGGCTCACCGCGACGCCTCTTGCCCAAACATTTGGCTTTTTTCACCAGAACTTGATCAGTGAGTACACTTATGAACAAGCGGTAGCTGATGGGGTGGCGGTCGACTACACGACCTATCGCATCAGGACAGAAATTACCGAACAAGGGTCGGTAATTCCCGTCGAGACTCACGTCCCGATTAAGAATCGTAGGACTCGACGCCGTCAGTACGAAGAGCTGGATGACGACTTCTCGTATGGCGCGAACCAAGTTGGCGGCAAGGTCATCAGCAAAGGGCAGCTGAGGACAGTTCTTGCCGCATTTCGTGACAACCTAACCGTGTTCTTCCCTGAGCGTTGCGACGTGCCCGAAGACATGCGTATGGTGCCGAAAACGCTCATATTCGCCCGTGATGATAACCATGCCGACGAAATCGTCGAAATGGTGCGTGACGTATTCGGCCGAGGAAACAGTTTTTGCAAAAAGATCACGGGGAAGGCGTCGCAGCCGGATCAGTTGCTCTCCGAGTTCCGTAACGCTCCCGAGTTGCGAATTGCCGTCACCGTAGACATGATTGCCACCGGTACTGACGTTCGGGCCATCGAGTGCGTATTCTTTCTGCGAGATGTCAAGAGCTGGGCTTACTTCGAGCAGATGCGCGGTCGTGGTGCGCGAGTGATCGACTCAACCGAATTGCGAACAGTAACGCCGGACATTCGCGAGAAGACCAGGTTCGTTGTCATTGATGCCATCGGCGTCACCGAGAGCCACAAGCGCGAAACACCCGTGGTCGAGAAGGACGACGCCAAGCGCACATCACTTCGCAAACTGCTCGGCAAGACCGCAGGCGGCACGATCGACGAGGACGAAGCGGAAGAACTGGGGCTGAGACTGTCGCGACTGTCGCGCACGCTCACCGCTGACGATCACGAGGAGATCGCACGCCTAGCCGGCGAGTCGCTGGATGCGGTCGTTGGTAGAATCGCGAAAGCAGTCGATGTAGATCACGTGGACAAAGTCCGGCAGGCGGACGGTGCCAAGGGCGTGCACTGGATGGTCCAGAAGGCTGTGCGGCCTTTGGCGTCCAACAAAGACCTGCGTGATCTGCTGGTCTACATCCGCACCGATCAGCGAATCGTCTACGACGAGGTAAACCCAGATGCCCTCTTGTCCGTCGGGCCGGTGGAGATGGCGCGCCGCACCGTGACGAGTTGGCGTGAGTACCTTGCCGAGCACCACGACGAGATCACTTCCCTCCAAGTCGCGCTGACTGGCCGGGGAGGGCGTGAGGTTCGCCCCCGGGAGGCTTACCAGCGGCTCAAGGACTTGGCCTCGCGGATTGCACGGCCGCCTCACCAGTGGACCGTGGCACGTCTGTGGCAGGCGTACGAACAACTGGGGGCCGCCTCAAGTGCGCCAGGCGTCAAACATGGGCCACCGGACCTTGTTTCCCTGATCCGCTATGAGCTTGGGCTCGATTCCGAGGTTCGGCCCTACCGATCGACAGTGGAGAGCCGGTTCGCCAACTGGGTGGCTCGCCAGAAGCAGGCGGGGGTGATCTTCAGTGAGGACGAGCTGTGGTGGCTGGAGCGGATCGTCGACACGATGGCCACTAGCGTCAGGTTCGATGTGGCCGACCTGGACCACGTACCCTTCACGGAGCGTGGTGGAACCGATGGTTTCCTCCGCGTCTTCGGCGACAACCGTGCCGAGGCTGTCCTCGACGAACTAGATCAGGAACTCACCGCATGAGCGAACTGCCGTCCGGATGGGCGCGGTCCACGCTGCAGGACTTCTCGGAAGTACGGCTCGGCCGCCAGCGCTCACCCAAGAACCACAATGGCAGCAATATGCGGCCCTACCTGCGCGCAGCCAATGTGGGATGGCAAGGTCTGCTTCTCAACGACGTGAAGTTCATGAACTTCACCGAGAACGAAGTAGATACCTACAGGCTCCAGCGAGGCGATATCGTCCTGAGCGAGGCATCCGGTAGTGCTGGCGAGGTTGGGAAGCCAGCACTGTGGAACGACGAGATCGATGACTGCTGTTTCCAGAACACGCTGATTAGAGTCAGAACTCACTACGCCAATCCGCGCTTCCTTCTGCATTACTTGCGATATGAGGCACTCAGAGGCGCCTTCGCGCAAGATTCGCGCGGCGTAGGAATCCACCATATTGGCTCTGCGCGGCTGGCCCAGTGGAAGATTGACCTTCCTCCGCTGGCTGAGCAACAGCGCATTGTGGAAGCGCTCGAAGATCACCTCTCGCGCCTGGACTTCGTTGAATCATCCTTGCGGAATGTCACCGCCCGCCTGTCAACTCTGCGGGACAAGATCACCGGTATTGCCACGACTGGAGGAGTGGTCGCGGAGAACAGGGCCGCAGCCAAGATCCATGAAGTAGGGATCGACGACGGCCCGTTGCCGCTGCTCCCGGTTGGCTGGCGCTGGTCGCGGCTGGGTGATATTGCGCATGTCGTCGGTGGTGTAACCAAGGACAGTAAAAAGCAGAATGACCCTGAATTCATCAGCGTCCCCTACTTGCGCGTCGCTAACGTGCAGCGCGGTCGTCTCAACTTGGCTGACGTGTCGATGATTCGGGTTGCGCCAAAGAAGGCCGAGCAGCTTCTCCTGAAGCATGGCGATGTTCTTCTTAATGAAGGCGGAGACCGGGATAAGCTCGGCAGGGGATGGATCTGGGAAGAGCAGATTCCCGATTGCATTCACCAGAACCACGTTTTCCGGGCCAGAGTTGACCAAAGTGTTCTCCACCCGAAGCTCTTGGCGTGGCACGCGAATGGGTTCGGGAAGCGCTGGTGTGAACTTAACGGAAAACAGAGCGTAAACCTGGCGTCGATCAGTCTCAGCAAGATCAAGTTGCTCCCAGTTGCAATTCCCCCGCCAGACATTCAGCAGAACCTCGTCAGCCACATTGAGTCGCGGCTGAGCGTGGCCGACGCCGCCCTTGAGACGGTGGAGGCTGGCCTGCTTCGAGCAGCAGCCCTCCGCAGAGCTGTATTGCGTAGGGCCTTCTCTGGAAAGTTGGTCGAGCAAGACCCCTCGGACGAGCCCGCGACGGTACTGCTGGACCGTATCCGCTCAACTCGGCCGGCAAGAGGGCCCCGATTGCAGACGCGCAGGCCCAGCACAGCAACTAAGCGTGAGAGCCAGGCAGTACAGGAGACTCTGTTGTGACCCCCCAAACCGCCTCGTCTCGCGTCAGCGTCGATGCCCAAGCCCTCGTCAACAAGCTTTGGAGCTACTGCAACGTCCTGAGGGATGACGGTGTTTCTGTGCTCGACTATGTCGAGCAGCTGACCTACCTTCTATTCCTCAAGATGGCCCATGAACAGAAGAATCGGCGCTTCAATCAGGTCGACATCCTTGATGGTCTCGATGCCTGGCAGATCTTGCTTGATGCCGAGGGGCGAGAGCTCGAAGAGCAGTACAGCGAGATCCTCGGCACGCTCGGACGTAGCGGGGGCACACTGGGCCGAATCTTCCAGAAGGCACAGAACCGAATTCAGGATCCTGCCAAGCTGAAGCGTTTGATCCGAGAGCTGATCGGCAAGGAAAACTGGTCCGGAACGGGCGTCGACATCAAGGGCGATGCGTACGAAGAGCTGCTTGCGAAGAGCTCGGAGGACGTCAAGTCCGGCGCAGGGCAGTACTTCACCCCGCGGGAACTCATCCGCACCATGGTCGACTGTGTTCAGCCGACTCCAGACGACACGATCATGGATCCAGCCTGCGGCACTGGAGGCTTCCTGCTGAATGCGTTCGAGTACATTCAGCATCATCACGAGATGGGCCTCACGCTTGAGCAGCGGGAACGGCTTAGCACGGGTGCATTTCGGGGGAACGAGCTGGTCGATGGTACGGCACGCCTCGCTGCCATGAACTTGCTACTACACGGCATCGGACAGCCGAATGGCGAGTCATTGATCGATGTGGGTGACGCTTTGGCAAAGCCACCTACCCGTCACGCGTCACTCGTCCTCGCCAACCCTCCATTTGGCAAGAAGTCATCTATCACGATTATTGGCGAGGACGACGAGTTTGAGCGTAAGGATCTCGCGTACCATCGTCGGGACTTCTGGGTAACCACTACAAATAAGCAGCTCAACTTCATGCAGCACATTTATACCTTGCTGCAGACTGGTGGCCGAGCGGCCGTGGTAATCCCGGACAACGTGCTGTTTGAGGGAGGCGTCGGGGAGACCATTCGCAGGCGCCTCCTGCAGCAATGTGACGTACACACTCTACTGAGGCTTCCTGCGGGAATCTTCTACGCCGGCGGCGTGAAGGCGAATGTCCTGTTCTTTGAAAAGCTACCGCCTCGTGCTGATGGAAAGCCGCACACGCAGAAGCTCTGGGTCTATGACTTTCGAACCAATCAGCACTTCACGCTCAAACAGAATCGGCTATCCAGGGAACACCTGGAGGATTTTGTCACCTGCTACGCTCCGGGTAAAGACCGCAGCGAGCGGACTGAAACGGATGCTTTCAAGGCGTACGACGTTGATTATCTCTTGAATCGCGAGAGGGTCAACCTTCTTCTTCTTGCGGATCTCAAGGACAAGTCAATTGACGACGCCGACGATCTGATCGAGCCTCATGTCTTGGCCGAAGAGATTGCAGGAGAGCTGGAAGCTGCTTTGTCCGAGCTGATTAATCTTACCGAAGCGCTGCGGCCTGTGAAGATTTCGCAGGATGGGCAGTAGTCGCAGCGCTGTGACTACATTAGTGTGTAAGAGGCCTGAATTCACGGGGGAGGGGACGTGCAGCTGCTAGAAATCTATCTGCCTAGTTATCGAGGCCTGCAGGATTTCAAGCTCGATCTATCCGAAGGTCATGACACGTACGTCCTGGTTGGGCGAAACGGCCGTGGGAAGTCGCGAGTACTCCAGGCTCTTGCTGAGGTGTTCGGAAGCCTTTGGCGTGGTCAGCGCGCCCCGTTTGCGTACCGGGTCAAGTACAGACGAGGCGGACGGCTCGTGGAAGTGGACCAACGAGCAGTCAAATCCCTTCCTAAGATGACGGTAGCCAATGGAGATTCGACCAGTGCAGTTGTTCATAAAGCTGACTGGAGAATCCATCTCCCAGACCACCTCTTCGGCTATCAAGCCGCCAGGGAATCTCGGTGGCGTGAGGAATTTGATAGACATAGAGACGCAGATATGGCGTCTGCGCGAGGTGACAGTGCTGCCAGTTTGGGCCAAGCACCTGGCCGCGGCGTAAGACCTCTTTTCCTTTGTGATGTCACCCATCTTCCCTTGATTCTGCTGTCACTCCTCTCGAACTGGTCGGAAAAATTCGCACATCATGCGGAGAGGGATGTGCGAGTCTCCGGGTTTGCTTCCGCTGATATCTCCATTCGGAGACCTTCCTGGTATAAGCGCACTCGGGATGTTGATCGCCCTTACTGGGGGCTGGAAGGTGACGCCCCAGATCTTTTCGATGCGATCGCAACACAGGGAAGATTCGGGGCCATCCCTGATGCGACTGCCCGCAGCACATACACGGATTTCCGAATCACCATAGCCACGTCTGACGATCTCAAGAGCTTTCGTCGACTTTTTGCCTCAGATGTTGCGATGTTTGCAATGTTCGAGAGACTCCAAGCTGCAGAATTGCTGACAGCTAGTGTGCGTTTGACGATGGCCGACGGGCATCAGATCACGTCAGAGGAACTGAGCGCTGGTGAGCAGCAGAGTCTCACAATCATGGGAATGCTGAGACTGCAGCGTGGCGAAGAGTCTCTCTTTCTTCTCGATGAACCGGCTTCGCACTTTCATCCAGGCTGGAGCCAGCGCTGGTACTCGATCGTCCAGGCGATGTTGGAGGACCGGCAGAATTCACAATTCATCGCGGCTACGCATGATCCTGCACTAGTCTCAAACATCCCTCGTGAACAGATTCGCATGCTCCGCGGTTCCGCAGCCGGCGTCATCAGGGCCGAGATGCCAACCGTCGACCCTCGGGGACGTGGCATCGGCGGCTTGCTGACCACGGAACTGTATGGCCTGGATACCCAATTGGACGATCACACTCAGCGGCTCATCGATGACCAATATGAGCTCGCGCGATCGCCCGTTTTGAACGAAGAGGACAACCGTCGGCTCCGGAGTATCAACAACGAGCTTGAGTCCCTCGGCTTCGATACGATTCGCCGCGACTCCGTGGTGTCCCTATTCCTTGCAGAGCTCGACCTGCGGCGCAAGGAGCTTCTAGATAGGGCTGGGAGCGCAGATCCTCCTTCGGAAGAAGAGTTTAATCTCATGGTGAGAAGGCTCTTTGACGAGAAATTCAGCCGAGGTCTGTGACGACGTGCGCTATGTAGAGATGAGCCGTTTGGCCGTACCTGCTGCCTGGTCTCGCCACGCGTCTGTTGTCAAGAAGCACGTTGCGGGTTGCGGGACGAACAAGGCCGAGCTCACAAAACTGTTCAAGAAGTCCCCGTATTGGACGAAGCTGCGCCCTCAGCTCATCGACCTGGTTGGGCGAAAATGCTGGTATTGCGAAGGTGAAGTCTCTAATAGCCGACTCGCGGTTGATCATTTCAGGCCCAAAGGTGGGGTCGTGGGAGAAACGCATCTTGGCTACTACTGGCTAGCGTACGAAGTTAGCAACTTTCGGCTCGTATGCGAATTTTGCAACTCGTCAACCGATGATGATCCAACGGGAAAACGAGTCACCAAGATTCACCACTTCCCCCTGCTCAACCCTGCCTCCAGACTACGGGCACCAGGCGTCAGTATTGAAAGCATTGAGCGAGAGATTCCTGTACTTCTTGATCCAGCACTTCGGGGAGACTGTGACCTGCTGGATTTTGACAGGTCGGGGGCTGTACGCCGAAATGATTACCGCCCGCGCTCTCCTCTTGAGAGGGCAGTGGGCGTGTGTAGGGTCGAAGAATCAGTTCGCATCTACGGCCTGGACCGTGCGGGATTGAATGAGCGCCGGTCCCGAGTGATGAGAGACGTTGTATTTAAAGCAGGTGTTCTTGATGCACCCGTTGAATTTGAAGGTGCGCTAGAGATGCTCCGTGAGCTCATAGAGCCCGAGGCCCGTCATAGCAGTGCCGCGCTTGCGGCCCTGCGTGGCTGCCGAGATCTCGATTCTGTGGTGGAAAATTTCTCCGATGAGCTAGGAATTGAATCGGGTGTTGGCGGCATTGGTCGGCCGGAAGCCAATACCGTTTCCGACCTGATCAGTGCGGGGTTCCTGAAATCCGGTGTCGAGCTGGTGGGGGCTGCGGATCTTGGCCAGGTGGTCGCTTTCCTACTGCCTGACGGCGGGCTCGAACTAGGTGCACGGTCTTATGCCACCCCAACCTCCGCTGCCCTTGCGGCCACAGGCAGCGCTGACGTTGATGGATGGGACTTCTGGCATGTCGCCGTCGCCAGCGGTCCAATCTCGCTATCGCAGATTCGGCGTGAATTTAATGGGGACGTTGACTGAGCTGTTTTTAGAGCTGTGATGGAAAAGCAGCGCCTCATGTATTTCGTTTTCGGAAACTCCTGACGAATGTCACATGGGTCAGGGCGGCGGGGGCTACGTGTGTCGGGGATCGGCAGGGGCTCACGGCAACGGCCTTGGCAACGCGGTGCTGAACCGGGTCGCCTTGTAGTCCGGCACCATCTCCAAGTCCCTGGTCGACCAGGCTTTAAGCACGCGGTAGTCGTCTACGGCGCCATGCTCGGCATCGACGTGAAGATCGTCGAGCGGGCCGGCAGGAGGTTGGTGGCCCCAGGTGGTGGTGCAGCAGACTACGGCACCCTGTCCTGGTACCGCCGCCTTGTCCGCGACTACGAGCACCCACCGCCTCCGCCGAGTCACGCGTTTGCTTGGCGATGTCACAACCCGCCGGATGACCGATACTGACACCCCCCACATGGCGCGACGCTTGATCGGCCACGCAACGGACGGGTGGTTCCTGGACCAGATCGACATCCGCGGGCGGGATACGGCGTCGGCCGTCTCTCACCTATCAACTGATCTATCTTTGTGGTGACTTCACATGCCTCTATCCCCAGATAGGATCATCGGCACACAAAGGTGTGTGATGTAGGGAGCCGTGAGCGCAACGTGTGGTCAGACAACGAAACCGATCTCGATCTGCTCGGATTCGACTTTCTGGTCGATGAGCTTGTGGTGGCTTTGACCCAGCCTCAGCTGCTTCCGCTGACCGTGGGTGTTCTGGGCGGCTGGGGGTCGGGTAAGAGCAGCCTGCTGAAGATCGTTGCGGCGGAGCTCAGTCAGATGGATGGCCCAGAGTCCGGCCGTTACGTGGTGGTGTCCTTCAGCCCGTGGCAGTACGAGGGCTATGAGGACATCAAAACAGCGCTCATGGAGTCGGTATTGACGCGTCTCGGCGAGCTCGTGGAAGAAGAAACAGCCGAGGCCGCGGAGGTTGGCCGACTGCACCAGATGGTGGACCGGCTGAGGCGCCCAGCGCGCCGGTTGGGGCACGCTGCTCTGTCTGTCGCACCCACTGGTGTGGCGCTGGCTGCCTCCCTGGCAGACCCGGCCCTGGGTGACATGGCGTCTACCCTCACCCAGCAAGCCCTCGCCGGAGTAGCGCCCGCATCCTCCGAGGGGACGGACGAGGCGTTCCCGCCAGCGGGTGAGGCAGAGCAGCTGTATGTGGATGTGGGTACTTTCCGGCAGCGGTTCTCCGAGCTTCTGGCATCGCTGCCCCAGGTCAGTGCGGTGATCGTGATGATTGATGATCTGGACCGTTGCCTGCCCCCGACCGTCGTCGGCACGTTCGAGGCGATTCGGCTCTTTTTGAACGTGGAAAAGAGCGCGTTCGTCATCGCCGCGCACGCCGAGGTCGTACAGGCCGCCATCGACATGCGCTACCCGGGGCTGGGACGCCCTGGCGCCACGGGCCTGGGCGCCGAGTATCTGGAGAAGATGCTGCAGGTCAAGGTCAACATCCCCGCTCTCTCGGCCCCCGAAGCCGAAACGTATATGCACCTCCTGCTCGCTCAGTCCCACCTCGACGAAGCATCCTTCACGCAGGTCAAGGACGCGGTTGCACAGCGCAGACGGCAAAGTGCCCTCGCAGTCGCTCTCAACGCAGGGCTGGCGGCCCAGACACTGGGCCAGCAGATGCCTGAGCGCCTCCGCTCGGACATGTCGTGGGCCGCTCAGACCGCCCCGGTCCTGGGAAGCGGGCTGCGCGGTAACCCGCGGCAGATCAAACGTTTCATGAATACGCTGACCCTTCGGCTGGCCAGCGCCGAGCGCCGGGGGACCGCGCTCAGTCCGAAGGTTTTGGCGAAGCTGATGGTGCTGGAGGAGCAGCATCTGTCAGATTTCCAGAAACTCTTCGACTGGCAGGTCCAGGGGCCCGGGGCGGTGAGCCGGTTGGCTGCTGCCGAGCGACACGTGCAGCCCTCGCCTCCTGCTCCGGCCGACGACGCCGCGCAGCCGGGTGGCCAGCCGCCGGGGGCAGCACAGAGCGGGGACGGCCGGCGCGACTCTTTGCGACGGCGGGCGGGCACGGTACCGGGCACGCCTGCCCCCGACGCGTCCGGTGGGGAACTCGACGAGGAAGTAGGAGCCTGGGCGGATAAACCGCACATTGCAGCGTGGCTGCTGCTGGATCCCCCGCTGGCGGAAGTGGACTTGGGACCCTATTTCACCTTCGCCCGAGCCCGTCTTACTCTCGCCGCGAGCACCGCGCGGCTTCCCGCCCAGGTGCAGGAGCTGCTGGGCAAGCTCCAGTCTGACGTACGCGGACAGCGCCGGGCCGCGGTGGGATCGGTGGCTGGATCGGTGTCGGGGCAGGACCTTCCTGTGCTCGTCGAGCATTTGCTGCAGATCGTCCTTAGGGACCCGACCGGTCCCGCGATGGACGGCGCGCTGGAACTCGCGCAGGCCGTTCCGTCCGTGGTCTCGGCGTTGTGCGAGGTCCTGCGGATGATTCCGCTGGACACCCTGCGCCCGAAGCTGACCACCATCGTGCGTCGGCTGCCCGCAGAGGACGCGTCGGTGGCGGCGCTCCTGGACGGCTGGCAGAACAGCCAGCACCCGATCAGCCGGTTGGTTGGCGATCTCCGCCAGAGCGGGATAGGAGGCTGAGGTGGGCACCTCCACCGACCGGACCAGCGGCTCCGGCGGAGCCTGGACAGGGCTGAAGCACGCCGCGACGGCCTACACCCGCGACATCAGCAGTGGCAGCGCGCCGCGCCAGCGTGCAGCGATGGTCCTGGCACGGCACGTACCGGTGCTGGGCGGAGCAGGGGGTGCGGCTTCCGGCGCTGGGGCGGGCCGCACGGCTGCACAGCGGCTGGGCGGCCTGCTGGCCGGGGTGGCCTCAGGCGGCCTCGGGCAGGCCCTGCACCAGGCCGGGCTGGGTGACCTGGTGGGGCGCGACCGGTACGAGGTCGTGGACGAACTAGTCACGTCTCTGGCCGGAGCGGGTGGCGACCTGGACGCCCAGGCGGCCCGCGACGCGGTGTGCGACGTGCTTGAGGAATTCTTTGCCGAGGCCGACTCCTGGGAGGAGTTGGAAGCAGCCGCAGCCAGCCGTAACGACGTGGAGCGACTGCTGGAGCTGTTCTTGACGCACTACATCTACAACCGTGTGCCCGTCGTGGCGGAGCGACTGGGCAGCATCAACGATCCCGAGGCCGCCCGGCGGGCCGACCGCCAGATGCGGCAGATCATCGAAGACTGTGTGGCCATCAAGGTGCAGGGCGACCCGTGGCGTGTGGACTGGTCTGGTCCCCCAGGACGACAGATCGTCGACAGCGCGCTGCAGCTTGCCTACACCGCCCTGGAGGAACTGGCGTGAGCGTGTTCGTGGTGCGCACCGAGCCCCTTCGCGCAGTGGAGGGGGGCGACGATGTCCTGCTGGACTTCATTCCGGGCTCCGCCCACGCCACCGTCCAGACGGGGCAAGGGTTCTTCCGTAGCTTCAGGCCGACACGCGCTGCGGCCGATCTGATGGTGTTGTCTTTCGGCGCCTACGTGACGGATCGGATCAGCGCGCGCAACGGCACAGCGGATGCCTGGACCCGCGACCTGCATCTGCAGTTCCCCGTGGAAACAGCCGCAGGATGGCCGGTCGCCGCCGCACAGGAAGCGTTGCGTTTCCTGACCGGAGACCGCTGGACACTCACGGCCCGCCAGCAGTCCGCCCCCGTACTGGAAGCGGTAGCGGAAGAGGACCGTGGGCACGTGGTCGCAGACGGGGTCTGTCTCTTCTCCGGGGGCCTGGACTCACTATGCGGCGTCATCAACCTGCTGGAGACGGACCCCGGCCTACGGCTGTGCCTGCTGTCGCACTACGAGGGAGGACAGACCCCCGCCGCACAGACACGGCTGTTGAGACGCCTCACGGACCGGTATGGACGCCGGGTGACCTCGCTGCGTCTCTTCTTGCGCCCTGCTCCCGCGCACCCTGCCCACGCCCGGGCGCTGCCCGAGAGCCGGGAGACCACCACCCGCTCCCGCTCGGCCATGTTCTTGAGCACCGCGCTGGCGATCGCCTCATCCCTCGGGCCCGATGTTCCGGTGTATCTGCCCGAAAACGGCTACATCGGACTCAACGCGCCACTGACCCGTGCACGGGCCGGAAGCCTGAGCACCCGTACGACCCACCCGCATTTCCTCACCCTATTCACCGAACTCAAGAACGAAGCAGGGGTAGCCAATCCGCTCATCAACCCCTACCGCCTGATGACCAAGGGCGAGATGCTCACCACCAATCCCAACCAGGCCCTGCTACGGGAGCTCGCCCCGGCCAGCATCTCCTGCTCCCATCCCGAAGCCGCCCGCTACGACGGCCGCGCCCAGGGCAACTGCGGCTACTGCTTCCCCTGCCTGATCCGGCGCGCCTCGATGGCTAAAGCCGGATGGGACCAGGCCGCCGACTACGCCTGGGATGCCCTCACCGACCCCCACCTCCTTGATGCGGCCAGCCACCGTAGCGCCGACCTACGCGCCGTCCTCGTCGGCACCCGCCCCGGCCGGCCCGCCATCGACGTACTGCGCAACGGACCTCTTCCCCGCGGCGAACGGCGCCACTTCATCGACGTGTGGCGCCGCGGCAGCGACGAGGTACGCAGCTGGCTCACCGCAGGAGCCCAGGGCGACCTGGCCAGTCTTCTGGACACAGACACGTGAACACGCTGTGGGACACCCACTGTCACCTGACCGGCTACCGTGACCCCATCGCCATCCTCGACGAAGCCACACAGGCCGATGTCGACGTCGTGGCCGTCACCGAAGACCCCGGCGAATACCGCCTGTTGCGAGCCCGCCTCGGCCGACGAAGCGGGGTCACCCCGGCCCTGGGCATGCACCCCCTGCGTGCCCACTCCTTCACTCCGGCCGATCTCGCCCGTTTCCTGCGCATGCTCTCTCAAGCCACCTGGATCGGGGAGGTCGGACTGGACTTCTCTCCCACCGGGCGTGGCACCCGCAACGCCCAGACCCGCATCTTCGAAGCCATCCTCGGCGACCCTCGTGCCTGCAGCCTGCCCATCACCATCCACAGCCGCGGCGCCGAAAAGGAAACCATCAACCGCCTGCTGCAGACCGACGTCCGCTCCGCGATCCTGCACTGGTATACCGGCCCAGCGACGCTCATCGACAACGCCCTGGCGGCTGGCGCCTACTTCTCGTTCAACCCTGCCATGACGGCAACCGCGAAAGGTCGGAAGCTGCTTGAGGCTGTTCCCGTGGACCGGGTGCTGCTGGAGACCGATGGCCCCTTCACCCGAGTCGGGCCCCGCCCCTCCCGCCCAAGCGACCTGCCGCGCATGCTCGACCATCTCGCTACCCGATGGGCTCTCCCCCCTGACCACGTCATCCGACAGGTCCGCGACAACCAGCAACGGCTTCACAGATCGGCGTAACAGGCTGCCGTTTGCAGTCCGGTAGGGGCCTTCTCTCTGACCAGGGCTCCTGCTCCGTTCGCCGTTAGGCGGGCTCTCGGTCTCGTAATGCGTAGGTCTCGCTACCCGACGCGTGTACCGGTTGCACTCCGTACTCGACAACGGTTAGGGCGCATGGTCGTCCTGGAGGCACCGCGCATTCCTCAAGAACGCGGCAAAGCAGGGACATCCCAGGGACTTTTCAGGGACTTTCACGTCTGTCCCAGGGAGGTTCCAGGGACTTTCCGCCGCGTAAGCAGGGAAGGCCCTGACAGCGCTGAAAGACGCGAACGCACTGGTCAGGGCCCGTCTGCCTAGCACTCGATGATGTTCACCGCGAGCCCGCCGCGCGCGGTCTCCTTGTACTTGACGGACATGTCCGCGCCCGTCTCCTTCATGGTCTTGATGACCTTGTCCAGGGAGACCTTGTGGCTGCCGTCGCCGCGCAGCGCCATCTTCGCCGCCGTGACCGCCTTCACCGCCGCCATGCCGTTGCGTTCGATGCACGGGATCTGGACCAGGCCGCCGACCGGGTCGCAGGTGAGGCCCAGGTTGTGTTCCATGCCGATCTCGGCCGCGTTCTCGACCTGTTCGGCGCTGCCGCCCAGGACCTCCGCGAGGGCGCCCGCGGCCATGGAGCAGGCCGAGCCGACCTCGCCCTGGCAGCCGACCTCGGCGCCGGAGATGGAGGCGTTCTCCTTGAAGAGCATGCCGATGGCGCCCGCGGCGAGCAGGAAGCGGACGACGTTCTCGTCCTTCTCCTCCGCCGTGGCGCCCCCGGCCGCGAAGTTCATGTAGTAGTGCAGTACGGCCGGGATGATGCCCGCGGCGCCGTTGGTGGGGGCGGTGACGACACGGCCGCCCGCGGCGTTCTCCTCGTTCACGGCCATCGCGTAGAGCGTGATCCACTCCATGGCGTGCGCATGCGGATCGCCCTCGGCGCGCAGCTGGCGTGCCGAATGGGCCGCGCGGCGGCGGACCTTGAGGCCGCCGGGCAGGATGCCCTCGCGGGCCATCCCGCGTGAGACGCACGCCTGCATGACCCGCCAGATCTCCAGCAGCCCGGTGCGGATCTCGTCCTCCGTGCGCCAGGCCTTCTCGTTCTCCAGCATCAGCGCGGAGATCGACAGACCGGTGTCGGCCGACAGCCGCAGCAGTTCGTCGCCGGTGCGGAAGGGGTACTTCAGCACGGTGTCGTCGAGCTTGATCCGGTCCTCGCCGACGGCGTCCTCGTCCACGACGAAGCCGCCGCCCACCGAGTAGTACGTCTTCTCCAGGAGCACGGCGCCGGCCGCGTCGTACGCGAAGACGGTCATGCCGTTCGCGTGGTACGGCAGGGTCTTGCGGCGGTGCAGGACCAGGTCCTTGTCCGCGTCGAAGGCGATCTCGTGCATGCCGAGCACATTGAGCCGGCCGATGGCGCGGATACGTTCCGCCTGATCGTCGGCGCTCTCCACGTCGACGGTGCGCGGTGAGTTGCCCTCCAGGCCGAGGAGAACGGCCTTGGGCGTGCCGTGGCCGTGGCCGGTCGCGCCGAGCGATCCGTACAGCTCGGCCCGGATCGAGACGGTGTGGGCGATCAGGCCCTCGTTCTTGAGCCGGCGCGCGAACATCCGCGCCGCGCGCATCGGACCGACCGTATGGGAGCTGGACGGGCCGATTCCGATCGAGAACAGGTCGAAGACCGAGATGGCCACGGGGGACTCCTTGCTGGTTGGTAGACGCCGTTGTCTGCCGGGGTGGTGCAGAGATGACGGTGACACGCGGGGGAACGTGGTGCGGGGCACCGCGCCGCACGGTCCAGTGTGCGCGGTGCCCCGTAACTCAGGCCGTACGGATGACTACAGGCCCGGGTACAGCGGGTGCTTCTCGGCCAGCGCGGTGACCCGGCCGGCCAGCGCCTCGCGGTCGAAGGAGGGCTTCAGGGCCGCCGCGATGATCTCGGAGACCTCGGTGAAGTCCTCGACGGTGAAGCCGCGGGTGGCCAGCGCGGGCGTACCGATCCGCAGACCCGAGGTGACCATCGGGGGGCGCGGGTCGTTCGGGACGGCGTTCCGGTTGACCGTGATGCCGATCTCGTGGAGCCGGTCCTCGGCCTGCTGGCCGTCCAGCTCGGAGTCGCGCAGATCGACGAGTACGAGGTGGACGTCCGTACCGCCGGAGAGTACGGAGACGCCCGCCTCGGCGACGTCCGGCTGAACCAGCCGCTCGGCGAGGATCCGGGCGCCGTCCAGGGTGCGCTGCTGGCGCTCCTTGAACTCGTCCGTGGCCGCCACCTTGAAGGAGACCGCCTTGCCCGCGATGACATGCTCCAGCGGGCCGCCCTGCTGGCCGGGGAAGACCGCGGAGTTGATCTTCTTCGCCAGTTCCTTGGTGGAGAGGATCACACCGCCGCGCGGACCGCCGAGGGTCTTGTGCGTGGTGGTCGTGACGACATGCGCGTGCGGCACCGGGTTGGGGTGCAGGCCCGCGGCGACCAGACCGGCGAAGTGCGCCATGTCGACCATCAGATACGCGCCGACCTCGTCCGCGATCCGGCGGAAGGCGGCGAAGTCCAGCCGGCGGGGGTACGCCGACCAGCCGGCCACGATCAGCTTCGGACGGGACTCCTTGGCCAGCCGCTCGACCTCGGCCATGTCGACCTGGCCGGTCTTGTCGTCGACGTGGTACGCGACGACGTTGTAGAGCTTGCCGGAGAAGTTGATCTTCATGCCATGGGTCAGGTGCCCGCCGTGGGCGAGGTTCAGACCCATGATCGTGTCGCCGGGGGAGAGCAGCGCGAACATCGCCGCCGCGTTCGCCTGGGCGCCGGAGTGCGGCTGTACGTTCGCGTGCTCGGCGCCGAAGAGCGCCTTCACCCGGTCGATGGCGATCTGCTCGATCACATCGACGTGCTCGCAGCCGCCGTAGTAGCGGCGGCCGGGGTAGCCCTCGGCGTACTTGTTGGTCAGCACGGAGCCCTGCGCCTCCATGACCGCGACCGGAGCGAAGTTCTCCGAGGCGATCATTTCGAGCGTGGACTGCTGACGGTGGAGTTCGGCGTCGACGGCGGCGGCGACGTCGGGGTCGAGCTCATGGAGCGAGGCGTTCAGAAGCGACTTCGAAGACATCACGGTCCCTGGGGTCTCAGTTGCCGGAAAACTCTGTGTACTCATCGGCGCTGAGCAGGTCATCGGGCTCCTGCGCGACGCGTACCTTGAACAGCCAACCGCCCTCGAACGGGGCGGAGTTCACCAGTGAGGGGTCGTCCACGACATCCTGGTTCGTCTCGGTGACCTCACCGGTCACCGGGGCGTACAGATCGCTGACGGACTTGGTGGACTCCAGCTCTCCGCAGGTCTCGCCCGCGGTCACCGTGTCACCGACCTCGGGAAGCTGGGCGAACACGACATCGCCGAGGGCGTTCGCCGCGTACTCCGTGATACCGACCGTCGACACGCCGTCCTCGGCGGCCGTCAGCCACTCGTGCTCCTTGCTGTAGCGCAGCTGCTGGGGGTTGCTCATGACCTGAATTCTCCTGTACGCGGGGGTGTGGTGCGGAACAGCTGTCTTACGGACCGAGACGGCGCCCGGGTCAGGGACCCGACCGAGGGGCGTGCTGAAGTCCGTATCACTTCTGACGCTTGTAGAACGGCAGCGCCACGACGTCGTACGGCTCGTGGGAGCCGCGGATGTCGACCCCGACGCCCGCCGTGCCGGGCGCCGCGTGCGAGGCGTCGACGTATGCCATGGCGATCGGCCTGCCCAGGGTCGGGGAGGGGGCGCCCGAGGTGACCTCGCCCACGACGGCGCCGCCCGCGACCACCTGGTACCCGGCGCGCGGGACCCGGCGGCCCTCGGCGATCAGGCCGACGAGCTTGCGGGGCGGGGCGGACGCGGCGCGCTCGGCGGCGGCCCGAAGGGCCTCACGGCCGACGAAGGCGCCGCCGTTCGAGGTCTTCTCGAACTTCACGACCCGGCCGAGGCCGGCGTCGAACGGGGTCAGGGCGGTGGACAGCTCGTTCCCGTACAGCGGCATTCCGGCCTCAAGACGGAGCGTGTCGCGGCAGGACAGCCCGCAGGGCACCAGACCGACGCCCGCGCCGGCCTCGGTCAGCGCCTGCCACAGCCGCTCGGCGTACCGGGGCTCGACGAACAGCTCGAAGCCGTCCTCGCCGGTGTAGCCGGTACGCGCGATCAGCGCGGGAACACCGGCGACGGTGCCCGGCAGGCCCGCGTAGTACTTGAGCCCGTCCAGATCGGCGTCGGTCAGCGACTTCAGGATGCCCGGGGACTCGGGACCCTGGACCGCCAGCAGCGCGTACGCGTCGCGGTCGTCGCGTACCGCCGCGTCGAACCCCTCGGCGCGGGCGGTCAGCGCGTCCAGCACGGTCTGGGCGTTGGAGGCGTTGGCGACGACCATGAAGGTGTCCTCGCCGAGGCGGTAGACGATCAGGTCGTCCAGGATCCCGCCGTCCTCCCGGCAGATCATGGTGTAGCGGGCGCGGCCCACGGCGACGGCGCCGATATTGCCGACCAGCGCGTAGTCGAGGAGGTCGCCGGCCGCCGGTCCCGAGACGGTGATCTCACCCATGTGGGAGAGGTCGAACAGACCGGCACGGGTGCGGACGGCGTGGTGCTCGTCGCGCTCGCTCCCGTACCGCAGCGGCATGTCCCAGCCCGCGAAGTCGGTCATGGTCGCGCCCAGCGCGCGGTGCGTGGCGTCGAGGGCGGTGAGACGCGGGGTGCCGGGGGCGGCGGGGGTGCTGGGGCCGGGCGTGCTGGTGCTGCTCGGGGGGACATGGCTCATCGGTGTGACTCCCAGGGCATGACGGCGAGGACGATCCTCCCCATCTGTCATCGGAACCTGAGAGGTTCATCACGGCCACCCGTAGGAGGGCGGTCATGACTTGCACCTTGGGTGGAGCCGCGGAAGCGCGGCCCGCTTTTCAGATCTGCCTCATCCACGCGGTACGGGGCCTGAGAGATTCAAGGGAGGAACTTGCTCCTTCGGCGCCCGGCGCACACGGTGACCGGGACTCTCCCGCGCGGATTCAAACGGCCGGTATGCAGTTGGCGGGCACATCATCGCACGCATCACCGCCGAGCGGGACGCCCGGTCCGCAACTCGCCGTCCCCAGCAAAAAGCTTGTGACGCATTACCATTTCTTTACACTTCTTGGGCAAGGGTCATGGGCCAGGCCGACTGAGCTGACAGGGGGACGGCGATGATGTCGAAGGGGTCCGGAACGTACGCGACGACCACGGGGGTGCCGGCACAGACGGGCACAGCCGCAGGGCCCGGCGCACCCGCCCGGGACGGCGCGGCCCGGGACGGCGCGGCTCGCGTCGCGCGGATCGTCCGCGATCTGCGGGGGCGGGGCCCCACCGCGGCGGGGGGTGCGCGAGGGCGCGGTACGAGCGGTACGAAGAGCCTTGTCTTCGCCGAAGGCGATCTGGTGGTCGTCTCCGGGCTGCCGGGCAGCGGCAAGTCGACCTTGATCCGGCGGGCCGCCGAGGCGACAGGGATCGACTCCCAGGACGCCAGAGACCGCTGGGCCCGCCGGCTGCCGGGCGCCCTGCCCTACGCCGTCTACCGCCCGCTCGTCCGGATAGCGCACTACGCGGGCCTGTGGCGCGCGCTGGGCTCCGGCGAGAGCGTCGTCGTCCACGACTGCGGTACGCAGACGTGGGTACGGCGCCGGCTGGCCCGTGAGGCCCGCAGACGTGGCCGCCGGCTCCATCTCGTCCTTCTGGACGTCTCGCCCGAGGTGGCGCGCGAGGGTCAGCGGGAGCGCGGCCGGGGGGTGTCCGGCTACGCCTTCGCCCGGCACCGCCGCGCGGTCCGCCGCCTGCTCGCCGACGCCGAGACCGGGCGGCTCCCCCGGGGCTGCGCCTCGGCGGTCCTCCTGGACCGGGACGCGGCGGCGGCGCTGGAGCGGATCGCGTTCCCGGCCGCGCGGGCGGCGGATTGAGCGCCCCCGGGCAGGCGGGACTTCGGACTCACTCGTCTAAGGTGCTGCCGCGGGGGCGAGGGTGGCGAAGGAGAGCACGGTGAACACAGCATGGCCGGGCAACGAGCTGGAAGAGGTGCTTGGAGCCTCGCTCGGCGCCGACGCGGCGGGAGCACGGCTGGTCGAGGTCCTGGGGCGCAGTGAGGTCTGGGTACCGCTGCCCCAGGGCGGCGGTCCCGACAGCCCCGACCTCGATCTGCCGACCCTGGAGATAGAGGGCGTCCCGTATGTCCCGGTCTTCAGCTCCGAGCAGCAGTTCCTCCAGTGCGTCGGCGCCCACATGGCCTTCACCGTCGCCCCCGCCCGTGACTTCGCCCGGGGGCTGCCCCCGCAACTCGGTATCGCGGTGAACCCGGGCGGCGCCGTCGGGATGCCACTGCCGCCGCCGGCCGTCGCCGAGCTGTGCCGGGTGGGGCGTACGCCGCTCGACGGCCCGGCGAGCGGCGGCCGGGTGCGGCTCTTCCAGCCGGACTGGAAGGAGGATCCGGTCGAGTTCCTTTCCGCCGCCGCGGCCGAGTTCGAGGCGTCCGGCGTGGTGCTCTCCGCCCGCCGCGCGCTCGCCAGCGTCGAGGGCGAGCCCCCCGCGCTCTTCATCGGAGTCCAGCTCTCCTCCTGGGAGGCCCCGGACCGTAACGCCCCCATGGACGCGCTCGGCCGGGCGCTCGGCCGGGTGGCGGTGGACTGGCCCGTCAATCTCGTCCTGCTGGACGTGGCCCAGGACCCGGTCGGCGACTGGCTGCTGGAGCGGGTGCGGCCGTTCTATCAGCGCGCACACGCATAGCGGCGCGAGGAACGGGCAGTCGGTACGGGCCGGGAACCACGGGCAGGACAGGGAAAGAGACCGGCCACGCCCGCGCCCTCACGGCGGGCGCGCCGGTCGTCAAGTCTGTGTCAGGAAGCCCCTCTAAGCTGGTTTGATGGCTGGGCCGCCGCACTGTGTGCCCGGTGGGTCGCCCTTCCCGCGGCGGACCGCGCCGGGCGTGCGGGGACGCGCGGACTTCGGGGGGCTGGACGAGTGGTGGATCGAAGAGGGGCGGGACCCAGAGTGAGCGCGTCAGGCACCGCGGCGGCCGGGCAGGTCGAGCACATGCTGCGCCAGGTGACGCCAGGACGTTACGACGCGTACGAGGCGCTGCTCCAGGCGCTCGCCGACGACAGTGTCTGGATGCTGCTCTGGCACGGCCGCGCCGGATCGCCCGAGGCCCAGTACGGCAACATGGAGATCGACGGCCTGGGGTACGCCCCGTGCGTCACCTCCGCCCAGGAACTGGCGGTCAGCGGCTGGACGCGGGCCCACGAAGTGGTCTCGGGGCGCGACATCGCCCGCGCCCTCTACCCCGACCGCTGGGGGATCTGGCTCAATCCGCACGCTCCCGGCGGCGGTGTCGGTATCCCCTGGCTCGATCTGCGCCGGATCGCCACCGGTCTCGACCGGATGCCCGCGGGACCGCTCAGGCTCTCCGAGCCCGCCATCGAACTCCCGCAGTTCTACGCCCAGCTCACCCAGAACGCGCACCGCACGCCCGCCGTGCGCTCCCTGCGCCGTGCCTGGGTGCAGCCGGCCCTCGGCGCCCCGTATCTCGCGATCGGCCTCGACCTGTACGACACGAGCCCGGCCTCCGTCGACTCCGTACGCACGATGATGCGGCAGTCGATCGCCGCGGTCCCGGACGGACTGCCGGTCTCGACGGTCGCGATGTCCGACGAGTCCGACCCGGTCACGATGTGGCTGCGCGCCAACACCAGGCCCTTCTACGACCGCGAGGCGCATGCCGCGCCCGCGCCGTCTTCGGGATACGGCTACCCGCCGCCGGCCACCCGCGCATACTGAGCGGAACCGCGCGGCGGTACCGCGCGGGTGCGACGCCGCGTCACGGCGCGCGTGCACCAGTTCCATGCCCCATGGGGGCAGTTGGGCGTCATGTCCGATCTGGGGGAATAGTGGCCGAGATGGTCCGCTGAGAAGATCGCAACGTCCGGATAACGGTAACCCTCGGATCGCATCACGGTTGAGCAAACATTCCCCAGGGGGGCTGGCGGGTGATCGCGAAAGGACTGAAGACTCCCTGCAGCAGGTGGACTCGGCCTAGTGTGCGATGCGCTGACTGAAGCGGCTCCCCCCACATTTTCCGGGGGACCACCATGCGACATACGAAGTGAAAGAGCCGCTACAGCGGCGGTCATGGGCCGGCCACCGTCGGCCGAGAGGGGTCTCCAGCGCAATGACGGCACCTATCGAGACCACCGGGTCGGCGGCGCAGGCGCAGCCGGAAGCGGTGCTGGAAGGCGCCGGGGGCAAGCAGATCGAGGGCCGTTCGCTCGGCCGGATCGCGTGGACGCGTTTCAAGCGGGACAAGGTCGCCATGGTGGGCGGCGTCGTCGTGATCCTGCTGGTCCTTGTCGCCGTACTCTCCAAACCGATCCAGTCGGTCTTCGGTCTTGACCCCAACGCCTTCAACCAGGACCTCGTCGACCCCGTGCTGCTCGCGCCCAAGGGCAGCTTCGGCGGGATCAGCTGGGATCACCCCCTGGGTGTCGAACCGCAGACGGGCCGGGACATCCTGGCCCGCATCATCGAGGGCTCCTGGGTCTCCCTGGTCGTCGCGGCCGGGTCCACGCTGCTCTCCGTCGTCATCGGCGTCGTGATGGGTGTCGTGGCGGGCTTCTACGGCGGCTGGGTCGACAGCGCGATCAGCCGCATGATGGACACCTTCCTCGCCTTCCCGCTGCTCCTCTTCGCGATCTCGATCTCCGCGTCGCTCCAGGGCAGCGTGTTCGGGCTCGAAGGGCTCTCGCTGCGCATCGCCGTACTGATCTTCGTCATCGGCTTCTTCAGCTGGCCCTACATCGGCCGGATCGTGCGCGCGCAGACACTCAGCCTGCGGGAGCGGGAGTTCGTGGAGGCGGCGCGGTCGCTCGGCGCGCGCGGCCCGTTCATCCTCTTCCGGGAGCTGCTGCCCAACCTGATCGCGCCGATCCTCGTCTACTCGACGCTGCTGATTCCCACCAACATCCTCTTCGAGGCTTCCCTGAGCTTCCTCGGCGTCGGTATCGCCCCGCCGCAGTCCTCGTGGGGCGGCATGCTGTCCACCGCGGTCGACCTGTACCAGGTCGACCCGATGTTCATGATCATTCCTGGCATGGCGATCTTCGTCACCGTGCTGGCCTTCAATCTGCTGGGGGACGGGCTGCGTGACGCACTCGACCCCCGTGGCAAGTAATCGCGGCCTCGCCGCACCATCGATCGAGGGGGCTTTCCTCAGGTGAACAGCAGAAAGACAGCATCGGCCATAGCCGTCACGCTGGCGTTGGCACTCGGTGCGACCGCCTGCGGCAGTGGTGACAGCAAGGACAACGACGGCAGTGGGGGCGGCAGCGCGAAGGCCGATGCCGGACTGAGCAGCATCGTCAACGCCAGCACCAAGAAGGGGGGAACGGTCACGTACGAGCACTCCAGTGGCCCGGACTCCCTGGACCCGGGCAACACGTACTACGGCTGGGTGCAGAACTTCTCCCGCCTGTACGGCCGTTCCCTGGTGACGTTCAAGCCGGCCGCCGGCAAGGAGGGCCTGCAGGTCGTTCCCGACCTGGCCACCTCGCTCGGCAAGGGCAGCGCGGACGCCAAGACCTGGACCTACACGCTCCGCAAGGGCGTCAAGTTCCAGGACGGCACCGAAGTCACCTCCGCGGACGTCAAGTACGCCATCGAGCGCTCGAACTTCGCGCCCGAGGCCCTGTCCAACGGCCCGACGTACTTCAAGGCGTACCTGGAGGGTGGCGAGAAGTACAAGGGTCCGTACAAGGACAAGTCGCCCGGGGGCCTCAAGTCCATCGAGACCCCGGACAAGTACACGATCACCTTCAAGCTGAACAAGCCGTTCGCGGACATGGACTACCTGGCCGCGTTCTCGCAGACGGCCCCGGTCCCGCAGAAGGCCGACAAGGGCGCCGAGTACGTCCAGAACATCGTGTCCTCGGGCCCGTACAAGTTCGACTCGTACAGCGAGAGCCGCGGCGCGACGCTCTCCCGCAACCCCGAGTGGGACCCGGCGAGCGACCCGATCCGTAAGGCGCTGCCCGACAAGATCGAGCTGAAGTTCAACGTCAACGCCTCGACGATCGACGAGCACCTGCTCAGCGACTCGATCACCGCGGACATCGGCGGCACCGGGCTCCAGTCCAAGACGCAGCCGAAGGTGCTCGTCAAGGCCGCCGAGAAGGCCAAGACGGACAACCCGTACGCGGGCGCGCTCCAGTACCTGGCGATGAACGTCAAGGTGAAGCCGTTCGACAACATCGACTGCCGCAAGGCCGTGCAGTACGCCGTGAACAAGGCCGGTGTGGTCGACGCCATCGGCGGTTCGGTCAAGGGCGAGCCCGCCTCCACGATGATCCCGCCGTCGGTCGCCGGGTACAAGAAGTTCGACCTGTACCCGACCGCGGGCAACAAGGGCGACGCCGCCAAGGCCAAGGAAGCGCTCACCAAGTGCGGCCAGCCGAAGGGCTTCAAGACCTCGCTGACGGCGCGTTCCGACCGTCCCGACGAGGTCCTGGCCGCGACGCAGATCCAGCAGAGCCTGCAGGCGATCGGCATCACCGCCGACATCAAGCAGTTCCCGGCGGACAAGTACTTCACCGACTTCGCGGGCTCGCCCAAGTGGGTCCACGACAACAACGCCGGTCTGATGATGATGGCCTGGGGTGCCGACTGGCCCACCGGGTACGGCTTCCTCGACCAGATCGTGAACGGCTCGGCCATCAAGCCGTCCGGTGGCACGAACCTGATGGAGCTGAACGACCCGGCGATCAACAAGGCGCTGACCGACGGTATCGGCACCCTCGACGCCACCGCCCGCGGTGACAAGTGGGGCGAGGTCGACAAGCTGGTCATGGAGAACGCCTCGGCGGTTCCGCTCTTCTACCGCAAGAACCTGCTCTACCGCCCGGAGTCGGCGACCAACGTCACCGTCGCCGAGTCGTACCTCGGTATGTACGACTACGTGCTGATGGGCTCGTCCAAGTAAGTCCGCGGGACAGTAGGTCCGCAGGACCCTCAGAGCACGTTCGGTAACACATTCAGTAACACCTGTTACATCAAACAGCACCCCCCGAAAGGCAGGTGAAGGTGTCGGGTCGTACGGGCGCACCCCGCCCGTACGACCCGACACCGCACGGCTGTGGCTGCGTACATCATCCGACGCGTATTCGCCGCGGTGTTGCTGCTGCTGGTGGTCAGCGCAGTCACGTTCGCGATCTTCTTCCTGGTGCCCCGGCTGGGCGGCCAGACGACCGACTCACTGGCCGCCCAGTACGTCGGTAAGGGCGCCGATCCCGCCGCCATCGCCGCCATCAAGGCGAACCTGGGGCTGGACGATCCGCTCTACCTTCAGTACTGGCACTTCATCAAGGCCATCGTGGTCGGCGCCGAGTACAACCTCGGCCCCAACCCCTCGGTGTGCCACGCGCCGTGCTTCGGCTACTCCTTCAAGACACATGTCGAGGTCTGGCCCGAGATCCTTCAGCGCATCCCGGTCACCTTCTCGCTGGCCATCGGCGCGGCGGTCATCTGGGTCGTCTCCGGTGTCGCGATCGGCGTCCTCTCCGCGCTCAAGCGGGGCTCGATCTTCGACCGGCTGACCATGGGCATCGCCCTGGCCGGCGTCTCGCTGCCGATGTTCTTCACCGGCCTGGTCTCCCTCGCCCTGTTCAGCTTCCACTGGACGATCTGGGAGAACCTTGAGTTCGTGCCCTTCTCCGAGAACCCCGGCGAATGGGCGTGGAACCTCATCCTTCCCTGGTGCACCCTCGCCTTCCTGTACTCCGCCCTCTACGCGCGGCTCACCCGCGCCGGGATGCTGGAGACCATGGGCGAGGACTACATCAGAACCGCGCGGGCGAAGGGTCTGCGAGAGCGTCAGGTGGTCGTCAAGCACGGCCTGCGCGCCGCACTGACCCCGCTCGTCACCATCTTCGGCATGGACTTCGCGCTGCTCCTGGGCGGCGCGGTCATCACCGAGCGCGTCTTCTCCTTCCAGGGGATGGGCGCGTACGCCATCCAGGGCGTGACCAAGAGCGACCTGCCCATCGTGATGGGTGTGACGCTGGTCGCCGCCTTCTTCATCGTTTTCTGCAATCTGCTGGTGGACCTCGTGTACGCCGCGATCGACCCCCGGGTGAGGCTCTCATGAGCGACGTGCGCAAGACGGACACGGACGCGGGCCCGGCCGGCGGCGAGAGCTCCGGCGCCGACCGGAAGTTCCTGTCCGTACGGGACCTCCGTATCCACTTCGACACCGACGACGGCCTCGTGAAGTCCGTCGACGGCGTCAGCTTCGACCTCGAAGCCGGCAAGACCCTCGGCATCGTCGGTGAGTCCGGCTCCGGGAAGTCCGTGACATCACTGGGCATCATGGGGCTGCACAACTCCGAGCGCGCCCGCATCTCCGGCGAGATCTGGCTGGACGGCGAGGAGCTGATCGGCGCGGGCCCCGAGCGGGTGCGCGAACTGCGCGGCCACAAGATGTCGATGATCTTCCAGGACCCGCTGTCCGCGCTGCACCCGTACTACAGCATCGGCGCGCAGATCGTGGAGGCGCACCGCGTCCACAACAAGGTCGACAAGAAGACCGCCAAGAAGCGGGCCATCGAGATGCTCGACCGGGTCGGGATCCCCGAGCCGGCCCGGCGCTACAACGACTATCCGCACCAGTTCTCCGGCGGTATGCGCCAGCGCGCGATGATCGCCATGTCGCTGGTGAACAACCCCGAGCTGCTGATCGCCGACGAGCCGACGACCGCCCTGGACGTGACCGTCCAGGCGCAGATCCTCGACCTCATCCGGGACCTCCAGAAGGAGTTCCACTCGGCGGTCGTCATCATCACCCACGACCTCGGCGTCGTCGCCGAGATCGCGGACGACCTGCTGGTGATGTACGCGGGGCGCTGTATCGAGCGCGGCTCCGCCGAGAAGGTCTTCTACCAGCCGCAGCACCCCTACACCTGGGGCCTGCTCGGTTCGATGCCGCGCATCGACCGGGAGCAGACCGACCGGCTGGTGCCGGTCAAGGGAACCCCGCCCAGTCTGATCAACGTCCCGTCGGGCTGCGCCTTCCATCCGCGCTGCCCGTACGCGGACGTCCCCAAGGACAACCTCACCCGCACCGAGCGTCCGGACCTGAGGGAGATCACCGACGGGCACTTCTCCGCCTGCCACATGTCAGCGGCGGAGCGGGAACAGATCTGGACCGAAGAGATTGCGCCGAAGCTGTGACTGAGCTGAAGAAGAAGATTCCGGAGCAGGAGTCGGGGGCCGGGTCCGCGTCCGGGGCCGACGGTTCGGGACCCGAGCCGATCCTCAAGGTCACCGGCCTGGTCAAGCACTTCCCGATCACCAAGGGTCTGCTGAAGCGCAAGGTCGGAGCGGTCCAGGCGGTCGACGGACTCTCCTTCGACGTGCGCCCCGGTGAGACCCTGGGCGTGGTCGGCGAGTCGGGCTGCGGCAAGTCGACCATGGGCCGGCTGATCACGCGACTGCTCGAACCGACCGGCGGAAAGGTCGAGTTCGAGGGCCGGGACATCACGCATCTGTCCGCCGGAGCGCTGCGGCCGATGCGCCGCGACGTACAGATGATCTTCCAGGACCCGTACGGTTCGCTGAACCCGCGCCACACCATCGGCGGGATCGTCAGCACCCCCTTCAAGCTCCAGGGCATCGAGCCCGAGGGCGGCGTGAAGAAGGAGGTGCAGCGGCTGCTGGAGCTGGTGGGCCTCAGCCCCGAGCACTACAACCGCTACCCGCACGAGTTCTCCGGCGGCCAGCGCCAGCGCATCGGCATCGCCCGCGCCCTGGCGCTCAACCCGAAGCTGGTCGTCGCGGACGAGCCGGTCTCGGCGCTGGACGTGTCGATCCAGGCGCAGGTGGTGAACCTGCTGGACGACCTCCAGGACGAGCTGGGTCTGACGTACGTGATCATCGCGCATGACCTCTCGGTCATCCGCCATGTCTCGGACCGGATCGCGGTGATGTACCTCGGCAAGATCGTCGAGCTGGCCGACCGTACGTCGCTGTACGAGTCGCCGAAGCACCCGTACACGAAGGCGCTGCTCTCGGCCGTGCCGGTGCCCGATCCGAGCAGGCGCGGTGGGAAGAGCGACCGGATCCTGCTCAAGGGCGATGTGCCGTCGCCGATCTCGCCGCCGGCCGGGTGCCGGTTCCACACCCGGTGCTGGAAGGCGACGGAGATCTGCAAGACGACCGAGCCGCCGCTGATCCAGCTGGCGCCCGGCCACCAGGCGGCCTGCCACCACCCGGAGAACGCCCCCGACCAGCGTCCGCAGGACACGGTGTCGGTGGCGGCGCGGGAGACGGTGGAGCTGGCGGCAAAGACACCGGCCGCCGACGCGGCCTCCGCCGACGCCGCCGCCGAGGCGCCGGTCACAGGTGACGCGACCTCCAAGGACGCGGAAGGCCCGGCCAAGGAGTAGGGGATCCCCGGCCCTGAGCGCTCGGGGCCGGGACCGTCCTTCGGGACGTGTCCCGGCGATCCCGCACAATGTTCGAGTGTTCCACGACCTCTTCACGCCCTCCGTCCAGCACGCGCTCGACCTCGCCGGGATATTCGTCTTCGCGATATCCGGCGCACTGCTCGCCGTACGCAAGAACTTCGACGTCTTCGGCATGGCGGTACTGGCCGAGATCACCGCGCTGGGCGGAGGACTGCTCCGTGACCTGATCATCGGGGCCGTCCCGCCCGCCGCCTTCACGGATCTCGGCTATTTCTCCATGCCACTGGTGGCCACCGCGCTGGTGTTCTTCCTCCATCCCCAGGTGGAACGCATCCAGGGCGCGGTCAATGTCTTCGACGCGGCGGGGCTCGGTCTCTTCTGTGTCACCGGCACCACCAAGGCGTACGAGTACGGTCTCGGCCTCACCGCCTCGGCGGCGCTCGGGCTGGCCACGGCGGTCGGCGGTGGTGTGCTCCGTGACGTCCTCGCCAATGAGGTGCCCTCGCTGCTGCGCTGGGACCGCGATCTGTACGCCGTCCCGGCCATCGTCGGTGCCGCTATGGTGGCGCTCTGTATCCGCTTCGACGCGCTCAACGGTCTGACCAGCACCTTCGCCGTACTGACCGCGTTCGTCCTGCGACTGCTCGCGATGCGGTTCCACTGGCGGGCGCCGCGTGCCTGGAACCGGCGCTCGGCCGCGGCCGAGGAGCCCACGCCTTCGTAAGCTACCGCTTAGTACAATCCTGTTGTACGGTTACTTGCCATGGCACAGGCATCCATCGGTGACAGCGAGTTCGACCGCGGTACCGCCGTCACCGTCCGCGAACCGGGCGTCTACGACGCACAGCTCTCCCCGGGCTGGACGATCATGAACGTCGCCAACGGCGGCTATCTGCTGGCGCTGATAGGCCGCGCCCTCGGTGACGCGCTGCCGCACTCCGACCCCTTCGCCGTCTCGGCCCACTACCTCACGCCGTCGACGCCCGGCCCCGCCGTGGTGCGTACCGTCACCGTACGGACCGGCCGTACGCTCTCCACCGGACAGGCGTCCCTCTTCCAGACCGGCGAGGACGGCCGCGAGGTCGAACGGCTCCGGGTCATCGGCTCCTACGGGGATCTGGACGCGCTGCCCGACGACGTACGGACGGCCGCGAAGCCGCCCGCCATCCCGCCGCTGGAGCGGTGCGTCGGCACGGACGTCGGCCCGCCGCCGCCCGGCGACTTCTCGATGCTGGACCGCCTCGCCATGCGGATCGACCCGGCCACGGTCGGCTGGGCGGTGGGCACACCCTCCGGACAGGGCGACATGCGCGCGTGGTTCGAGTTTGCGGACGGCCGCGACGCCGATCCGTACTCGCTGCTCCTCACCGTGGACGCCCTGCCGCCGACCTCCTTCGATCTGGGGCTGAAGGGCTGGACCCCGACCGTCGAACTGACCACGCACATCCGCTCCCGTCCCGCGCCGGGCCCCCTCCGGGTGGCGATCAGTACCCGCAATCTGGCCGGTGGTTTCCTGGAGGAGGACGCGGAGGTCTGGGACAGCGCGGACCGGCTGGTGGCCCAGTCGCGTCAACTGGCCCGCGCGCCCCGGGAGTGACGCGCCCGGCGCCGGTCCGCGCGGTGGCCGCCGTCATGGAGCCGTCCGCCGGGCGTTGCGGCGGACCGGCTGCGTGCCCGGCGGGGCCCGGCTCGTAGAATCGGGACCACCATGGCTTACCTCGACCACGCCGCGACCACTCCGATGCTGCCGGAGGCGATCGAGGCGATGACCGCCCAGTTCGGCCTCGCCGGCAACGCCTCCTCGCTCCACGCCGCCGGGCGCCGGGCCCGCCGTACCGTCGAGGAGGCCCGCGAAGCGCTCGCGGAGGCCCTTGGCGCACGGCCCAGCGAGGTGGTGTTCACCTCGGGCGGTACGGAGGCGGACAACCTCGCCGTGAAGGGCCTGTACTGGTCCCGGCGCGCCGCCGACCCGGCCAGGACCAGGGTGCTCGCCAGCCCCGTGGAGCACCACGCCGTCCTCGACGCGGTGGAGTGGCTGGGGGAGCACGAGGGCGCGACCGTCGAGTATCTGCCGGTCGACGCCTACGGCCGGGTGCTTCCCGAGGTGCTGCGCGAGGCCATCGCGAGTAACCCGCTGGATGTCGCCCTCGTCACCGTCATGTGGGCCAACAACGAGATCGGCACCATCCTGCCGGTCCGTGAACTGGCCGAGGTGGCCGCCGAGTTCGGCATTCCCCTGCACTCCGACGCCGTCCAGGCCCTCGGCCAGACGGAGCTGGACTTCGGTGCCTCCGGGCTCGCCGCGATGACCGTCTCCGGCCACAAGGTCGGCGGCCCGTACGGTATCGGCGCCCTTCTGCTGGGCCGTCAGCACACCCCCGTACCCGTGCTGCACGGCGGCGGCCAGGAGCGGCATGTGCGCTCCGGAACCCTCGACGTCCCGGCGATCGCGTCCTTCGCCGTCGCGGGGAGGCTCGCCGCGGAACGGCGCGAGGACTTCGCCCGCGACATCGGCGCCCTGCGGAACGATCTGATCGAGGCGGTACGTACAGCCGTCCCCGACGCGGTCCTCGGCGGCGACCCGCGCCACCGCCTGCCCGCCAACGCGCACTTCAGCTTCCCCGGCTGCGAGGGCGATTCGCTGCTCCTGCTGCTGGACGCCCAGGGCATCGAGTGCTCAACGGGCTCCGCCTGTACGGCGGGTGTGGCCCAGCCCAGTCATGTGCTGCTGGCCACCGGCAGCGACCCCGACCTGGCCAGGGGCACCCTGCGCTTCTCCCTCGGCCACACCTCCACGGCGGCGGACGTGGAGGCGGTGGCGAAGGCCATCGGCCCGGCCGTGGACCGCGCCAGGAGCGCGGGCCTCAGCTGAGGGCGGGGCGGTGGGCTTCAGGCCGGCGCCGCCACCGCTTCCACCGCCGGGGTACGCAGTGTCCTGCGGGCCGTACCGACACTGGTGACCAGCGTCGCCGCGGCGGCGACCGCCGTGACACCGAGCCAGATCTCCGGCCCCTGGCCCGGCAGGACCTCGTCGGTACGTACCAGACTGAACGGCACGCTCCCCGCGAGCCCCGCCACCGTGCCGAAGAACACCCCGGTCAGTGTCAGCGCCAGCCCCTCGACGCCGACCATCCCCAGCACCTGGCCCGGGGTGGCCCCCGCGAGCCGCTGCTGACCGAACTCACGGCGGCGGTACGAGGTCGCCGCGTACAGGCTGTTGATCAGCGTGACGCAGGAGAAGACCACGATGATGCCGACGACCACCAGGTTCACGGTCTCCAGGTTCTTGTCCTCGACCGATCTGGTGAGACCGGACGCCGCGATCGCCTCGTTCTCCAGCGACTGCATGGTGAGCGTGGCCGTGGCGATACCGGTGAAGAGGGTCAGCGGCACCAGCACGCCGGACAGCCGCGTGGCGCGGTGGCGCATGGTGTGGACGGTCAGATAGCCGCTCGCACCGGTGAGCGCGGTGAGGGGCCGCTCCAGCGCGCCCAGCAGGGCCCGCAGCAGCGCCGGTGCGAAGTACGCGAGGCCGACGGCGAGCAGGATGGCGCCGCAGGCCGGTGCCGCCATCAGCGCGGGCGCCGTCGGCTCCACCGTGAACGTGACGCACACCCCCGCCGCCCCGGCGACGAGCGCGGCGGCGCCCGCGGCGTTCCTGCCCCGGCCCCGGGGCTCGGCCGCGCCCGCCAGGGCCTTCGTCGCCCGGCGCACCGCGAGGAACGCGGCGCCCGTCGCCGCCAGCAGCGTGATGCCGAGACCGGAACCGAGCGCTATGGGCCCGAAGGCGTACGCGACGCCGTCCGCGACCTGACCGGTGTCCTGGAACACCGACAGCAGCGCCCGTCCGCCGAGCATCGCCGGACCGATGGCGAGCACCGCCCCGGCCAGGGCGACCGCGGCCGATTCGCCCACGATCATCCGCGTGATCTGCGCCGGGGTGGCGCCGGTGCTGCGGAGCAGGGCGATCTCCGTACCGCGCTGCCGTACGTTCACGGTCAGGGTGGACGCCACGGCGAAGAAGACCAGCAGGGCGCCGTAACCGCCGACGACGTTCGCCACCAGCGCGAGCGTCTCCGCGCTGGCGGAGTCGACGTCCTGGGCGCCCGCCGTGTCATGCAGCGAGTGGAACGCCATGATGATCGCCGCGCCCAGGAAGGCGGACAGCAGGGTGGCGAGGAAACGCCCGGGACGCGTCGCGATGGACCGCATGGCCAGCGAGAACATGACTCACACCCCGGCCGTCAGGTCGTGGTGCGCCGGGTTCTGGCCGTGGTGCGCCCGGTTCGTGCCCTGGTGCACCACGTCCCCCAGATGTGCCAGCCGCTCGGCGACCGCGTCCACGGTGGGCGCGGTCAGCCGCCCGGCCAGCCGGCCGTCCGCGAGGAACAGCACGGAGTCGGCGTACGAGGCGGCGACCGGGTCGTGCGTCACCATCACGACCGTCCTGCCGTGGGCCCGTACGGTCCGCTGGAGCAGCAGCAGGACGTCCCGCGCGCTGCGGGTGTCCAGCGCGCCGGTCGGCTCGTCCGCGAAGATCACGGCGGGCTCGGTGACCAGCGCGCGGGCGATGGCGACGCGCTGGCGCTGACCGCCGGAGAGCTGGTCGGGCCGGTGGGCCAGCCGGTCGCCGAGACCGACCTGGGCGAGGATTTCCGCGGCCCGTGCCCGGTCGATGTGGCGCCCGGCCAGCTTCAGCGGCAGGGTGGTGTTCCGCTCCACGGTGAGCGTGGGCAGCAGGTTGTACTGCTGGAAGACGAAGCCGATCCGGCGGCGGCGGAACTTCGTCAGCGCGGCCTCGCTGCCACCGGTCATCTCCGCGCCGTCCACCATGACCAGCCCGCTGTCCGGCCGGTCGAGCCCGGCCGCGCACTGCAACAGGGTCGACTTGCCGGAGCCGGAGGGCCCCATGACGGCGGTGAAGCTCCCGGCGGGGAGGCTCAGCGACACATCGTCCAGCGCGGTCACGGCGTTCCCGGCGGACCCGTAGACCTTGCGGACCTTGACCAGGCGCAGCGCCTCGGCGCTGCCGGCGCGCTCTGTCGTCCTCGTACGACGAAACATGGTGTTCCCTCCCCGTTCGGACGCTCTCTGCGCCCAGGTGTGACGCTACGGACGGGGGAGGGCGGGCACATTGGGCATAGGGCCCGAGTGCGGGGGTGGTGCTGGGTACACCGTGCGGTACCGGTTCCGGGCGGCCGGGGCCTGCGGGGCCGGGGCCGCGAGGCCGGGGCCTGCGAGGGCTGTCGGCCCGGGGCTCAGGCGTCCCCCACGAACTTCATGTAGCGGTCCCAGTCCCACTTCGTCCCCGGGTCCGTGTGGTCCGTGCCCGGGACCTCCACATGCCCGATGATGTGCTCGCGGTCGACGGGTATCGCGTACCGCCTGCATATGTCGGCGGTCAGCCGCGCCGAGGAGCGGTACATCGCGTCCGTGAAGGACGCGGCGTTGTCCACCCAGCCCTCGTGCTCGATACCGATGGAGCGCTCGTTGTACTCACGGTTACCCGCGTGGTACGCCACGTCCAGCTCACGGATCATCTGCGCCACATGGCCGTCCTTGCGGACCACATAGTGCGAGGCGGCGCCATGGCCGGGGTCGCGGAAGACCTTCAGCGCGACCTGATAGCTGCCCTGGACGACATGGATCACCACCCGGTCGATCGTGTAGTCGTCCGGCCTGTCCGCCCGTCGCCAGTTCGCCGAGGACGCCGCCACCCACTCGGAGCCCGCGTAGTCCAGCTCACCCTCCTTGCGCGGCTTCCCGACGCCGGGAACGCGGTACCACAGGTGCCCCAGCTCCTCCCGCGCGAGCACGCCTCCGCCGAGCACGGCCGCCGCGCCGCCGATCAGCACCGCCCGGCGGCGGACCTTCGTACTGTCCGTAGGCGCGCGACGGCTCCCGCCCGCGCGATGGCTCCCGCCCGCGCCGCTGCCCGTCGTGCCCTGTGTGTTCTCGCCCATGTGATCGTCAACGCATACTCGCGCGACTGTGGTTCCCCCGGGCCGTACCCTGGTTGGGCTATGACTCAGAATTCCCAGCGCCCTCGCCCTCTTCGCGTGCTCGCCGCCATGTCGGGCGGCGTGGACTCAGCCGTCGCCGCCGCCCGTGCCGCCGAGGCGGGCCACGACGTGACCGGAGTGCATCTCGCGCTCTCCGCGAATCCGCAGTCCTTCCGTACCGGCGCGCGCGGCTGCTGCACCATCGAGGACTCCCGCGACGCGCGCCGCGCCGCCGATGTCATCGGGATCCCGTTCTATGTGTGGGATCTCGCCGAGCGCTTCCGCGAGGACGTCGTCGAGGACTTCGTCGCGGAGTACGAGGCCGGCCGCACCCCCAACCCGTGTCTGCGCTGCAACGAGAAGATCAAGTTCGCGGCGCTGCTCGACAAGGCGCTCGCCCTCGGCTTCGACGCCGTGTGCACCGGCCACTACGCGACGGTCGTCATGGGCCCCGACGGCGCACGTGAGCTGCACCGCGCGAGCGACATGGCCAAGGACCAGTCGTACGTACTGGGAGTTCTCGACGAGCGTCAGCTCGCCCACGCGATGTTCCCGCTCGGCGACACCCTCACCACCAAGGACGAGATCCGCGCGGAGGCCGAGCGCCGGGGCCTGGCGGTGGCGAAGAAGCCCGACAGCCATGACATCTGCTTCATCGCGGACGGCGACACCCAGGGCTTCCTCGCGGACCGGCTCGGCCGGGCGGAGGGCGACATCGTCGACGAGTCCGGTACGAAGGTGGGCAGCCACGACGGCGCGTTCGGCTTCACCATCGGCCAGCGCAAGGGCCTGCGCATCGGCCACCCGGCCCCCGACGGCAAGCCGCGCTACGTACTGGACATCTCCCCGGTCGACAACACCGTGACGGTCGGCCCGGCCGCCGCGCTGGACGTCATGGCGCTGACCGCCCGCAAGCCCCGCTGGTGCGGCACGGCCCCCACCGGCCCCGGCGCCTACACCGCCCAGCTGCGCGCCCACGGCGGCGAGACGGCGGTGACGGCGGAGCTGACCGACGGCACGCTCCACGTCCGCTTCGAGGAGCCCGTACGCGGCGTGGCGCCCGGCCAGGCGATCGTGCTGTACGACGGCACGCGCGTGGTCGGGTCGGCGACGATCGCGACGACGGAGCGGCGGACGGGAGCCCTGGCGGGCTGACTGGCCGGCCGGGGCCGCGGCTCAGCCGGCCTGCTCCCCGGGTGTGAGGTCGAACACCCCGTACGCGAAGCCCTGGGCCGTGATCGCGCGGCCGTCCACCGCCACGCCGGAGACTTCGAGTGCGCGTGCGTACGTGGTGTCGAGGGCGTCCGCCGTGAAGCCGGCCGGGGTCGCGCGCGGGTTGACGACGACGAGATGGCGCCCGCCCCGGACGTAGACGAACGGGTAGCCGGAGTGGAGCACCTCGACACCGCCCGCCGGGCCGAGTTCCGGCGTCGCCCGGCGCAGGGCGATCAGCCGGCGTACGAGATGGAGCAGCGAGCCCTCGTCGGCCCGTTGGGCGGCGACCGTAGGGCGGTCGGGGCTCGGGTCGAGGGGGAGGTAGAGGCTGTCCGGGGCGGAGACGGCCGAGAAGCCCGCGTTCGGGCTGTCGTCCCACTGCATGGGGGTGCGGGAGCCCGCCCGGTTGTAGCGCGGGCCCAGCACGCTGCCCTCGGTGTCGGGCAGGCCGGGGATGAAGCGCATGCCGATCTCGTCGCCGTAGTAGATCGCCGGCAGCGTCGGCCAGGTGAGCTGGAAGGCGAAGGCGGCGGGGAGCTGTTCTGCCGTACGCGGGCCGCAGTTGAGGCGCGCGAAGTCGTGGTTCGCGGTGGGCAGGGCGACATGGCCGCCGTCGCCGATGACGGAGACGGCCTCACGCCAGGCGTCCACGAAGACGCTCGGTGAGCCCTTGCCGCCGGGGTCGAAGAAGCAGTCGACCGGGTCCCAGCCGTCGTTGTCGGTGCCCTGACGGTTGTTCCACAGGGAGCGCAGCGGACGCCCCTCGGCCGGGCCGCCGAACTGGAGGAAGAAGTCCGTGTGGAACCCGGCGGGGACCGAGACGGCAGGGTCGCCCCACTCGGCGAGCAGGACCGCCTCGGGATGGGCGGCGTCGAGCCAGTGGCGCAGCTCCGTCCAGAGCGCGCGGGTCTCGGTCTGTCCGGGGTCGTCCTTGACGAGCGAGGCGGCCATGTCGACGCGGAATCCGGCCAGTCCGAGACCGAGCCAGTGGCCCATGACCTCGCGCAGGGCGGCGCGGTTGGCCCGAGGCCCGGGGGCGTCGGGGGCCTGGCGCCAGGGCTCGGCCGGATCGCTGCGCGCGTACCCGAAGTTGAGCGCGGGCTGCGAGTCGAAGAAGTTCGGCAGATAGGCGCCGGGGCGGGTGCCGGGCGAGGCCACGAACCCGGCGGGCGGGGGCGCGTCCGTCCCGGATCCGGTGTGCGTGGTGTGGGGATCGGCCCAATCGGCCCAGATGTAGCGGTGGTCCCGTGGGTCGTCGGCGGAGGCGGTGAACCAGGGGTGCTGGTCGGAGGTGTGTCCGGCGACGAGGTCGAGCAGGACGCGTATGCCGCGCCTGCGGGCCTCGGCCACCAGCCGGGCGAGGTCGTCGTCGGTGCCGTAGCGGGGCGCGACGGAGAGGTAGTCGCTGACGTCGTATCCGGCGTCGCGGAAGGGTGAGGCGAAACAGGGGTTGAGCCAGACCGTGTTCACGCCCAGCCAGGCGAGATGGTCGAGGCGTCCGGTGATGCCGGCGAAGTCACCGATGCCGTCGCCGTCGGAGTCGGCGAACGACTGTGGATAGATCTGGTAGAAGACGGCGTCGGCCAGCCAGGCGGGGGCGGGGCGGAACGGAGTCATGGGGGCGGTACGGCCTTTCCCTTGCGGTGGAGGGCTCTTCCCGTTACGGAAGCGTAACCAGGCGGACTCTTGTGGGTGTTGAGAAGCCTGCCCCAGGGTTCTGTATGCGCATACAGGCAGCGCATACATGCTGCCATCCGCTCCGAGGAGCCGCCACCCGTTCCCCACAGGAGAGCCGCCTTCCGAAGAGCCGCCACCCGTTCTCTTCCACTGAGGAAGTACGACGCCATGACGCATGTCCCCGCACCACGCCGCCGCACGGTCCTGGGCGGCGCCGCCCTCGGCACACTCGCCACCGCGGGCCTGTCCGCACCGGCCGCCCCGGCCGCGTACGCGGCGCAGGCGGCGCGGGGCGCGCCCGCCGGGCCGGCCCCGGCCGGCTCCGTCTCGTACCGGGACAAACAGCTCCTCATCGACGGCGACCCCGCGCTCGTCCTCGCCGGTGAGATCCACTATTTCCGGCTGAAGCGGGCGGACTGGCAGTCACGGCTCGACCGGGCGAAGGCCGCCGGCCTCAACACCATCGCCTCGTACATCCCCTGGATGTGGCACGAACTCCCGGACGGCACCATCGATGTCACCGGCCGCACCCGCCCCGAGCGCGACCTCGGCGCCTTCATCGATCTCTGCCACCGCAACGGTTTCCTCTTCATCGCCCGCCCCGGCCCCTTCACCATGGCCGAACTCAAGGGCGAGGGCGTCCCCGACCGGGTGCGCGAGGACCACCCGGAGATCGTCTCCACCGGCTGGTACGACGCCCCCGCCACCACCCCCACCGTCGACTATCTCGCGCCCGCCTTCCTCCAGGAGGCGCGCCGCTGGTACGCGGGGGTGATGCCGGTGCTCGCGGAACGGCTGCGCGGCAGAGGCGGCCCCGTCGTCTCCGTGCAACTGGACAACGAGATCGGCATGCTGGCCTGGGTCAGCAACTCGCCCGATCTGACGGACCATCTGACGGCCGACTTCGACGGCTGGCTGCGCGAGGAGTACGGGGACGGTCTGGCGGACCGCTACCCGTTCGCCGGCGCGGACCCGGCCGGGCGGCGCAAGGCCATCCGCAACCCCGAGGACGCGTACGGCGCGGCCCTGATGCACGATCTGGGCCGGTTCATGCGGGGACGCTTCGCGCGGTACGTCACCGAGCTGCGCCGGGCCGCCGAGACGCACGGTGTCACGGGCGTCCCGTTCGTCATCAACATCCACGGCACCTCCGACAGCCGCGCCGAGCCGTTCCCCATCGGAATCAGCCAGCTGATGGAGACCTACGCGGGGGTCGAGGGGACGATCTCCGGCGCGGACTTCTATCTGGGTGATCTGACCTTGCGCAACGTCACCGACCTGTATCTGATCAATGCGTTCATGGACGCGGTCAACGACAAGGATCAACCCGTCACGGCGCTGGAGTTCGACGCGGGGCACGCCGACTACGGGCAGAACATGGACAGTCAGACCAGCCCGTCCGGCGTCGATCTGAAGACCCGGCTCTGTGTCGCACAGGGCGCGAAAATGATCAACTACTACCTGTTCGCGGGCGGGTTCAACCCGAAGCTCGACAAGCCGGCGGGCGACGGGAACGACCGCATCGGCATCACCGGCGAGCGGCACGGCTTCGCGGCACCGGTCGATCCGGAGGGCCGACCCGGGGTCAGCTACGCGGCCACGCGGCGTACGGTACGTGCCATGGGCGGGCCGGCCGAAGTGCTCGCGCCGATGCGGACGACCTACGACGACGTGGCGCTCGGGTTCGTACCCGATCACTATCTGACCGAATACCACCCGCCGAAGCTCGCATCGGTCCAGCGCGTGCTGGACGAAGCGGTGAACACGCGCGGCGCCGGTCCCCGGGGCTCGCTGGCCCGCGCGATGCTCCTCGGCGGCTTCCGCTACCGGAGCGTGAACCTCCAGGCGGGCGACCTCGATCCGGCGCGCGTACCGGTGCTCGCGCTGGCGACGGGCGAGCATCTGGGGGCGGAGCTCCAGCGCCGACTGGTCCGCTATCTCGAAGCGGGCGGGAAGCTGCTGCTGTCCGGCAGGCTCCCGGTCAAGGACATGGCCGACCGGCGGTGCACGGTGCTCGCGGAGGCGCTGGGGCTCACGGCCGGCGAAACGATGACGGACGCGAACCGCTTCTGGCTCTCGGTCACCGCCCACGGCTGGGCGGCGCCCCTCCCGGAAGTACGGCTCTCACGCGCCCAGTTGTGCGCGCCCGCGCGCGGTACGACGGTGCTGCGCGAGCTCTCCACGGGCAAGGGCTGCGGCTTCGACATCCCCGTGGGCCGGGGCCGGGCGGTGGTGATCACCACGGACTACCAGTGCGATCTGACCTTCTGGGGCCGCGCCTTCCGCGCGCTGGACGCCGCCCCCGCCCTCCGGCACAGCGCGACCGACCCGGGAGTCTTCCTGCTGACGACGGCGGACGGCGAGCGCGGACGGCTGCTGCACGCCTTCAACGTCTCCTCCGGCTACGGCCAGGACTTCACGGTCACCGAACACGGCAAACCCCTCTTCGGCGGGGAGAGGCTGCGTCTGCCCGGGCGTACGGCGGCGATGCTGCCGCTCGGACTCACGGCGGGTGGGCTCCGGATCGCGTACGCGACGGCGGAACTGACCGGCGTCGCCGATGGCCGGGCGACCTTCCGCGCGCTCGGCGCGCTCGGCGGGGATGGCGGTGACGGCGGGGAGCCGGTGGCCGGGGAGTCGGTGGTCGGGGAGTCCGTGGTCGCGGTGGAGGGCAGAGCGGTGTGCGACGGCGCGCGCGTGTCGACGGAGGGCGGGCGGACCGTCCTGCGCGTACGGCGCGCCGAGTTCACCGTCCGCCGCGCCTGACGCACCGCGCGGCCCCGGGGAAAGCCCGGGGCCGCGCGGTCGGAGCGGTCGGAGCGGTCGGCGCGGACGTCGCGGCCGGATTCGGGGGAGGCGGCGCCTACCGGCCCGCCTGAAGGGCCGACCACGTCGCGGGACCGGCGATGCCGTCTACGGTCAGACCACGGCCGCCCTGGTAGTCGCGGACGGCCTGCGTCGTGTTCGGCCCGAACTGGCCGTCGATGGACACGGTCCGGCCGAGGGCCGCCGTCAACGCGCGCTGAAGACGCTCCACTACGGCGCCCGTGCTTCCCTCCCGCACCACGGAGGCGGTCCCCGCGGCGAGCAGGGCCGTCCAGGTGCGGGCGCCGACGACGCCGTCCGAGGGCAGCCCGCGGCCGGTCTGGAAGGAGGTGACCGCGCTCGTGGTCCGGGTGCCGAAGACACCGTCCGCGGTGCCGGCGTCGTGGCCCTGCTGGTTCAGCAGGGTCTGAGCGGCCTTCACCTGGGCGCCGGTGGAACCGGAGCGCAGCGTGTCGTACGAGGGGAAGCCGAGCTGGACGCTTCCGCCGCCCCCGCCGCCGGTGCTGCCTCCCACCAGCTGCATGAAGTAGGTCCAGTTCCAGTTCGGTCCCGGATCGGTGTGGTCGTTGCCCGGCACCTCCGCGTGGCCGACTATGTGCGCCCGGTCCTTGGGTATGCCGTACCGGTCGCAGAGGTACTTGGTGAGGGCGGCCGACGACCGGTACATCGAGTCGGTGAACCAGCTCGGGTTGTCGACGAAGCCTTCGTGCTCGATCCCCAGGCTGGAGGAGTTGGCCGAGCGGGCGTGGTAGGCGGTGTCGCTGTCGCGGACCATCTGGGTGACGGCGCCGTCCGAGGAGCGGACCACGTAGTGCGAGCTGACCTGCGAGGACGGGTTCTGGAACCAGCTGATGGTCCCGGCGTACGAGCCCTGTGTGACATGCATGACCACGCTGGTGATCGACGCGGACCGGCCGGCCGCGTAATTGGCCGAGTTGGCCGGCACCCACGCCGCGTCCGGATAGTCCGGGGAGAGTGCGGCGCGACGCGGATCCGCGTCCGCGTACGGGCCGCGCTCGGGCTCGACGGCGCGGGGCCGTACGGTGACGCTCTCGCCACCCGCGACGTCCGCGTCGATGCCCCGCGCGAGGAGCGTGTAGACGGTGTCGGCGTAGAGCCGCGCGGTGCGGACGTCGCTCGCCCCGCCGTACCGCGCGACCACCGGGTACCACTCGTCGAGGCTGCCGCGCTCCGTGCTGTCCAGCCCCAGCCCGTCGGCGTAGGCGCGCAGTACGGCCGCGCCGCCGCGGATGTTCGCCGCCGTGTCCTCGCGCAGCTCGGTGCTCCGCTCGCCGGTCAGCTCGGCGGCCTTCTCCAGGGTGCGGTTCGTGGGGTTGCTCACCAGGTGCATCACCCCGTAGCCGTTGGCCTGGCTGGGTTCGCCCCGGTGCCCGTCGAGGTGTGTCTCGCCGTACCCGACGGCCACCAACAGGTCCCGGGGGACCTCGAATTCGGCCGCGGCCCGGGTGAAGGCCCGGCTCATGCCGTCCCGGTCCGACGGGGTGACGGGCGCGGGCGCGGCGCCCGCGGACTGGGCCGTGGCGAGGAGCACCGTGGTGACCAGGCCACCGAGTGCGGACAGCGCCGTTCTTTTCGACGGCGTTCTCCGCCACGGCCTGTTCCCCGGCGTCGATCGTCGGTACATGCTTCCTCCTGGCCGTTTCGCGGTCTCCGCCTGAGCGGATCCGTGGGGCGCGAGTGGGGGTCTACGCGAGTTGAACGCACTACTCCTATCGAGTGGTCATGCCCACGTCAAGTACCACCCGTCGGGTGGGCTACCCCAGTGACCCATTGGCCGGGAATCACGTTTTTGCCGGAAAGCCGCCGGTGAAAAGCCGCCGGCGAACAGCCGCCGGCCAGAAGCCTTGGAGACCGCGCGGATAGGCGGGGCGGCCTCTTACGCCGCGAAGAACTCCTCCAGGACCGGTGCCAGCACATGGGGCGCCACCTCATGCGTCTGACCCGTCAGCGTGCGGTGCCGGCCACGGGGGAGGGCCTGGGCCACCGCGCGGGCGGCGTCGCGCAGCGGCAGCGGGCTGGCGCCGCCGTCCACCACCATCGCGCGCGTCCTGATCGTCGCCAGCCGGTCGGCCGGGATGAGCCCCGGTCCCAGTACGGCGCTGTCGTACGCCAGGGTGTGCGCCAGCGCGGCCAGATCCGGCCACATCGGGGACTGGCGCAGGCGGGCGATCATCTCGGGCACCGTCCCCACCAGCGAGAGGAACAGCTCCACCGCCTCGCCACGCCGCCCACGCGCCAGCAGGTCCACGAGCCGATCGCGGTAGGCCCTGTTGCCCGGCAGCTCGGCCGGATCGGTGGCGTACGGGGGCTCGTACACGGCGAATTGGGTGATCGGCAGGCCCGCGGCCGTCGCCTCCAGGACCAGGGCGGCGCCCGAGGAAGCGCCGTACACGGACGCGCTCCCGCCCGCCACCTCAAGGAGCGCGGCCAGATCCTCGGTCTCCCGCTCCACGGCGTACGGACCGCTCTCGCCGCTGGCGCCGCGCCCGCGCCGGTCGTAGGTGATCACGCCGAAGCGCGGCGCGAGCAGCTTGGCCAGCGGGGCATCGGATTCGGCGGTGTTGAGCGCGCCCCCCACCAGAATCACCGGCGGGCCGTCCCCCGACCGCCGGTACGCGATCGGGGTGCCGTCCCCCGATGTCACCGTGCACACATTGTTCATACCGACTCAGACCGGCGTGCCCGGCGCAACTCATCGCTCGCGGAGGAAGTTTTTCTCAGGCCCCGACGACCTCCGTGTCCCCGACGACCTCCGTGTCGTAGAAGCAGAAGTGGTCCTTGATCCGTGCGACCTCGGCCTTGGGCGTGGGGTACGCCCAGACCAGATCCGGCGCGCCGGGCAGCGACCAGTACGAGGCGTCGCCCTTGAACGGGCAGTGGGTGGAGGTGTCGGAGGGCGTCAGCAGATCGGTGCGCACGTCCTCGGGCGGGAGGTAGTAGCGGACCGGAGAGCCGGTCTCGCGCAGGAGCAGCGGGCGCCGGCTCTCCGCGATGATCCGGCCGTCACGTACGACCCGTACATGCTCCGTGCCCTGTTCGATCGTGATGCGGTGTCCAGTGCCAGTGCCAGTGCCAGTGCCAGTGCCAGTGCTCATGGTGCTCCGCCCCTTCGCTGGTGCGGGTCATCACCCGCTCGGTCCCGCTGTTCGGTCCCTCCGTACCTTCAGCAACGATCCATGGCGCGCTCTTCCCGCCCGTACCGTTTACCTCATGAATATCTGTGTCTTCCTCTCCGCCGCCGATCTCCCCGAGCGCTACACCCGCCCCGCCCGAGAATTCGCCGAACTGATCGGCAAGGGCGGCCACACCCTCGTATGGGGCGGTTCCGACAGCGGACTGATGAAAGTGGTCGCCGACGGGGTGCAGGAGGCGGGCGGGCGACTCGTCGGAGTCTCCGTGGACTTCCTCAGCGAGGTGGCCCGCCCGAACGCCGACGAGATGGTGATCGCCAAGGACCTCGCCGAACGCAAGGCCCTGCTGCTCGCCAAGTCCGACGCGGTCGTGATCATGGTCGGTGGTGCGGGGACGCTGGACGAGGCCACCGAGATCCTGGAGCTCAAGAAGCACGCCCTGCACACCAAGCCCGTGGTGCTGCTCAACACGGCCGGCTTCTACGACGGACTCAAGCAGCAGTTCCGGCGGATGGACGAGGACGGCTTCCTGCCGCTTCCCCTCACCGACCTGGTGTTCTTCGCCGAGGACGGGGTGAGTGCGCTCGCCTATCTTGAGGAGTCCGCGGGCGTTCAGTGATCGGGGCGCGGTGATGCGACCATGACCGCATGGCTACCCATCTGATCACCGGTGCGGGCTCCGGCATCGGCGCCGCTGTCGCGCGCCGGCTGCACGAGCGCGGCGACGACCTGATTCTCTTCGCCCGTGACGCCGGCCGCGCCAAGGACCTCGGATCCGCCTTCCCCGGCGCCCGTACCCTCGTCGGCGACCTCGCCAACCCGGACCGGCTCTCCTGGGCGCTCGCTCAGCAGTCGCCGCCGGACCGGCTCGACTCGCTGCTGCACATCGCGGGCGTCGTCGACCTGGGGCCTGTCGGGGACCTGACCCCCAAGACCTGGCACCACCAGCTGAATGTGAACCTGGTCGCCCCCGCCGAGCTGACCCGGCTCCTGCTGCCCCAACTCCGGGTCTCCCACGGCCAGGTGATCTTCGTCAACTCGGGAGCCGGGCTCAGCGCGCACGCCGAGTGGGGGGCGTACGCCGCGTCCAAGCACGGCCTCAAGGCGCTCGCCGACGCGCTGCGCGAGGAGGAGCGGGCGAGCGGTCTGCGGGTGACCTCCGTCTATCCGGGCCGTACGGCGAGCCCCATGCAGGCCAAGGTCCACCAGCAGGAGGGCAAGGAGTACGACCCCGGCCGCTGGATCGACCCCGGGTCCGTGGCGACGACGATCCTCGCGGCGCTCGACCTGCCGCGCGACGCGCGGATCGACGACGTGACCGTACGGCCGGGCCGGTGAGCGCGCTGATGGACGACTCGCGGAACGAGCCTGTGACCGGGCCTGCGACCGGGCCTGTGGCCGAGCCGGCCAGGGCGGTCTGGGGAGCCGCCACGGGGATCGGTTCCCTGCCCGGCGGCGACGCCCGGGAGACCGCCAAGGCCGTCACCGGTAGCTTCGAGGACTTCCCGCATCTGCCCGAGCTGCCCGCACGCGGCCCCGGCGCCGACATGATCGGCCGCACGGCGGGGCTGCTCGTCGAGGTCTACGCGCGTGTGGAGCCCAGCGGCTGGCGGATCGGTGACCGGCCGGGCCGTGACACCAAACGGGCCTGGTCCTGGATGGGCGAGGACCTCGACGCGCTGGAGGAGTTCACCCAGGGGTACGAGGGCCCGCTCAAGGTCCAGGCCGTCGGGCCGTGGACGCTGGCCGCCTCGCTGGAGCTGCGCAACGGCGAGTCGGCGCTCGGCGACCCCGGAGCCTGCCGGGATCTGACCGGCTCGCTGGTGGAGGGGCTGACCGCGCATCTCGCGGAGGTACGGCGCCGGGTGCCCGGCGCCGTACCGGTGCTCCAGATCGACGAGCCGTCCCTCACCGCCGTACTGCGCGGACACGTCAGGACGGCCAGTGGCTACCGCACGCACCGCGCGGTGGACCGCCAGATCGTGGAGAGCGCGCTGCGCGAGGTGACCGCGCTCAGCGCCGGGACGGCGGTCGTGCACTCCTGCGCGCCCGACGTTCCGTTCGCCCTGCTGAGGCGGGCGGGCGCGGCGGCGGTCTCGTTCGATTTCGGTCTGCTCACCGAGCGTGACGAGGAGACCATCGGTGAGGCGGTCGAGGGCGGAACGAAACTCTTCGCCGGAATCGTCCCGGGCACCGACGGCCCGTTGTCAGACCCTGCCGGTAGCGTCATGGGTGTCAGGACGCTGTGGCGCAGGCTGGGGCTGAATCCGGGGACTCTCGCGGAGTCCGTGGTGCTCACCCCGTCGTGCGGGCTCGCGGGGGCCTCTCCCGCGTACGCGCGCGCCGCCATGGCGCACTGCGTCAGGGCCGCGAGATCCCTCGTGGACAACCCTGAGTGACGATCCGGATGACGGGTCATGGTGAACGGGAGGACGAAACGGTGGCTGGCGAACAGCGGACGGCGGTGCCCGCCGAGGCACGGGAGCGGCATGCCCAACTCGCCGAGCGGATCGAGGAGCACCGCTTCCGGTATTACGTGAAGGACCAGCCGGTCATCAGCGACGGCGAGTTCGACACACTGCTGCGGTCGCTGGAGGCGCTGGAGGAGGAGTATCCGGAGCTGCGCACGCCCGACTCGCCGACCCAGAAGGTCGCGGGGGCGTACGAGACGGACTTCACCGCGGTCCAGCACCGCGAGCGGATGCTCTCCCTGGACAACGCGTTCGACGACGAGGAGCTGGCGACCTGGGCCGACCGGGTCGCCAGGGATGTGGGCACGCCCGGCTTCCACTACCTGTGCGAGCTGAAGGTCGACGGGCTCGCGGTCAATCTCACCTATGAGCACGGCAGACTGACCCGCGCCGCCACCCGCGGCGACGGCCGTACGGGCGAGGACATCACGCCCAACGTCCGTACGATCGCCGAGATCCCGCACCGGCTGACGGGCGAGCGCGTGCCGGATCTGGTGGAGATCCGCGGCGAGGTGTACTTCCCGATGGAGGCGTTCCAGGAGCTGAACGCGCGTCTGGTGGCGGCCGGTGACAAGCCGTTCGCCAACCCGCGCAACGCGGCGGCGGGCTCACTGCGCCAGAAGGATCCCAAGATCACCGCGACGCGCCCGCTGCACATGGTGGTGCACGGCATCGGGGCCCGCGAGGGCTTCGACATCGACTGCCTCTCGCACGCGTACGACCTGCTGCGCGGGTGGGGGCTGCCGACCGCCCGGCACAACAAGGTGGTCGGATCGATCGGGGAGGTACGGGAGTTCATCGCGTACTTCGGCGAGCACCGCCACTCCGTGGAGCACGAGATCGACGGTGTGGTCGTCAAGCTCGACGAGATCCCCCTCCAGGGCCGGCTGGGCTCCACCTCGCGCGCCCCGCGCTGGGCGATCGCCTGGAAGTACGCGCCCGAGGAGGTCAACACCAAGCTGGTGAACATCCGGGTGGGTGTCGGCCGCACCGGGCGCGTCACGCCGTACGCGCAGGTCGAGCCGGTCACGGTCGCCGGGTCCGAGGTCGAGTTCGCCACACTGCACAACCAGGACGTGGTGAAGGCCAAGGGCGTCTGGATCGGTGACACGGTCGTGATCCGCAAGGCCGGCGATGTCATCCCGGAGATTCTCGGCCCGGTCATCGATCTGCGGCCCGAGGACGCGTACGAGTTCGAGATGCCGGCGGTGTGTCCCGAGTGCGGTACGGAGCTGCGGGCCATGAAGGAGGGCGATATCGACCTCCGCTGCCCCAACGCCCGCACCTGCCCGGCCCAGTTGCGCGAGCGGCTGTTCTATCTCGCCGGCCGTAAGTGCCTGGACATCGAGAACTTCGGTTATGTGGCCGCCGCCGCCCTGACCAGACCGCTGGAGCCGGACACACCGCCGTTGGTGGACGAGGGCGATCTCTTCGATCTGACGGTCGAACAGCTGCTGCCCATCAAGGCGTATGTCCTCGACCAGGACAGCGGGTTGCCCAAGCGCGACCCGAAGTCCGGTGAGGAGAAGGTCGTCACGGTCTTCGCCAATCAGGAGGGCGAGCCGAAGAAGAACGCCCTGGCGATGCTTCAGAACATCGCGGCGGCCAAGGAACGCCCACTGGCGCGGATCATCGCCGGGCTCTCCATCCGCCATGTCGGGCCGGTCGCCGCGGAGGCGCTGGCCAGGGAGTTCCGCTCGATCGACCGGATCGAGCAGGCCACGGAAAAGGAGCTGGCCGACGTCGACGGAGTGGGGGCGATCATCGCCACCTCCGTCAAGGAATGGTTCGAGGTCGACTGGCACCGCGAGATTCTGCGCAAGTGGCGGACTGCCGGGGTACGTATGGAGGAGGAGGGCACCGGCGAGGACGAGGCACCACGGCCGTTGGAGGGCCTGACGGTTGTCGTCACGGGCACGCTGGAGCGATACACGAGGGATGGCGCGAAAGAGGCGCTTCAAACCCGTGGCGCGAAGGTGACCGGGGCCGTCTCGAAGAAGACCGGCTTCGTGGTGGTCGGGGAGAACCCCGGTTCGAAGTACGACAAAGCGATGCAGCTGAAGGTTCCGGTCCTGGACGAACAGGCGTTCACCATCCTGCTCGAACAGGGTCCGGACGCGGCCAGGGAGGCCGCGATCAGGCCGGAAGAGGCATCGGCCACCCCCGAGGAGTAGCGCGACAATCCCCCGGAAAGCGGAGTCCAACGCCGTCTAATTCGGGCCGCAAAGCTCACCCGTTCGGCGCATACCAGATGGATACGGATGGGCAGGTCGCATTCGGGCAACAGCTGTAGAGCGCTGCCCGTCGGAGCGTTCCGCGGCCTACTGTTGAGAGGTGCGCCTGTCGTGAACGGCTGAGTGGTGTGATTCCGGCCGTGTGTGCATGACAACGTGACATCGCGTGGCATCGGCTTCGCCGGCTGTGAGAGGGACGGGAATGAAACCGACCGAGAGCGCCGCCCCGGTCTCACCCCCGCGCGGATTCGCGCGAATTGCGGGCCTTGCGGCCAGGACGCCCGCTCTTGTGGTGGGATTCGCCGTCGTCGTACTGGCGACGGGACTGTTCCATACGGTGCGCGACGGCCACGCGCTCTTCCCCGGTGGCACATCGGGATGGGCGCTGGCCGTGCTGACCGGCATCATCGTGGGCCATCTGGTTGCCCTCGGCCGGGACCGCTGGTGGGGCGGCACGGGCTCCGGCGCCGCCCTCACCCTGGCCGTCCTGCTGCTCTACGGCTGGGTGGCGGCCGGACTGGTCTCGCTGGCCGTCGTGGTGCTGGTCGGGGTGGCCCGCAGACACCGCTGGCGGCTGGGCGTCCTGCACGGCGCGGCGGACATGCTGGGAATCGGCGCCGCCGCGCTCGTCCTCGCGCTGTTCGGTGTGGTCCCCACCGTCGAGCACCCCTGGCAGCCGCTCGACTGGGGGTTCGCCAGCGTCGTGGAAATCGTGCTGGCCGCCGCCGCCCATCTCGTGGTCACCCGGATGCTGCTCTGGTACGCGCTCTCCCCGCAGAGCGGCGGGCTGCCGACCGTCGCCCGAACGGCCCTGTACCGGCAGGGTCTGGTCGCGGTCGCCCTGCTCGGTATCGCGCCGCTGATCTGTGTGGTCGCGGTGTCCCTGCCGGTCCTGCTGCCGCTCTTCGCGATCCCGCTGATCGCCCTCGACTCCACACTCTGGATCGCCCGGGCACGGGCCGAGGAGCAGCTGCGCGACCCGCTCACCAAACTGCCCAACCGGCAGTGGCTGCTGGAGCGCACCTGGTCGGCGCTGGAGGAGGCGGAGGGACTGGGCGCCAGGGCCGGACTGGTCCTGATCGACCTCGACCGCTTCCGTTCGGTCAATGACACGCTCGGTCATCTCGCGGGAGACCGGCTGCTGTTGCAGATAGCCGATCGGCTCCGGCTGGCCCTGCCACGCGGCGCCGAGGCCGCGCGGCTCGGCGGCGACGAGTTCGCGGTGCTGCTGCCGACCTGCGACTCCACGACCAGCGCCCAGCGGGTCGCCCGCCATCTGGTGGCCGAGCTGTCCTCGCCGCTGGACCTCGACGGGCTGACGCTCGTCCTGGAGGCGAGCGCCGGAGTCGCCGTCTATCCCGAGCACGCGATGGACGCCGAAGGGCTGCTGCGGCGCGCGGACGTCGCGATGTACCAGGCGAAGCGGGACCGTACGGGCGTGGAGGTCTACGAGTCCAAGCGGGACTCCAACACCCCGGACCGCCTCGGCCTGCTGGGCGATCTGCGCCGCGCGCTGGACGCGGGCGAGGTGGAGCTGCACTACCAGCCCAAGGTCCGGTTCGACGGCCAGGTCGCCGGGCTGGAGGCGCTGGTGCGCTGGGTGCACCCGGAGCGCGGCCGGGTCCCTCCCGACGACTTCATCGCGATCGCCGAGTCCTCCGGTCTGATGCCTCATCTCACCGAATACGTACTGGAGATGGCGCTCGCCCAGGTCGCCCGCTGGCGGTCCCAGGGCCTGATGGTGCCGGTGGCGGTCAATGTCTCCCCGCGAGACGTGCACACCCCCGGTTTCGCCGGCGCGGTGGCGGCGAGGCTGGCCCGGCACGGCGTACCGGCCGGCTCCCTCCAGCTGGAGATAACGGAACACGTCCTGCTGGAGGACCCCCAGCGGGCGGCCGACACCCTCGCGGGGCTGACCGGGCACGGTGTGAAGATGTCCCTCGACGACTTCGGCACGGGGTACTCCTCCCTGGTGCATCTGCGGCGGCTGCCGGTCAGCGAGCTGAAGATCGACCGCTCCTTCGTGGCCAGGCTCGCCGTCGACACCGAGGACGCGGAGATCGTCCGCTGCACGGTCGATCTGGCGCACTCACTGGGCCTGCTGGTCGTCGCGGAGGGCGTCGAGGACGACGAGACCTGGGAGCGGCTGCGGGATCTGGGCTGTGACGCGGTACAGGGCTGGCTGGTGGCCGCCGCGATGCCGCCGCACGAGGCGACGGCCTGGCTGCTGGCCAGGGGCGAGCGCGGCTGGCAGCGCCCGGCGGAGGTGGAGGCGGCGCGCGCCCGCCGGCTCGCCGTCGAGCGCGCCCGGGAGCAGTCGGGCCAGGTGGTCCAGTGACGGCTGCCGGGCCGGCCGCCCGCTGAGGAGAGCGGGCGAGGAGAGCGGGTGCGGTGAGGGCGGGCCGGGGGCCCTCGGGACGGGTTCCCGTGGCCTGCGGGACGGGGTTCCCGGGGCCCCTGAAACGGGGCGAGGGCAAACCGTTTCGTGGCCAGGGGGCCCGGCCCCATAGGATTGGGCCAAAACCAATCACACTCACCCCCTGAGGATCGCTGCATGCCTGGCATTACGCGCGAGGAGGTCGCCCACCTCGCCCGGCTGGCGCGTCTGGAGCTGAAGGCCGAAGAGCTCGATCACTTCGCCGGACAGCTCGACGACATCATCGGCGCGGTCGCCCGCGTATCCGAGGTAGCCGACCAAGACGTACCGCCGACCTCCCACCCGCTGCCGCTGACCAATGTCATGCGCGCGGACGAGGTCCGTCCTTCGCTCACCCCCGAGCAGGCGCTCTCCGGCGCCCCCGCCCAGGAGCAGCAGCGTTTCAAGGTGCCGCAGATCCTGGGGGAGGACTAACAGCCATGACGGACAACAGCAAGATCGAGAACTGCGTCAAGCTCACCGCCGCCGAGATCGCCGCGAAGATCGCCTCCGGCGAACTCACGGCCGTCGAGGTCACCGAGGCCCATCTCGCCAGGATCGAGGCCGTCGACGAGAAGGTCCACGCCTTCCTCCATGTCGACCGCGAGGGCGCGCTGGCCCAGGCCCGCGCCGTGGACGCGAAGCGGGCGGCGGGCGAGAAGCTCGGACCGCTGGCCGGTGTCCCGCTCGCGCTCAAGGACATCTTCACCACCGAGGGCGTGCCGACCACCGTCGGTTCCAAGATCCTCGAAGGCTGGATCCCGCCCTACGACGCGACGCTCACGAAGAAGCTCAAGGCGGCCGACGTCATCATCCTGGGCAAGACCAACATGGACGAGTTCGCCATGGGGTCCTCCACGGAGAACAGCGCGTACGGCCCCACCGGCAACCCCTGGGACCTGACCCGGGTGCCCGGCGGCTCCGGCGGCGGCTCGTCCGCCTCGCTCGCCTCGTACCAGGCGCCGCTGGCCATCGGCACGGACACCGGCGGCTCCATCCGCCAGCCCGCCGCGCTGACCGGCACGGTCGGCGTCAAGCCGACGTACGGCGTGGTCTCCCGCTACGGCATGGTCGCCTTCTCGTCCTCCCTCGACCAGGGCGGCCCCTGCGCCCGTACGGTCCTGGACGCCGCCCTGCTGCACGAGGCGATCGCCGGCCACGACCCGCTCGACTCGACCTCCATCGACGCCCCGGTCCCGCCGGTCGTCGAGGCGGCCCGCAACGGCTCGGTCGCCGGGATGCGCGTCGGGGTCGTCAAGCAGTTCCGCGGCGAGGGCTACCAGGCCGGTGTCGTCCAGCGCTTCGACGAGTCCGTCGAACTGCTCAAGGGGCTCGGCGCCGAGATCGTCGAGCTGGACTGCCCGTCCTTCGACCTCGGCCTCGCCGCGTACTACCTGATCGCGCCGTCCGAGTGCTCCTCGAACCTCGCCCGCTTCGACGCCATGCGCTACGGCCTGCGGGTCGGCGACGACGGTACGAGGTCCGCCGAGGACGTCACGGCCCTGACCCGTGAGGCCGGCTTCGGCGACGAGGTCAAGCGCCGCATCATGCTCGGTACGTACGCGCTCAGCTCCGGTTACTACGACGCGTACTACGGCTCGGCGCAGAAGGTCCGCACACTCATCACCCGGGACTTCGAGAAGGCGTTCGAACAGGTCGATGTGATCGTCTCCCCGACGACCCCGACCACCGCCTTCCCGATCGGCGAGCGCGCCGACGACCCGATGGCGATGTATCTCGCGGATCTGTGCACGATCCCGACCAACCTGGCCGGCAACGCCGCCATGTCGCTGCCCTGCGGCCTCGCACCGGAGGACGGCCTCCCGGTCGGACTGCAGATCATCGCCCCCGCCATGAAGGACGACCGGCTCTACAAGGTCGGTGCCGCCGTCGAGGCGGCCTTCGTGGAAAAGTGGGGCCACCCGCTGCTTGAGGAGGCTCCGTCACTATGACCAGTGCAATGAGCAAGGCCAAGGGCTTCAAGAAGTCCAAGGCCGGCACGTATCTGTCGATCGGGTCCAGCGCGTTCGGCGCGATCAGCGTCGTCAAGCAGGCCAGAACGGCTCGCAAGGACAATGACACGCTCCGGCTGGTCGACGCGGTCGTCTCCGCCGCCGCCATCGTCACAGGCGTCGCTCTGCTCCTGCGCGAGCTGAAGCGCCTGGGCGACGACGACGTTCTGCTGGGCTGACCGGCTGCCGGGGACCCGCTCAGGGCGGGCTCCCCGGCACCACACCGCGGCGTACCGCCGCCGCTGTTGTCACCGTTGCGACGGAAGGAGGTGACCCGGTGATCACCCGCATCGAGATCGACGGCTTCAAGTCGTTCGTCGGCTTCGCCCTGGACGTACGGCCCTGCACCGTGCTGATGGGCGTCAACGGCGCGGGCAAGTCGAACCTCCTGGACGCCCTGGACTTCGTCCGGCGCACGGTCACCATGGGTCTCCCGAGGGTCTTCGACGGCGATAATCCCCGGCTCGCGGCGCGGGATCTCTTTCATCACGCCGACGGGCCGCGCGGTGCCTACACGGCGTCCGAGCTGACCATCAAGATCGGCATGATCACGCCGGGCGTCCACGGGCCGCTCCCGCTGGTCGTACGGCTGGTGGTGGACCGCGAGGGCGAACCGTCAGGACCCGTGAGGGCCACGGTTCGCCGTGGGCGCAGCGGGGTGTGGGTGAGCAGCCTCGCACGCACGGACTGGATGGACCGCCTGGAGCTTCCGCAGCCGTTGCGCGCGGCTCTTCTCACCGCGAGGAAGTCGTTCGTGGAGAGCACCGGGATCGACTGGGTGTCTCTCAAGGACAAGGTGCCCTCCACCGAGGGGGCGACGGCGCTGCTCTCGCATCTCCTCCGCGAAATCGAGACCTGGGAGCGGATCGCGCTCGATCCTGCCGCCATGCGCAGGCCGTTCGGCGGTAGCGACGAGCTGACGCTCCTGCCGGACGGGAGCAATCTGGCGGCCGTGCTGGGGCGACTCGGTCCCGGGGAACTCCGCGACATGGAGGCCGATCTGGCCGCGCTGATCCCGGAGGCGTCCGGGATCAGGCCACTGTTCGACGACCGGCGCGGCGAGTACGACTTCGACGTACGGTTCCGGCACACCGGCTGGACGTCCCCGCCGATGCTGTCCGACGGCACGATGCGCGTCCTCGCACTGCTGGCCGCCTGGTACGACGACCGGCGGGCCGGACTGCTGGCCGTCGAGGAGATCGAGAACGGCCTGCATCCGACCCGGATCGCCGAGTTGGTGAGGCGGTTGCGCAGGGATGTGGACGACTTCCCCGGCCTCGCCGACCGGGCCACCCGGACGTACGGTTTCCGCCAACTGATCGCGACCACGCACTCTCCCGTGCTGCTCTCCGCCCTGCGCGACGACGTTTCGGGAAGCCTGGTCCTCCTGGAGCAGGCGTCGCACGTCGACCCGGCACGCACGGGCGTCTCGACCGTGACCCGAGCCCGTCCCGTTCGTACGCCCACGGCGGACGAGGAGCCGGGCGACACGGTCACGGCCGAGCAGGTGAAACGCCTGCTGGAGTCCATGGGGCAGGTGATCGCGTGAGCCGCGTACGCCTGCTCAGGTTCGGGCTGCTCGTCGAGGGTCCGAGCGATCTGCTCTTCCTCGAACGGCTGATCATCCGACAACTGGAGGAGACGCTGCACGCCAGGGCGCTGAAGGCCACCGAGGTGCTCACTCCCTGCGAGACGAGTCCGGTCTACAGCACAGCCGAGCCGAAGGCTCTCCTCCGGGCGGCCACGGAACTCGCCGACCGGTGCGACGTACTCTTCGTGCACCGGGACCACAAGGAGATTCCGGATGCCCAGGGGCTGCTGGAGGCGCTTTCCGCGCTGTCGAAGCGGGCGGCGGCGCCCGTGCTGCTCGGTCCCCGGATGATGACCGAATCGTGGGTACTGGCGGACCGGGCCGCGCTGACCCGGGTGCAGCCGGCCGCCGACCTGTCGGCGCATCCGCATCCACACCCCGCCGATGTGGAACAGGGAAACCCGGCGCCCGGCCATCCCGCTCACCCGAAGCGTGTGCTGGCGAACGTACTGAAGAAGGCACGGCGGTCCGACCCCGGCGATTACTTCGCCCGCCTCGCCGACGAAGTGGATCTCTCCGTACTCGGAAAGCTGTCCTCCTACCAGCGCTGGCTGGCCGACACCGATGAAGCATTGATGAGGAAGAAGTACCTGTGACCGTCACTGAACTCGTGCCGTACGAGGACGCCCTCGCGACGTACGACCCCGTCATGGGCCTGGAGGTCCATGTCGAGCTCGGCACCAGGACCAAGATGTTCTGCGGCTGCTCGACCGAGCTGGGCGCCCAGCCCAACTCGCAGACCTGCCCGACCTGTCTGGGCATGCCGGGCTCGCTCCCGGTCGTCAACGCGATCGGTGTCGAGTCGGCCGTCAAGATCGGCCTCGCGCTCAACTGCGAGATCGCCGAGTGGTGCCGCTTCGCCCGGAAGAACTACTTCTATCCGGACATGCCGAAGAACTTCCAGACCTCCCAGTACGACGAGCCGATCGCCTTCAACGGTTATCTGGACGTCCAGCTGGAGGACGGCGAGATCTTCCGCGTCGAGATCGAGCGCGCCCACATGGAGGAGGACACCGGCAAGTCGCTGCACGTCGGCGGCGCCACCGGCCGGATCCACGGCGCGTCCCACTCCCTGCTCGACTACAACCGCGCGGGCATCCCGCTCATCGAGATCGTCACCAAGCCCATCGAGGGCGCGGGTGAGCGCGCCCCCGAGGTCGCCAAGGCGTACGTCGCCGAGCTGCGCGAGCTGATCAAGGCGCTCGACGTCTCCGAGGCCCGGATGGAGATGGGCCAGATGCGGTGCGACGTGAACCTCTCGCTGCGCCCCCACGGGCGGGAGAAGTTCGGTACGCGCTCCGAGACGAAGAACGTCAACTCGCTGCGCAGCGTGGAGCGCGCGGCCCGCTACGAGATCCAGCGCCACGCCGCGGTGCTGAACTCCGGCGGCACGATCATCCAGGAGACCCGCCACTTCCACGAGGAGGACGGCTCCACCACCTCGGGACGGGTGAAGGAGGAGGCCGAGGACTACCGGTACTTCCCGGAGCCCGACCTCGTGCCCATCGCCCCGCCCCGTGACTGGGTCGAGGAGCTCAGGCAGGGGCTGCCCGAGCTGCCGCGGGTGCGGCGCAACCGGCTCCGCGAGGAGTGGGGAGTCTCCGAGCACGACATGCAGTCGATCCTGAACGCGGGGGCGATCGAGCCGATCGTCGCCACGATCGACGCGGGCGCCCCGGCCGACCAGGCCCGTAAGTGGTGGATGGGCGAGCTGGCCAGGAACGCCAACGAGTCGGGCCGCGCGCTGGACGAACTGCCCATCACCCCGGGGCAGGTCGCACGGGTCGCGGAGCTCGTCACCTCCGGCGATCTCAACGACAAGCTGGCCCGCCAGGTGCTGGAGGGCGTGCTCGCCGGCGAGGGCGACCCGGACACCGTCGTGGAGAAGCGCGGGCTCAAGGTCGTCTCCGACGAGGGCGCGCTCGGCGCGGCCGTGGACGAGGCCATCGCGGGCAACGCGGCCATCGCCGACAAGATCCGCGCGGGCAAGGTCGCCGCGGCGGGCGCGCTGGTCGGCGCGGTCATGAAGGCCACGCGCGGCCAGGCGGACGCGGCACGGGTACGTGAGCTGATCCTTGAGCGGCTCGCCCCGGCGGAATGACCGGGCGCGGCGCGGAGAATCCGGACGTCGAGGGCTGACGCCGGTTCGTATGGACGCCACTGGGGGCGGCGCACTCGTCGGGTGCGCCGCCCCCGCTCGTTCGTCACAGCACCGTTCACCGAAGCAGAGGCCGACCCTTCCCCCGTAAAAGCCCGTGAACCGTCTGAAGGCTTGTGAACTCCGTCCTCGCTGAGATCGTCTCCGTCGCGCTGCTGCTCGGCGTGCTGGCGTTCGCCGTCGTACGGCCGCGCGGACTGCCCGAGGCCGTCGCGGCCGTGCCCGCGGCGCTGCTGGTCATCGCTCTCGGTGCGGTCTCTCCCGAGGACGCCCGCGCGCAGACGTACACGCTGCTGCCCGTCGTCGTCTTCCTCGCGGCGGTGCTGGTGCTGGCTCAGCTCTGTGACGAGGAAGGCCTGTTCAGGGCGGCGGGCGAGCTGGTGGCGCGGTACTGCGGCGGTCGGCCGCGGCGGCTGCTCGGCGGGGTGTTCGCCGTCGCCGCCGTCATCACCGCCGTACTGAGCCTGGACGCCACGGTGGTGCTGCTCACCCCGGTCGTCTTCGCGACCGCCGCCCGGGTCGGTGCCCGGCCCCGGCCGCATGTCTACGCCTGTACGCATCTCGCGAACTCCGCGTCCCTGCTGCTGCCGGTCTCCAATCTCACCAATCTGCTGGCGTTCACGGCGAGCGGGCTGTCCTTCACCCGGTTCGCCGCGTTGATGGCGCTGCCGTGGCTGGCCGCGATCGCCGTCGAGTACGCCGTCTTCCGCCGCTTCTTCGCCGCCGATCTGGCCGCCGGGGCGCACCCGCCGAGCACGGACGAGCGGCGCGAGGTGCCGGTGTTCACGCTGGTGGTGCTGGGGCTGACGCTGGCCGGGTTCGTGGTCACCTCGTTCGTCGGGATCGAACCGCTGTGGGCGGCCGTCGCCGGTGCCGCCGTACTCGCGGCCCGCGCCCTGCGGCAGAAGCGGACGACCCTCACGGGGCTGGTCCGGGCCGCCTCCCCGCTGTTCTGTCTCTTCGTCCTCGCGCTCGGCGTGGTCGTCAAGGCGGTCGTCGACAACGGCCTGGACACCGGGATCAGCCGGCTGCTGCCGGACGGCTCGTCGCTCTCCTCGCTGCTGGCGATCGCGGCGATCGCCGCCGTACTGTCCAACCTGATCAACAACCTGCCGGCGATCCTGGCACTGCTGCCGGTCGTCGCGCCCGCGGGGCCGGGACCGGTGCTCGCCGCGCTGATCGGCGTCAACCTCGGGCCGAATCTCACGTATGTCGGTTCGCTCGCCACCCTGCTGTGGCGGCGCATCCTGCACGAGCACGACACGGAGCCCGCGCTGGGCCAGTTCACCCGGCTCGGTCTGCTGACCGTGCCCGCCACGCTCGTCGTCTCGACCGTGGCTCTGTGGGGGACGCTGCTACTGATCGGAGGCTGACCGCTGTGACCGTACCGCCGCCCGGTCCACCGAGGACCGTTCTCGTCTGGATCACCGAATCCACCTGGCCCGCCTGTGTCGACGCGGCGCGCGAACGCGCCCCGCACGACCACGTGGTGCTGCTCCATGTCAGTGACGACGAGATCGCCGCCGCCGCGCACCAGGCCTATACGGGGCTGCTCGGCCGTGGCCACCGGACCGACCGCGACCCCGGCGCCCGGCTCGAAGCCCTCTCGGGTACGGCCGCGGCCGACCTGCTGGAGGCCGCCGCGCACCGGCTCGGCCGGCCCTGCGAACTGCTCGACCACCACGGGCGCGTGGAGCACGAGGTCGTACGCGCGGCGGCCGGCGTGGCGCTGCTGATCTGCGCGCGCGACGGGGAGCGCGACCACCCGGGGCCGCACAGCCTGGGCCGGGCGACCCGGTTCGTGGTCGACCACGCGGAGTGCCCGGTGCTGCTGGTGTGGCCGTACGGGGAGTAGGGCGGCGGGGGCGGACGCCGGCGCGCCCGCCGGGCCCTGGCGTTTGGGTCCGGCTCTGGTGTTTGAGCACGGCCCTGGCGTTTGGGCACGGTCCTGGTGTTTGGGCCCGGCCCGGTCACTTCCGCAGGGCGGCAGTGGTCGGCTCACCCGCCCTGGAAGACGCGGTCCAAGTGGTGTTCCAAGACCGCCGTGGCCGACTCAGGACTGCGCTGCCCGACGAGGATGCCGGTGCCGAGTCCCGCGGACATGGCGAGCAGTCCGGCCGCCTCCAGTCGTGGGTCCACGCCGGGCCGGAGGAGTCCGGCCTCCCGTGCCTGACGGAGGAGTGCGGTCACGGTGTCCTCGGCGGCGTCGGGGTCCTTGTTGAAGGGCTGGGCGGCGAGTGCGGGGTCGTTGATGGACAGCGTGGCGTACGAGGTCAGCACGGAGTGGAACGTGCGGCTCTCCTCGTCCGCGGGCAGGGCCACCATCAGCAACGCCTCGATCGTGGCGCGCGGTCCGGGGCGTTCCCCGGTGGCCTTGAGCCGGGCGGTGACCCGCTCCCCGAACCTCTCCGTCAGATGCTGGAGCCCGAAGAGCAGCAGCTTCTCCTTGGTCTCGAAGTAGTACTGCACCAGCCGCAGTGACACGCCTGCCTCGGCCGCCACATCGCGCATTCCCACGGCATGCAGCCCATGCCTTCCGGCGACCCGGACGAGCGCCTCGGCGATCTCCGTACGGCGCTCCGCATGATCCACGCGCTTGGGCATCGGCCTGTTCTCCGCTCGTCGTTCCGCTGGTACGCCCCTGCCGGGACCCGTTGATGGTACAGCTGTACCATTTTCATGGTACGTTCGTACCGTAAAAATTCCGGACCCGGAGGTGCCTGTGCCCGAAACCGCTGCCCGTCCTCGCGCCGACGTCGGCCGCTACGTGAGCGAAGCCTGGCGTGACCGCTACTTCGCGGCCTGCGACGCCGTCTACGCCCTGGGCGCACCGGCGCTCGCGGAACAGGACGTGGAGACCTCCTTCGGCACCACGCACGTCTACCACTACGGCCCCACGGACCCCGCCGCCCGGTCACGCACCCCCGTCGTCCTGGTGCACGGGGCGAGCGCCTGCTCCGCCATCTGGTACCCGAACACCCCCGCGCTCAGCGCCGACCGCCCCGTCTACGCCATCGACACCCCCGGGTGACCCCGGACGCAGCGTGCAGCGCGCACCCATCCACCAGCCCGAACGGGCCGCGCAGTGGCTGGACGAGACGCTCGACGGGCTCGGCCTCGACCGCGTCCATCTCGTCGGCCTCTCGTACGGAGGCTGGCTCAGCGTGAACCAGGCGCACCGCGCACCCGGCCGACTCGCCTCGGTCACACTGCTCGACCCCGGCGGCCTGGAGAAGGTGGGCCTGCGCTTCTTCGTCTGGATCTTCGTCAGCCTGTTCGCGACCTCCGCTCCCAAGGCCCTCCGTCCACGACTGGCGGCCTGGCTGGAACAGCCGGTCCTCGTCCTGCCGGAGCTGCGCACCATGGTCAGGACAGCCGTCCGCGCCTACCGCGTACGCCGCCCGGCTCCCCTCCCCCTGACCGACGACGAACTGTCCACCATCCGCACCCCGCTCTACCTCGTGGTCGGCAAGCGCAGCCTGCTCCTGCACCCGCGGCGGCAAGTGGAGCGTGTGCCCCGCCTGATACCGGGAAGCCGGGCAGAGATCATCTCCGACACAGGTCACGCACCACAGATGGACCACGCGGACGAGATCAACCGCCGGATGCTGGAGTTCATGGACTCCGTCGACTGACGATCGCCGCCGATGAGACGGGACGCCCGCCTCGGGGAAGGGTGGCGGAACGGCCGACACGGTGTTCGCGGCTCGCGACTCCGGGGTCACGGTGGATGTCGGGTGGCCGGAGGGTGCCGCACGGCGGGCCCGAGCGTGCCGTACGGCGGGCCCGAGCGTGCGACACCGCTCCGGGCGCCCCCCTTCGACGTTCACTCCTCGGCCGTTGCCGGGTCTTCTCGCGGACACCGGGCTTCACTACCGTCGCCGCCATGTCTCCGGAGATATCGCGCAGAAGAATGCTCGCCCTCGGCACCGGCGCCCTGGGTACCGCGGCGGTGGGGTCCGTGCTGCCGCCGTCCCTGCAAGCCGCGCTGGCCGCCGAGCCGGCCGCCGGCGGGATGCGGGCGATCAAGCACGTGGTGATCCTCATGCAGGAGAACCGCTCCTTCGACCACTACTTCGGCACGCTGCGCGGCGTGCGGGGCTTCGGGGACCGTAACGCCGTCGAGCTGCCGTCCGGGAAGCCCGTCTTCGAGCAACCGGGGCCGCTGGGGACCGTTCTGCCCTTCCCCATCCGGGACGCGGCCGAGACACAGAAGAAGGACCTCCAGTACATCGGGGACCTGGACCACTCCTGGAACGGCGGGGCCGCGGCCTGGAACAACGGGTGGATGGACCGGTGGGTCTCCGCCAAGACCGCCGCCACCATGGCGTACTACGACCGCCACGACCTCCCGCTGCACTACGAGCTGGCGGACACGTTCACCATCTGCGACGCGTACCACTCCTCCGTCCACACGTCGACGAGCCCCAACCGCAACCACCTGTGGAGCGGCTGGACCGGCTTCGAGGCCGACGGGCGGCGGGCCGTGGGCAATGACGCGTACGACGAGGCCACCCACCCCGGCTATCCGTGGCCGACCTACGCCGAGCGGCTGGAGAAGGCCGGGCGGAGCTGGCAGACGTACACGGAGTGGGACAACTTCACCGACAACAACATCGAGTTCTTCACCACCTTCAAGGACATCGCCCGCAAGGCGCTCACCAAGGCGCGTGCGCTGCCGGGCCAGACGGGTGCGGCCGGCTTCACGTACATGGAGGCCTTCTACGCCGCCGTGCGCGACACCGAGGACGCCGCCGAGCGCGAGCGGCTGCTCGCCGCGCTGGACGAGGGCGTCGCCGCGCTGACCCGGCGCGAGCGCTCGCTCTTCGAGCGCGGGCTGCGGCGGGTCGAGAGCGGCACCCTGGCCGAGCGGTTCCGGGCCGATGTGGCCGCCGGGACGCTGCCCGAGGTGTCCTATCTGGTGCCGTCGGCGATCGACTCGGAGCACCCCGGCTCGTCGTCGCCGATCGCCAGCGCCACGCTCGTCTACAAGGTGCTCGACGCGCTCGGCGCGCACCCCGACGTCTGGCGGCACACCGTCGTACTGATCAACTACGACGAGAACGACGGCTTCTTCGACCACGTACCGCCGCCCGTGCCGCCCGCCGAGGGCCCCTCCGGCTCCGCCGAGCGCTGGCAGGGCCGGCCGGTCGGGCTCGGTGTGCGGGTGCCGCTGCTGGTCGTCTCGCCCTGGACCGTCGGCGGCTATGTCTGCTCGCAGGTCTTCGACCACACCTCCGTGGTCCGCTTCCTGGAGGAGTGGACCGGGGTGGACGAGCCCAACATCACCGCGTGGCGGCGCAATGTCACCGGCGATCTGACGTCCGCCTTCGACTTCCAGCGCGGCCGCGGGCTGCCGGAGGTCGAACAGCCGGGGGAGATCCCGCCGTTCACCGGCCGCTGGCGGCCCGTACCGCCCGCCGAGCAGCGGATGCCCGTACAGGAGAAGGGCGTACGCCCGGCCAGGCCGCTGCCGTACCAGACCGACGCGTACGGCCGGATCGAAGGGAAGGACGAGGGGCGGGTGTTCAAGGTCGCGCTCAGCAACACCGGGCGCGCGAGCGCGCACTTCGCGCTCTATCCGTACGCCGGCGAGTTCGCGATCCCGCAGCACCGCGATGTAAGGGGCACGGCGCAATGGACGGTACCCCTTACCGGACTGACCGGTGACGTGTACCGCTTCACGATCACCGGGCCGAACGGCTTCCGCCGTGAGTTCGCCGGACCGGTGGCCGGACACGGCGCGGAGGTCTCCTCGACCGTCGACCACCACGACCGCGATCTCCATCTCGAACTGCGCAACAGGGGCGATCGGCCCATCACGTTCACGCTGCGGCCCCTGGGCTATGTCGACGAGGCCGATCTGGACGGCTGGACCCGGCAGATCACGGTGAAGCCGGGCCGCGGCAGGACCGTCGTGCACTCGGCGGCGGACGCGCACGGCTGGTACGACATCGAGGTCACCACCGACGGCGGTATGGACACGGACGCCGACCCCGGTGCCGGGACCGGTTTCCGCCGCCGTCTGATGGGCCACATCGAGAACGGGCGGGTGAGCGTCTCCGGCTGAGGGGCCGGAGCCGCCCGGGTTCCCGTGCGCCACAGGTTGTGAGTAAACCCACCAAACGGACAATCGATCACTAATCGCTGCGACAGTGGATCTCCTACGAGTGACCCAGGGAGATCCGTTGGCAGCCATCGCGCGGTGGTGCATCAGGCACCGTCTCCTCGCCGTTCTCCTCTGGCTGCTCGCCCTCGGCGGTGTCTCGACCGCCGCGGGCGTGCTGGGGTCCTCGTACTCCAACGACTACGAGGCACCCGGCACCGAGTCGGGCCGCGCCGCCCAGCTCCTCAACGACGGTTTCCGGGGGCTCGGCGGCGACGACAACACCATCGTCTGGCACGCGGACCGCGCCCCAGGCGCCGGTCCGGGGTACGGCTCCGTCCGTACGCCCGATGTCCAGCAGCGCATGGGGGCGATGCTCGACAAGGTCGGCAAGCTGCCCGGCGTCTCCTCCGTCGCCGGCCCCTACGCGGCCGACGGCGCCGCACAGATCAGCGCGGACGGCCGGACCGCCTACGCGCGGATCACCTTCGCCCAGCCGACCGACGAGATCCCCGTGGCACAGGCCGAAGCGGTGGTCGACACCGCGAAGGCCGCCGCGGACGACGGACTGGACGTACAACTCGGCGGCAGCGCCGTCGCGCTCACCGAATCCACCACGGCGCACACCGCCGAGATCGTGGGCGTGGGCGTCGCCGCCGTCGTCCTCTTCCTCGCCTTCGGCTCGCTCGCCGCCAGTCTGCTGCCCCTGGCCACGGCGCTGGTCTCGGTCGGCACGGCGTACGCGGGCATCGCGCTGCTCGGCCATGTGATGACGGTCGCCGATTTCGCACCGATGCTCGGACTGCTGATCGGCCTCGGGGTCGGCATCGACTACGCGCTGTTCATCGTGACCCGGCACCGTACGGGCCTCAAACGTGGCCTGAGCGTCCACGAGGCGGCGGTCGACGCGGTCGCGACCACCGGCAGAGCCGTTGTCTTCGCCGGGGCCACGGTCTGTATCGCCCTGCTGGGCATGCTGATCCTGGGGCTGAGCTTCCTCAACGGTGTCGCGATCGCCGCCTCGCTCACGGTCGTCCTGACCGTCGGTGCGTCCGTGACCCTGCTGCCCGCCCTGCTCTCGTACATCGGTACGCGGGCGCTGAGCCGGCGCGAACGCGCGCGGCTCGCCGCGCACGGACCCGAGCCCGACCGGCCCACGACCTTCGCCGCCCGCTGGTCCCTCTTCGTCGAACGCCATCCCAAGCTGCTCGGCACCGTGGCCGCCGCCGTGATGCTGGTCCTCGCCCTGCCCACCTTCTCGCTGCATCTGGGCACCTCCGACCAGGGCAACAACCCGGCCTCCACCACCACTCGGCAGGCGTACGACCGGCTCGCGGAAGGGTTCGGCCCCGGCGTCAATGGCCCGTTGACGCTGGTCGCGCACATGGACGGCGCCGCCGACCGGCTCGCCATGGACCAACTGCCCAGCACGCTGCGTACGACGGAGGGCGTCGCCTCCGTCGGCCCGATCACGTTCAACGGCAGCGGCGACACGGCGGCGCTCACCGTCGTACCCGACTCGGCACCCCAGGCGAAGGACACCAGCGAGCTGGTCGACCGGCTGCGTACACATGTCCTTCCCGAGGCCGAGGCCGGTACCTCCCTGGACGTGCACGTCGGCGGGCTCACCGCGAGCTATGACGACTTCGCGGAGATCATCATCGGCAAACTGCCGCTCTTCGTCGGGGTCGTGATCACCCTCGGCTGTCTGCTCCTGCTGCTCGCCTTCCGGTCCGTGGGCATCCCGGTCAAGGCCGCGCTGATGAATGTGGCCGCCGTCGCCTCGTCGTTCGGGGTCGTCGTCGCGATCTTCCAGTGGGGGTGGGGGAGTGAGCTGCTGGGGCTCGGCAGCGCGGGCCCGATCGAGCCCTTCCTGCCCGTGATCATGGTCTCGGTGCTCTTCGGGCTCTCCATGGACTATCAGGTCTTCCTGGTCAGCCGGATGTACGAGGAGTGGCTGAAGACGGGGGACAACCGGCGGGCGGTCCGCGTCGGCCTCGCCGAGACCGGGCGGGTGATCAACTCCGCGGCGGTCATCATGATCTCGGTCTTCCTCGCGTTCGTCCTGAGCGGTGAGCGGGTCATCGCCATGTTCGGGATCGCGCTGGCGGCGGCGGTCGCGCTGGACGCCTTCGTCCTCCGTACGCTGCTGGTCCCGGCCTTGATGCATATGCTCGGCGGCGCCAACTGGTGGCTGCCGCGCCGGCTCGACCGCTGGCTGCCGCGGATCAGTATCGAAGCGCCGCAACGGCGCGGACATGCGAAGATCCCCGAGCCGCGCGAGACCGAGGACAGCGTGCTCGTGCGGTGAACACCCGTACAGCTACTCGCTCGCAGGCAGAAGGAGCCCCATGTTCGCGATACCCCTGGGTGACGGAGCGGAGCTGCGCCCGCTGGAACCATGGCGGGCCGAGGAATTCCTCGCCCATATGGACCGCGCCAGGGACCTGGTCGATGAACACATCAAGCTGGCCGCCGCCGTCACCGATCCCGCGTCGGCCCGCGCGCTGCTCACCTCGTACGCGGAGAAGCAGGCGGCCGACAGCGGACGGATCTACGGGATCTGGCTCGACTCCACCCTCGTCGGCGGCGTGCTCTTCCGCCTCTTCGACGCGACGACCGGCAACTGCGAGGTCGGCTGCTGGCTGGAGCCCGCCGCGACGGGGCGCGGTCTGGTCACACGCGCGGCCCGGGTACTGATCGACTGGGCGGTGGAGGAGCGCGGGATGCACCGCGTGGAGTGGCAGGTGTCGTCCGCCAACACCGCGAGCGTCAAGGTCGCGCGGCGGCTCGGCATGACACGGGACGGGGTGCTGCGGGAGAGCTATCCGCACCGCGGCGTACGGCAGGACACCGAGATCTGGTCGCTCCTGGCGTCCGAGTGGCGCGAGCGGGCGGGCACCGACGGCTGACCGCGGGGACCCTCGACCCGACTTCGAAACGTTCATTTCACCGCGAGTTTCGGCGTTCTCAGGAAGTTCTCAGACAGGGCCCCTAGCGTGCGCGATATGAACCCGACCCCCGAGACCGAGACCGCCGCTCAGACCACCGACCCGGAGACGGCCGAGACCGCCGCCTCCGGCGCCGAGGCGACGGCGGAGACCAAGACCGGCCCCAAGGCCGACCTCACGAAGGGGTCCGTCGCCGAGCCCGTCGACAAGGACGCCACCGCGGCCGAAGGCCATGACGACGACGCCGAGGACGACGAGGACGACGACCTGGACGGTGACGACGCCGCCGCGGCGAGCCGCCCGTCCGGTCTCGGCTCCGCGGCCGCCTCCATCGTCGCCGTCTGCCTCGGGATCGTCGCCCTCACCGGCACCTGGACGAGCCGCGTTCTCGCCGAGCGCCAGGGCCTGGTGGGACAGCTCAAGACCGGCCAGTCCAGCACCGCGGAGCAGCAGATCTCCGCGATCTACGCCGACGGCTGGCACGTCACCGCCGCGGTCAACGGCGCGGTGGCCCTGGTGGCGCTGCTCGTCGGAGCGATCGTGCTGGCCCTGCCGCAGCGCACCGGCTGGGTCCGCCCCTTCGCGCTGGCCGGAGCGATCCTCGGCTTCCTGGGGCTGCTGGTCTCCTTCGGCATGTACTTCGACCTCTTCGCGGCGCTCCCCACAGCCCCCGCCGCCCCTGCCCCCACCCCCTGAGCCCGCCCGCTTCCGGCGTTCCTTCCCCCGGTCTAAGGCCCGCACGGCGTCACAGCCGGGGCCTTAGGCCGTACGTACGTCCGCGCCCCTGTTTCTAAGGCACCGGGGCCCGTCAAGATGCGGCACTCTCCCGATGTGGCCGTACCCCCTGGGAGACGAAGGTAGAGGCATCACCAGACGCCAGACACCTTCACCAGGGGGACCCGATGTTCGAGTACGAACTTCACAAGATCAACGCGGCCGAGCTGATCCGCAGGGCCGACCAGCGGCGGCTCGTACGCGAGATCCGCACCGCCCGCCGGCAGGCGCGGCGAGCGTCCAAGCAAGCCCGGGAGGGGCGGGTGACCACCCCGCACGACCGGTTCACGCGCGCGGCGTGACGTGACGTGACGTGATGGCACTCCACTCGATAACCAGTGCCGCGCCGTCAGACCCCTGTGCGATGCTCGGGCGCGTGGAGACCAGGTCAGTCAGCCCCGTGTTCGTCGGCAGATCCGGCGAACTCACCGCCCTCACCCAAGCGCTCGCCCGCGCCACCGCGGGCGAGCCCCAGGCGCTGCTCATCGGTGGCGAGGCCGGGGTCGGCAAGACGCGGCTCATCGAGGAGCTGCACAAAGTGGCCTGCTCCGAGAAAGCCGTCGTGGCGGTCGGCGGATGCGTGGAAATAGGCGCGGACGGACTGCCGTTCGCGCCTTTCTCCACCGCGCTGCGTTCGCTGCGCCGTCAGCTGCCCGACGAGCTGAAGGCGGCGGCCGAGGGCCAGGAGGACGAACTGGCCCGGCTCCTGCCCGAGCTGGGGCAGTCGGACCGCGGCGCGCTCGGTGAGGACGGCACCGCCAGGCTCTTCGAGCTCACCGCGCGCCTGCTGGAGCGGCTGGCCGCCGACCGTACGGTCGTGATCGTCCTGGAGGATCTGCACTGGGCGGACGCCTCCACCCGCCATCTGCTCGCCTATCTCTTCCGCGCGCTGCGCCGCGGCCGGCTCGTCGTGCTCGCCACGTACCGCGCCGACGACATCCACCGCCGCCACCCGCTGCGCCCGCTCCTGGCCGAGCTGGACCGGCTGCGCTCCGTCCGCCGTATCGAGCTCTCGCGCTTCAACCGCGCCGAAGTACGGAGCCAGCTCACGGGCATCCTCGCGGCCGAACCGGACCCGCCCCTGCTGGAGCAGATCTTCGAACGCTCCGACGGCAACGCGTTCTTCGTGGAGGAGCTGGCCTGCTCCATCGGGACGGCGTGCGGCACCGGTCTGAGCGACTCCCTGCGCGATCTGCTGCTCGTCAGGGTCGAGGCGCTGCCCGAGGACGCCCAGCGGGTCGCCAGGATCGTCGCCGAGGGCGGCACGACCGTCGAATACCGGCTGCTGGCCGCCGTCGGACGGCTCGCGGAGGACGAGCTGATCGAGGCGCTGCGGGCCGCCGTCAGCGCCAATATCCTGCTGCCCACGGCCGACGGCGACGGCTACCGCTTCCGGCACTCGCTGGTGCGCGAGGCGGTCAGCGACGATCTGCTCCCGGGCGAGCGCTCCCGGATCAACCGCCGCTACGCCGAGGTGCTTGAGGCCGATCCCTCGCTCGTACGGGCCGACGAGCGCACCACCCGCCTCGCCAGCCACTGGTACCACGCGCATGACGCGGCCAAGGCCCTCCCCGCGGTGCTGAGCGCCGCCGTGGAGGCGCGCCGGCGCTACGCGTACTCCGAGCAACTGAGGCTGCTCGAACGGGCCATGGAGCTGTGGGACGACGCCCCCGAGGAGGTACGCGGCACCCTGCGGCCACCGGACGACGTCGAGGTCTATCCGCCGTGCGGCGGCGATCCGACATCCTCGCCGTTGCGCTATCTGGATCTGATGGCGGAGGTGACGGTCGCCGCCCGCTCCGGCGGTGAGCGCGAACGCGCCCTGGCCATCTCCAAGAAGGCCCTGCGGATCCTGGAGGGCGAGGACGGCGGGAAGGATCCGCTGCGCGCCGCCTGGTTCTGGATCCAGCGCTCCCGCCTGACGCAGGACCTCACACGGGGCGACGGCTGGCAGGAACTGGCCACCGCCCAGGAGCTGGTGCGCGGGATGCAACCGTCCGCCGTACACGCGGAAGTCCTCGCCATGGTCGCGAGCTGGGGCGCCCTGCACCAGCCGGGTCCCGACAGCCTGGCCGCCGCCGACCGGGCCGTGGAGTACGCCAGGCTGGTCGGCGCCGAGCTCACCGAACTGCACGCCCGCCTCACCCGCGGCTGGCTCACCGCCGACGCGGGCGGCGTCGAGGAGGGCATCGCCGAGCTGTACGACGCCCGTGACCGGGCCGTCGAGCTGGGCGCCGTCGGAATCCTGGGGCGGGCCAGTATCAATCTGCCGTCCACGCTGGAGAGCATGGGCCGCTCCGGGGAAGCGGTGGCCGCCGCCGAGCAGGGCATCGCCTTCAGCCATCAGCGAGGTCTCGCCGATACAGAGGCCTGGGTGCGGCACAACCTGGCCCACTCCCTCTTCTCCCTCGGACGCTGGACCGAGGCGGAAGCCGTCCTCGACGACACGGTGGAGCTCGCCCGGTCCCACAAGGCACGCGGTCTGGTCGCCGGACGCCGCGCCGAACTGGCGCTGGCCCGAGGTGATTTCGACGAGGCACAGCGCCAGGTGGAGCTGGCCCGGAGCTTCTTCGGCACCCATGACTTCCAGCCGCAGCACCTCATACCGCCGACCCGGCTCGCGATGCGCGTCGCCGCGCGGCGCGGCGCGCTGGCCGACGCCAGGGCCGAGTTCGAGCGGATCACCGAGCACGGCCTGCCGCCGGGCACCCGGCAGTACGCACTGCCGCTGCTGTGCGCGGCGGCCTCGATCGAGGCGGACGCCCGAGGGCTGCCGGACGCGGACGCCGGACGGGCGGCGATCCTTGCGGCCATACGCCTTCACGCCAAGCGGATGCCCACGCTCGTGCCTGTCTGGCACGCGTACGGCCTCATGCTGGAAGCGGAGCTGGCGCGGGCGGAGGGCACCATGGCGCCGGAGCTGTGGGCGCGCGCCGTCGCCGCCTTCGAAGTGACGGAACGGCCCTATGAACTGGCGCTCGTCCGGCAGCGATGGGCCGCCGCCCTGCTGGACCACCACGCCGACCGCGCCGACGCCGCGGACCTGCTCATCCTGGCTCACACCGCGGCCCGCGACCTCGGCGCGCGTCCGCTGACCGAGGAGATCGAATCGCTCGCCGGGCGGGCCCGGATCAGCCTCGCGCCGACGCCCGCCGAGGTCCGTACGGCCCGGGGCACCGACCCGGATCCCGACCCGGCCCGCGCGCTGGGTCTGACCCCCCGGGAACAGGACGTCCTGCGGCTGGTCGCCGCCGGTCACAGCAACCGAGGGATCGCCGAGGAGCTGTACATCTCGCCCAAGACGGCGAGCGTCCATGTCTCCAACATCCTGGCCAAGTTGGGTGTGTCGGGCCGTACGGAAGCGGCGGCGCTCTCGCACCGCCTGCGCCTTTTCCCGGATTCCGCGGTTTAGCAGCCGCACGGACAGGTGGGGCGGCGTCGCGTGCCGATGGGCGGCGCCCGGCGGCGCTGTTCACCACGCGCCGGCGCGTATCGCTACGCGACCTCCAGCAGGAGGATCCTGTCGTCCCCCGGCTTCGGTGTGCCCCGGCCATCCGTATTGCTGGTCATCAGCCACACCCTGTCGCCGCCCACCGAAAGCACCGTGCGCAGACGGCCGTACTCTCCCTTGAGGAACGCCTGAGGCGCGGCCGCGGCTTCCCGCCCCGCCAGGGGAATCCGCCACAGCCGCTCGCCCTGGAGCGCCGCCATCCAGATCGAGCCCTCCGCGTACGCGATACCGCTCGGCGACGACTCGTCCGTCCGCCACTGCTCGACCGGGTCGACAAAGCCCGGCTTACCGGCCTTTCCCTCCACATCGGGCCAGCCGTAATTCTTGCCCGGTTCGATGAGATTCAGCTCGTCCCAGGTTTTCTGGCCGAACTCCGAGGCCCACAGCCGCTTCTCGGAATCCCAGGCCAGTCCCTGCACATTGCGGTGGCCCAGGGAATAGACGACCGAATCCGCTTCCGGATTGCCGTGTACGGGCTGCCCGTCCGGAGTCATCCGGAGGATCTTTCCGGCCAGCGACTTCTTGTCCTGCGCGAGGCCCGTGTCACCGGTCTCGCCGGTGCCCGCGTAGAGCATCTTGTCCGGGCCGAAAGCGATCCGTCCGCCGTTGTGGACGGTGCCCTTCGGAATGCCGCGCAGCACGGTGTCGGGCGCCCCCAACTGCTGCCCCGCCGGCTTCTTCTCGTCGTAGATCATCCGCGCGATGCGATTGTCCGAGGCGGTCGTGAAATACGCGTACACCTGATGGTCCGAGGCGTACGAAGGAGAGAGCGCGATGCCCAGCAACCCGCCCTCGCCCGCCGGGGAGACCCCGGGCACCGAACCGATCACGGTCTTCTTCCCGGTCTCCGCGTCCACCCGGGTGATCGTCCCCTCGTCGCGCGCGGACACCAGCGCGTCGCCGTCCGGCAGCGCCGCCAGGCCCCAGGGCGAGGTGAGCCCTTCCGTCAGGGTGGACACCACCTTCACCGAGCCCTTGGCCGGCGCGGCCGACGGGCTCGGAGCCGCGGCCCCCGACGTCGCGGCGACCGGCGTCGTCGTGGCGCTCCGGCCGGGCTCGGGACCCGTACCGCCGCCGGAGGAGCATCCCGCCAACACGAGAAGGGCGACAGCGGTCCCTACGGCCGTCACTGCTGAACGTTGCACGGTTCGATCCCTTCGAAGGCTGCGATTTCCCTGAGCTCTACCGTTCCCAACGGTTCTCACACCGCCGCCGTTCGCGCACCGCGGCCACGCTCACTCCCATGACTCCCGCACCGGCGGCAGCTCCGCGATCTCGGCCAGATCCCGGACCGTCAGCGTCAGCCCCGCCGCCCGCGCGTTCTCCACCGCCCACCGCTCCCGCTTCGTCCCCGGCAGCGGCACCACATGCCGCCCGCTGCTCAGCACCCACGCCAGCGCCACCTGCGCCGGAGTCGCGCCGTGCCGCGCCGCGATCCGCCGCAACCCCACCACCAGCGGCTGGTTCGCGGCCATCATCTCCGCCGTGAACCGCGGATGCCGCGCCCGTACGTCGTCCGGCTCGAAACCCTGCCCCGGCGTGAGCGTGCCGGTCAGAAAGCCATTGCCCAGCGGCATCGCGGCCAGAAACCCGATACCGCGCGCCTCGCACCACGGCAGCAGCCGCTCCAGCGCCTCGGGCGACCAGACCGAGAGCTCCGCCTCCACCGCGCTCACCGGAAAGATCTGCTGCACCCGCTCCAGCTGGCGGATCGTCGACTCGTGCAGATGCGTCCCCGATCTGCGCCGGGACGCGCGCGCCCCCACCGCGCACAGCCCGAGCGCCCGCACCTTCCCCGCGGCCACCAGCTCCGCCATCGCGCCCCAGGTCTCCTCGACCGGTATCTCGGGATCCGCGCGGTGCAGCTGGTAGAGGTCGATCACATCGGTCTGGAGGCGCCGCAGCGAGGCGTCACAGGCCCGCCGCACATAGCTGGGGCGGCCGTTGGCGACGATGTGCTGATCACCGACGAGCAGCCCGCACTTGGTCGAGACGAAGACGTCCGCCCGCCGCTGCCCGAGCACCCGCCCCAGCAGCAGCTCATTGGTGAAGGGGCCGTACATATCGGCCGTGTCGAGCAGGCTCGTACCGGCGTCGAGCGCCGCGTGCACCGTACGGAGTGAACGGTCGCCGTGCTGCTGCGAGCCGGTGTAGGCCCAGTGCATCGGCATACAGCCGAGGCCGATCGCGCCCACTTCGAGCGCCGCCGCACCGATTGTCCTGCGCTCCAACGCCGTACCCCTCCTTGTGCCGCCCTCAAGCTAACCTCATCGCTCCGGCACCCATCGCATAGCCTCCTGACCATGACTTCAGACGTATGGCTCCCCTTGCGGGCCGACGGGATCGAGGGGCTTCCCGAAGGGCCGCGCTATCTCTTCTGGGACGGCGGCGAGGAGTACCCCGCCGACCCGGCCGACTGCGCCTTCTACGCCGTCCCGTACATGAAGGGGCCAAAGATCGCGATACGGCCGCTCGCCGCCATGACCTCCGTACGTGTCGTCCAGACCCTCTCGGCGGGCATTGACCATGTGGCCCCCGCCCTCGGCTCGCTTCCCGCCGGCGTACGCCTGTGCAACGCCAAGGGTGTCCACGAGGCCAGCACCGCCGAACTCACCCTGGCCCTGATCCTCGCCTCCCTGCGCGGCATCCCCGGCTTCGTCACCGGCCAGCAGCGGGAGGAGTGGCGCTCCGGCTTCTACCCGGCGCTCGCCGACAAGTCCGTACTGATCGTCGGGTACGGATCGATCGGCGCGGCCATCGAGGACCGGCTCGCGCCCTTCGAGTGCGCGCGGGTGGTGCGCGTCGCCCGCTCCGCCCGCACCACGGAGCGCGGCGCCGTCCGCGCGTTCACCGATCTTCCCGAACTGCTCCCCGACGCCGACGTGGTGATCCTCTCCACCCCGCTCACCGAGGGGACGAGGGGCCTGGCCGGAGCGGAGTTCCTGGCCCGGATGAAGGACGACGCGCTGCTGGTCAACGTCGCGCGCGGCGCCGTCGTCGACACCACGGCCCTGCTCGCCGAGACCGGGAGCGGACGGATCAGGGCCGCCCTGGACGTCACCGATCCGGAACCGCTGCCCGCCGGTCATCCGCTCTGGCACGCCCCGGGTGTCCTCATCAGTCCCCATGTCGGCGGCTCCACCTCGGCGTTCCTGCCGCGCGTGAAGCGGCTGCTGGCCGGCCAGCTCACCCTGTTCGCGGCCGGGGAGGAGCCGCGCAACCTCGTCCTCACCACCGGCTGACCCCGAACCCACCGGCTGACCCCCAGCCCGCCGGCTGACCCGAACCCACCGGCCGCCCCCGGGCCGAAGCACCCCGCGTCAAGATCCGGAAGGCACTCCCTGGCCACTCTCCGCAGCCGTCCGGACACCCTCGTGGCCGACAACGTTCCTGGTCGTCACGGAGAGTAGAAGAACTATGTCCCTGAGTGACGAGACTGGTGTATCGTCCCGATCTGGGGGCTGCGGCGCGCCTGGGGCGGCGCAGCGGAGCGATCAGAATGCGAGGGGGGCGACGGGGCGATGTACGGCCAATGGACGAACGATCCGACGCGGCAGGGGCGCCGGCGACGGCCTCCGGACATCCCGGTCAACACGCGGGTTCCTTCGGCGGTGACGGCGACACCCCCCGGGGTTCTCCGGTGAGCGCCGAGGGCGTACTCATCGGCAGGCGGGCGGTCTCGGGCAGCGGCTCGGGGCTGGTCGCGCAGCTCCTGCTCGCCCTGATCTGCGCGGGCTACGCGGCCGGCGCTGCGCTGGGCTGGGGCTCACCCGAACTGGCCCTGTTCATGGGTGACTTCGGGCTGAGTCTGGCCGCCGCGATCGCCGCGGTCTCCTGCTTCTTCTACGCGCGCGGCCACGGCAGCCGCTTCCGGCCCGCCTGGCTGCTGTTCTCGTTCTCCTCCGCGATGGCCGCCGGAGGGAACGCCGTCTGGGGCTGGTACGAAGTCATCCTCGACGAACCGGTGCCCAGCCCCTCACTCGCCGATCTCTTCTTCCTCTGCTTCGCGCCACCCGCCATCGTGGGGCTGCTCGTCCTCGCCAAGCGCCCGGTCAGCAGGGCCGGCTGGCTCTGTCTGGCGCTCGACTCCTGGCTGATCGGCGGCTCGCTGCTCACCCTCTCCTGGAGCCTCGCCCTCGCGCGCACGGCGCACTTCCAGGGCGAGAGCGTGACCCAGGCGGCGCTCTCCCTCGCCTATCCGCTGCTCGACATCGTGCTGGTCAGCATGGTGCTCGCGCTGCACTTCCGACGGGCCACGGGCAGCCGCTCCGCCGTCAACACCGCGATCGCCGCACTCGCCCTGACGGTACTGTGCGACGCCCTGTTCACCTCCCCGCTGCTGCGGGAGACCTATCGCTCGGGGCAGCTGCTGGACGCCGGCTGGTTCGCCGGCTCGCTGCTCCTCGCCTACGCGCCATGGGGCATGCGCCGTATCCCGGAGAGCCCGCCGCAGCCACGTCAGCCCCGTACCTCCAGCCGTCCGATCGCCGGCTCGCTCGCCGCGCTCACGCCCTATCTGGCCGCGGCCGTCTGCACGCTGGGCATCCTCTACAACGTGATCGAGGGCCGCCGGGTCGACCGGGTGGTGGTCCTCACCGGCTGCGCGGTCGTGCTCGCGCTGGTCGTACGGCAGGGCATCATGCTCGTCGACAACATCGCGCTCACCCATGAACTGGCCCAGAAGGAGAACCACTTCCGGTCCCTGGTCCAGGGCTCAAGCGATGTGATCATGATCGCCGCGCCCTCCGGCATACTCCGCTACGTCAGCCCCGCCGCCACGGGCGTGTACGGCCGGGAGGCGGAAGATCTCGTCGGCGCGGAACTGGCCTCGATCATCCACCCCGACGACCTCGGCCGGGTGGTCCACGAAGTACGGCGCTTCTTGGCCGCGCCGCCCTCCGAGGAACCCACCACCCGCATCGAGTGCCGCTTCCGATCAGGGACCGGCGACTGGCTCAACGTGGAGTCCACCGTCAACCGCCACCAGGGCGGGCTGATCTTCAACAGCCGGGACGTCACGGAACGGGTACGCCTCCAGGCGCAGCTCCAGCACAACGCCGAGCACGACCCGCTCACCGACCTGCCCAACCGCGCCCTGTTCACCGAGCGCGTACGACAAGCCCTCTCCGGCCGTCGTACGACCGATCCCGGCACGGCCGTGCTCTTCATCGACCTCGACGGCTTCAAGGGCGTCAACGACCGGCTGGGCCATCAGGTCGGGGACGAGCTGCTGATCCTCGCCGCCCACCGGCTCCAGGACTCCGTACGGGCCGGTGACACCGCGGCCAGACTCGGCGGCGACGAGTTCGCGGCCATCGTCCTCGGCGACGGGAACGACGACAGGACCGCCCGCGAGCGCCAGGTCCACGAGATCGCCGACCGGCTGCGCCTCAGGCTCTCGCAGCCGTATCGCATCGACGGCAACGATGTCCGGGTCGCCGCCTCCATCGGCATCGCCTTCGCGGAACCGGGCATAACCCCCACCGAACTCATGCGCAACGCGGACCTCGCCATGTACCGCGCCAAGGCCGCGGGCAAGAACCGCGTCGAGCTGTACGCACCCCAGATGCAGGCCGACGTCGTACGCAGGACCGAGCTGGCCACCCGGCTGCGCACCGCCCTGCACGACGGCGAATTCGCCCTGCTCCACCAGCCGGTGGTGCACCTCACCACCGGACGGGTCTCCGCCGTCGCCGCCCAGGCACGCTGGCGCTCCGCCCAGGGCATCCTGTTCACCCCCGCGGAGTTCCTGCGCGTCGCCGACGACAGCGACCGCACCGCGGAGCTCGGCCGCCGGCTGCTGGAAGAGGCCGTCTCCCAAGCCGCGGAACGGGCGAGAATCGGCCATACCGTGCCCGTCGCGGTACGGCTCCAGGCCCGCAGACTGCTCGACAAGTCCATGCCGCCCGGCTCCATCGAGACCCTGCTCACCCGCCATGGGCTGCCCTCGGGGGCCCTGATGATCGAGCTGTCCGACAGCGACCCGCGGGCCTCCCTCGACGAGCTGGAGCACCGGCTCGTCGCGCTGCGCCGGCTGGGGGTACGGATCGCCCTCGACGGCTTCGGCAGTGGCTACGCCGCGATCAGCGCCCTGCGCAGGCTCCCCGTGGACGTGGTGAAACTGGACCGCGCTCTGGTGGAGGGCATCGTGGAGTCCGCGCGGCTGCACAAGATCACGGCGGGGCTGCTGCGGATCGCCGGTGATCTGGGCATGCAGTCCGTGGCCGACGGGGTCGACGTCCCCGAGCAGGTCCTCGCGCTGCGCGCCATGGGGTGTACCCACGGCCAGGGGATGGCCTTCTCGGGACCGCTGGACGAGTACCGGCTGCGCCGCGCCCTGCTGGCCGGCACGTACCCCCTGCCGGGCGGCGCGGCCCTGCCCGTGCTGACCGGAAGCGCCCTGCCCGTACGGCCCTCCCGGCCCTCCCCGGGTGACCGGATTCCGCACCCTTCGATGCCCCTCGATCCGCTCAAATAGTGAGACTCCCGTCCCACCCGCTTGACAGCCATGGCGCGCCGGAGGGAGGGTCAGTGCCATGCGCACCCGAATTCTCGTACTTGGAAAGCGCGTCGGCTGAAGCAGAGTCCCGAACCGCTCTGCAGAACCACACCGACGCGCTCCCCTCGCCTGCCTCACGGCACGAGGGGTTTTTTGTTGCACCGGCACACCCCAAACCCTCGCAAAAACCCTCAGCCTCTTCGAGAAGAGAATGCCGATGACCGAGCAGGCCACCGGGGCCCACCATCCGCAGCCGCGGGCCCGTAACGGCGGACCGTCCCCCGCCTCCGTTGAGCACGTCACGGGCGCGCAGTCCCTCATCCGCTCTCTTGAGGAAGTGGGGGCCGACACCGTATTCGGCATCCCCGGCGGCGCCATCCTCCCCGCGTACGACCCGATGATGGACTCCACCCGGGTCCGCCACATCCTCGTCCGCCACGAGCAGGGCGCGGGCCACGCCGCCGAGGGCTACGCCCAGGCCACCGGCAAGGTGGGCGTCTGCATCGCCACCTCGGGCCCCGGCGCCACCAACCTGGTCACCCCGATCGCCGACGCGCACATGGACTCCGTGCCGATGGTCGCGATCACCGGCCAGGTGGCCAGCAAGGCCATCGGGACGGACGCCTTCCAGGAGGCGGACATCTGCGGCATCACCATGCCGATCACCAAGCACAACTTCCTGGTCACCAAGGCCGAGGACATCCCGCGCACCATCGCGGAGGCCTTCCACATCGCCTCCACCGGGCGCCCGGGACCGGTCCTGGTGGACATCGCCAAGGACGCGCTCCAGGCGGAGACGACCTTCAGCTGGCCGCCCACCCACGACCTGCCCGGCTACCGCCCGGTGACCAAGCCGCACGCCAAGCAGATCCGCGAGGCCGCCAAGCTGATCACGCAGGCCAGGCGCCCGGTGCTGTACGTCGGCGGCGGCGTCCTCAAGGCCGGCGCCACCGCCGAGCTGAAGGTCCTCGCCGAGCTCACCGGCGCCCCCGTCACCACCACCCTGATGGCGCTGGGCGCGTTCCCCGACAGCCACCCGCTGCACGTGGGAATGCCGGGCATGCACGGATCGGTCACCGCCGTCACCGCGCTGCAGAAGGCCGACCTGATCGTCGCCCTCGGAGCCCGTTTCGACGACCGCGTCACCGGCAAGCTGGACAGCTTCGCGCCGCACGCCAAGATCGTCCACGCCGATATCGACCCGGCCGAGATCGGCAAGAACCGCACCGCGGACGTGCCGATCGTCGGCGACGCCCGCGAGGTCCTGGCCGATCTGGTCCAGGCCGTCCAGTCCGAGCACACCGAGGGCCGCGTCGGCGACTACACCGCCTGGTGGCAGGACCTCAACCGCTGGCGCGAGACCTACCCCCTCGGCTACGACCAGCCCGCGGACGGCACCCTCTCGCCGCAGCAGGTCATCCAGCGCATCGGTCAGCTCGCCCCCGAGGACACCATCTACGCGGCGGGCGTCGGCCAGCACCAGATGTGGGCCGCGCACTTCATCGAGTACGAGAAGCCCGCCACCTGGCTGAACTCCGGCGGCGCCGGGACCATGGGATACGCCGTGCCGGCCGCCATGGGCGCCAAGGCGGGGCAGCCGGACCGCACGGTCTGGGCCATCGACGGCGACGGCTGCTTCCAGATGACCAACCAGGAACTCACCACCTGCGCGCTCAACAACATCCCGATCAAGGTCGCGATCATCAACAACGGCGCGCTGGGCATGGTCCGCCAGTGGCAGACCCTCTTCTACAACCAGCGTTACTCCAACACCGTGCTGCACTCCGGCCAGGACGTGGCCGACGGTCCCAGCGGCGGCACCCGCGTCCCGGACTTCGTCAAGCTGTCCGAGGCCATGGGCTGTGTCGCGATGCGCTGCGAGTCCCCGGACGAGCTGGACGCGGTGATCGCCAAGGCCAACGCCATCAACGACCGCCCCGTCGTGGTCGACTTCATCGTCCACGAGGACGCCCAGGTGTGGCCGATGGTCGCCGCGGGCACCTCCAACGACGAGGTCATGGCCGCTCTGGGCGTCCGCCCCGACTTCGGTGACGGCGCGGACGACTGAGCCGCGGAACGAGAGCCCGAGAGACCGAGAGAAGAGACCGACACATGACCAGGCACACGCTCTCCGTTCTGGTGGAGAACACCCCCGGCATCCTCGCCCGGATCGCCGCGCTGTTCTCCCGCCGCGGCTTCAACATCGACTCGCTCGCCGTCGGTGTCACCGAGCACCCCGACATCTCCCGCATCACCATCGTGGTCAATGTCGAGGAACTGCCCCTGGAGCAAGTGACGAAGCAGCTCAACAAGCTGGTGAACGTCCTGAAGATCGTCGAACTTGAGCCCGGCGCCGCGATCCAGCGCGAGCTCGTCCTGGTGAAGGTCCGCGCCGACAACGAGACCCGCTCCCAGATCGTCGAGATCGTCCAGCTGTTCCGCGCCAAGACCGTGGACGTCTCACCCGAGGCCGTCACGATCGAGGCCACCGGATCGAGCGACAAGCTCGACGCCATGCTGAAGATGCTGGAGCAGTACGGCATCAAGGAGCTGGTGCAGTCCGGCACGATCGCCATAGGGCGTGGCGCGCGGTCCATCACGGACCGCAGCCTGCGGGCGCTCGACCGCAGCGCGTAACCGCCGGCCCCCGTCCGTAACCACGCCCCCGTCATCCCCGGTCCGCTCGTATGGCGAGACCGGGACACCCGCGTCGACCGTCCCGCCGTACGGTGGGACGCGAGCCGCGGCATTCACGAAGCCGCCTGCACCCCAAGCAGCGCACACCAAGGAGAAGACCCAGTGGCCGAGCTGTTCTACGACGACGACGCCGACCTGTCCATCATCCAGAACCGCAAGGTCGCGGTCATCGGTTACGGCAGCCAGGGCCACGCCCACGCGCTGTCGCTCCGTGACTCGGGTGTCGACGTCCGGGTCGGTCTGCACGAGGGCTCCAAGTCCAAGGCCAAGGCCGAGGAGCAGGGCCTGCGCGTGGTGACGCCCGCCGAGGCCGCCGCCGAGGCCGACGTCATCATGATCCTGGTGCCGGACCCGGTCCAGGGCCAGGTCTACGAGGAGTCCATCAAGGACAACCTGAAGGACGGCGACGCGCTGTTCTTCGGCCACGGCCTCAACATCCGCTACGGCTTCATCAAGCCGCCGGCCAATGTCGATGTCGCGATGGTCGCCCCCAAGGGCCCCGGCCACCTGGTCCGCCGCCAGTACGAGGAGGGCCGCGGCGTGCCGTGCATCGCGGCCGTCGAGCAGGACTTCTCCGGCAGCGCCTTCGCGCTGGCCCTCTCGTACGCGAAGGGCATCGGCGGCACCCGCGCCGGCGTCATCAAGACGACCTTCACCGAGGAGACCGAGACCGACCTGTTCGGTGAGCAGGCCGTGCTCTGCGGCGGCACCGCCGCGCTGGTCAAGGCGGGCTTCGAGACGCTGACCGAGGCCGGCTACCAGCCGGAGATCGCGTACTTCGAGTGCCTTCACGAGCTGAAGCTGATCGTGGACCTGATGTACGAGGGCGGTCTGGAGAAGATGCGCTGGTCGGTCTCCGAGACCGCCGAGTGGGGCGACTACGTCAGCGGCCCGCGCGTCATCACCGACCAGACCAAGGTCGAGATGAAGAAGATCCTCGCCGAGATCCAGGACGGCACCTTCGCCAAGAACTGGATGGAGGAGTACCACGGCGGTCTGAAGAAGTACAACGAGTACAAGAAGGCCGACAGCGACAGCCTGCTCGCGACCACCGGCGCCGAGCTGCGCAAGCTCATGAGCTGGGTGGACAACGAGGACGCGTAACACCGCGCGCGGACGGCCCCGGCCAGGGATGAGCCGGGGCCGTCCGCACGGAACGCCGACGCCGGACCGCACGTACGGGTGATCCTTCCGCAGGGGCGGAAAACGGCCCGGTGACAGCACTAGACTGCTCAGCACATACGCGTCAGGCCCACAGCGTCGTGCGTCTTCCACGCGGCCAGAACCCTCCACCGCATGCGGCCGTCGGGACGGCCGTCCGCTATGGGACTTGTGAGGACTCACGTGAGCTCGAAACCTGTCGTACTCATCGCTGAAGAGCTTTCGCCCGCCACCGTCGACGCGCTCGGTCCGGACTTCGAGATCCGGCACTGCAACGGCGCCGACCGCGCGGAGCTGCTGCCCGCCATCGCCGACGTGGACGCGATCCTGGTCCGCTCCGCGACCAAGGTCGACGCGGAGGCCATCGCCGCCGCGGGCAAGCTGAGGGTGGTCGCCCGCGCCGGCGTCGGCCTCGACAACGTGGACGTCTCCGCCGCCACCAAGGCCGGCGTGATGGTCGTCAACGCGCCGACCTCGAACATCGTCACCGCCGCCGAGCTGGCCTGCGGTCTGCTGGTCGCCACCGCGCGCAATATCCCGCAGGCCAACACCGCCCTCAAGAACGGCGAGTGGAAGCGCTCGAAGTACACGGGCGTGGAGCTGAGCGAGAAGACGCTCGGCGTCGTCGGCCTCGGGCGCATCGGCGTGCTGGTCGCCCAGCGCATGTCCGCCTTCGGCATGAAGATCGTCGCGTACGACCCCTATGTGCAGCCGGCCCGCGCCGCGCAGATGGGCGTCAAGCTGCTGACGCTCGACGAGCTGCTTGAGGTGTCGGACTTCATCACCGTGCACCTGCCGAAGACCCCCGAGACGCTGGGGCTGATCGGCGACGAGGCGCTGCACAAGGTCAAGCCGACGGTGCGGATCGTCAACGCCGCGCGCGGCGGGATCGTGGACGAGGAAGCGCTCGCCTCCGCGCTCAAGGAGGGCCGGGTCGCCGGCGCCGGTCTGGACGTGTACTCCAAGGAGCCCTGCACGGACTCCCCGCTGTTCCAGTTCGACCAGGTCGTCTGCACCCCGCACCTCGGCGCGTCCACCGACGAGGCGCAGGAGAAGGCGGGCATCGCGGTCGCCAGGTCCGTACGGCTCGCGCTCGCGGGCGAGTTGGTGCCGGACGCGGTCAACGTCCAGGGCGGGGTCATCGCCGAGGACGTACGCCCGGGGCTGCCGCTCGCCGAGAAGCTCGGCCGGATCTTCACCGCCCTCGCGGGCGAGGTCGCGGTCCGGCTCGATGTCGAGGTGTACGGCGAGATCACCCAGCACGATGTGAAGGTGCTCGAACTGTCCGCGCTCAAGGGCGTGTTCGAGGATGTCGTCGCCGAGACCGTGTCGTATGTCAACGCCCCGCTGTTCGCGCAGGAGCGTGGCGTCGAGGTCAGGCTGACCACCTCCAGCGAGTCCCCGAACCACCGCAACGTGGTGACCGTGCGCGGCACGCTCTCCGGTGGCGAGGAGGTCTCGGTCTCCGGCACGCTGGCCGGGCCCAAGCACCTTCAGAAGATCGTCGCGATCGGTGAGTACGACGTGGAGCTGGCGCTGGCCGAGCACATGATCGTGCTGCGCTACGAGGACCGCCCCGGTGTGGTCGGCACGGTCGGCCGGATCCTCGGTGAGGCCGGGCTCAATATCGCGGGGATGCAGGTCTCGCGGGCGGAGGAGGGCGGCGAGGCGCTGGTCGTGCTCACCGTCGACGACAACGTACCGCCGGCCGTGCTGGCGGAGATCTCGGAGGAGATCGGCGCGGCCTCGGCGCGTTCGGTGGATCTGACCGACTAGGTCCTGTCCGACCGGATTGGGCCTGGGTCCTGTCCGGCCGGTCTTCGTGGAGTGGATCCGCGGGCGCCCGGCCCGTCGTCAGAGCCGGGTCGCCTTCAGAGCCATATGGAGAAGCAGCCGGTCCTCGCCGTCGTCCAGCTCCAGACCCGTCAGCTGCTCGATCCGGGAGAGCCGGTAGTACAGCGTCTGACGGTGGATGCCGAGAGCCGAGGCCGTGCGCCCCGCCTGGCCCGCATGGTCGAGGAACACCTCGGCGGTGTGGGCCAGTTCGGCGTGTACGGGGTCCAGCAGCGGCCGGATCACCGGGTCGGGCTCGGTGGGGAGCGCGGTCAGCAGACGGTACGCGCCGATCGACGTCCACCGCGCCACCGGGCCGAAACGGGGCTGGGCGACCGAGGCGCGGGCCGCCGACACCGCCTCCCGCCAGGCCGCGGGCAGCTCGGCCAGACCGCGGCGCGGCGCGCAGGAACCGGCGGCGGCCCCCGGGCCCGCCTCCTCGCGCAGCCGGGCGACGGCCGTGAGGACGGGCGCGAGCGCGTCCGGTGAGCGGAGCCGTACGAGCAGGGCGAGGGTGTCCGCCTCGCCCGAGCCGTTCGCGCCGATCGCCGAGCCATTCGCCGAGCCGGTCGGGCCGTTCGCCGGGCCAGTCTTCGTGCCCGCCGACGAGCCGTTCAGGCGCCCGTTCGCCGAGCCGCCCGCCCTCCGCCCCGCCCCGTAGGGCAGCGTGCACAACGCCGCGGTCCCCGGCACCGCCCGTATCCGTGGTTCCTCACCGCGCCAGGGCGCCACGCAGAGCACCACATGCGATCCGTCCGCGCTCGGCCCCAGCGCCGCCCGTAGCGCGTCCAGTGCCATGTCCCGCTGCCAGCCGGGCCCCGCCGTCAGTACGGCGCGCAGCTCGCGGGCCAGATCCGCGCCCGCCCGTACCTCGTCCGCGAGCAGATCGCCGATCCGCGAGGTCACCTCCATGGCCGCCGCGAGCCGGGACGCGCTCGGCCCCGGATCGGAGTCGTCGAGCAGCCAGACGTAACCGAGCACCGTGCCCCGGTGCCGTACGGGCAGACAGATCCGGCCACGGAAGACGCCCGCGTCCGGGGCCGCGGGGATCCGGACCGGTTCCGTCGCGCGGGTGATGCCGAAGCCCTCGAACCAGGCGCGGACCGCCGGGGTGGACTTCCTGGTCAGGATCGAACGCGTCCTGACCGGGTCCATGGCCGTGTCGTCCTCGCTGTCGTGCGCGCCGAAGGCGATCAGTCCGAAGTCCCGGTTCTCCAGCGTCGCGGGGACACCGAGCAGCGCCGAGATCTCGTCGACCAGCTCCTGATAATCGTCCTTCACTCGGACATTCTCCCACTGCTTTCAGACAGATGTCTGAGATCCCGGCCACGGATGCGTGACAGGTGTCGATGGCAGAGGATCGGCCCGATCTTTAGGTTTCACAGTGGTTCTCCTTGCTGCACTGAACTGATCGCTTCTGTTACGCGGATGTTCGGTTACGGCTCTTTCGATCTCACCGTGGAGGTGCCCCGTGCTGGGTCCCGTGATCCTTGCCGCGTCGCGGAGCGACAGAATGCGCCGTGTCGTCTCGGCCGCACCGGTCACCAAGCCCGTGGTGAACCGTTTCATCGCCGGTGAGTCGGTCGAGGAGACGGTCCCGGTGATCCAGAACATGGCCGGCCGCGGTCTGGAAGTCACCCTCGACGTCCTCGGCGAGGACATCACCGACCCGACCGAGGCGCTGGCCGCCCGGGACGCGTATCTGCGGCTGATCGAGGCCCTTGCCCCGCTGGAGCTGGGCGTCCGCGCCGAGATGTCCGTCAAGCTCTCCTCCTTCGGGCAGGCGCTGCCCGGCGGACACGACCTCGCGCTGAAGAACGTCACCGCCGTCGTCGAGGCCGCCGCCGAGATCGGCACCACGGTCACCCTCGACATGGAGGACCACACCACCATCGACTCGACGCTCGCCATCCACGGCGAGCTGCGCGAGCGCTTCCCACAGACCGGCGCGGTCGTCCAGTCGTACCTCTTCCGCACCGAGGAGGACTGCCGGGTCCTCGCCGAGTCCGGCTCGCGCGTGCGGCTCGTGAAGGGCGCCTACAAGGAGCCCGCGTCCGTCGCGTACCAGGACAAGAAAGAGGTCGACCGGGCGTACGTCCGCTGCCTCAAGATCCTGATGAACGGCGGCGGCTACCCGATGGTCGGCTCCCACGACCCGCGCGTCATCGCGATCGCCCAGAGCCTCGCCCGCCGCGCCGGACGTAAGCTCGATGAGTACGAGTTCCAGATGCTGTACGGCATCCGGGAGGCCGAGCAGGACCGGCTGGCCGCCGAGGGACACCGGATGCGTGTCTACATCGCGTACGGCACCGACTGGTACGGGTATTTCATGCGCCGCCTCGCCGAGCGCCCCGCCAACCTCGCGTTCTTCCTGCGTTCGCTGGTCAGCCGCGGCTGAGCCGCCGCCACCGAAACCGACCCCCCTGACCTACTGATGAAGGAGATTCGGCACCCATGGACGCTGTGACCCAGGTTCCCGCGCCGGTCAACGAGCCGGTGCACGGCTACGCCCCGGGCTCCCCGGAGCTGGCCCGTCTTGAGGTCAAGCTCAAGGAGCTGGCCGAGAACCCCGTCGACCTGCCGATGACGATCGGCGGCGTGAAGCGGATGGGCGGGGGCGAGCGCGTCGACGTCGTACAGCCGCACAACCACCGGGCCGTGCTCGGTACGTTCGCCGGCGCCACCCAGCAGGACGCGCGCGACGCGGTCGACGCGGCCCTGGCCGCCGCCCCGGGCTGGCGCGCCATGTCCTTCGACGACCGCGCCGCGATCATCCTGCGCGCCGCCGAACTGCTCGCGGGACCGTGGCGCGAGACGCTGGCCGCCGCGACCATGCTCGGCCAGTCGAAGACCGCCCAGCAGGCCGAGATCGACACCCCCTGCGAACTCGTCGACTTCTGGCGCTTCAACGTCAAGTACGCCCGTGACCTGCTCGCCGAGCAGCCGCCGGCCAACTCGCCCGGCGTCTGGAACCGGCTCGACCACCGGCCGCTCGAAGGCTTCGTCTACGCGATCACGCCGTTCAACTTCACGGCGATCGCGGGCAATCTGCCGACCGCGCCCGCGCTCATGGGCAATGTCGTGGTGTGGAAGCCGTCCCCGACGCAGACGCTCGCGGCCGTGCTGCTGATGGAGCTGCTGGAGGAGGCCGGCCTGCCCAAGGGCGTCATCAACCTGGTGACGGGCGACGGCCTCGCCGTCTCCGAGGTGGCCCTGAACCACCGCGACCTCGCGGGGATTCACTTCACCGGTTCGACCAGGACGTTCCAGCACCTGTGGAAGACCGTCGGCAACAACATCGAGACGTACCGCTCCTACCCGCGCATCGTCGGCGAGACCGGCGGCAAGGACTTCGTCGTCGCCCACCCGAGCGCCGACCGCGCGGTCCTCAAGACGGCGCTGACCCGGGGCTCCTTCGAGTACCAGGGCCAGAAGTGCTCCGCCTCCTCGCGCGCCTATGTCCCGGCGTCGATCTGGAACGACGGGTTCAAGGAGGAGTTCGCGGCCGAGGTCGACGGGATCGCCATGGGCGATGTCACCGATCTGTCGAACTTCATCGGAGCCGTCATCGACGAGCGCGCCTTCGCCAAGAACAAGGCCGCCATCGACCGTGCCGCCGCCGACCCGACGTGCACGATCGTCGCGGGCGGTACGTACGACGACTCCGTCGGCTACTTCGTCCGGCCGACCGTCATCGCCTGCACCGACCCCGAGAACGAGGTCTTCACGACCGAGTACTTCGGCCCGATCCTCGCGGTGCACGTCTACGACGACGCCGACTACGAGACCGTGCTCGCACAGATGGAGTCCGTCTCGGCGTACGCCCTGACCGGCTCGATCATCGCCGGTGACCGCGCCGCCGCGGCCGACGCGATGGAGAAGCTGCGCTACGCGGCGGGCAACTTCTACATCAACGACAAGTCGACGGGCGCCGTCGTCGGCCAGCAGCCCTTCGGCGGTGGCCGCGCGTCCGGTACCAACGACAAGGCGGGCGCACCGCAGAACCTGATGCGCTGGACGCTGACCCGCGCCATCAAGGAGACGCTGGTCCCGCCGACCGACTACCGCTACCCGCACATGGGCTGACGATCCCGCACACGGGGCAGGCCCTCAGGGGCACCGAGCCCCGCAGACTCCGCCCCCGTACCGGCCGCCCCCCTTGCCGGCACGGGGGCGGTTCCATATCCCGGAGCGCCGGCCTCCTGAGAGAGTGGCGCGTATGACGGAGACCCTGCGCACCGCCCACACCTATGAGCTCTCCCCGGCCGAACTCACCGAGATCCGCGCTCTGTTGGACGCCGCCTTCGAAGGCGGCTTCTCCGACGACGACTGGGACCACGGGCTCGGCGGTGTGCACGCCCTCGTAGTGGACACGGACGGCACGCTCCTCGCGCACGGCAGTGTGGTCCAGCGCCGGGTGCTGTACGACGGCCGCTCCTACCGCGTCGGCTACGTCGAGGCCGTGGCCGTACGGGCCGACCGGCGCGGGCGGGGTCTTGGCGGCCGGGTGATGGCCGCGCTGGAGCGGGTGATCGACGGCGCGTACGCCGCCGGGGCGCTCTCCGCCTCGGACGCCGGGGCGCCGCTCTACCGGGCGCGCGGCTGGCAGCCCTGGCCGCACCGGATCGAGGCGCTGGCGCCCGGGGGAGTGATACGGCTGCCGGAGGAGGAGGGCTCCACGTATCTGCGTCCGGCGGCGGGGCGGACCCTGCCGGGATCCGCGTCCTCCGGGGGCGTCGGTGCGCTGATCTTCGACTGGCGCGAGGGGGATGTGCTGTAGCCCCGCAGTCCGGTGGCCCCGTAGTCCGGTGGCCCTGTGGTCCACGAGGGATTTCCGCAGGTCGGGATGATCACCGTCTCAGATAGTAGGAAGTCCGAGTAATCGTGGAGACAGAGCGGTGATCCTCGCTTAGCTTGGAATGAGCCGAACGTCTCGCTCCATCGAGCGAATGGCGGTTGTTGGCACGCGCCCTCACGCAGGTAATCCCTGCCGCGTATGCCCCCGCCACTCCGGCCGTGCCCCCCCTTGGCGGTTCCGCACCGCCGCGTGGCTCAGCTATCTCAAGGAGTCGATCACCATGGCCGAGACGACTGTCCGCCGCCGTGTCCGTCACACCCCCCGCACCAGCGAATCCGACCGCAAGAACGCCGCCGCCGCCCTGCAGCGTGCTCTCGACCGCAGGGACAACGGCGGCTCGACCGGCCACTGAACCGCGCCGGCCCGGGACCGGCGCGGTTCGGCGGCCGAGGCGGGCTCAGCGCGTAATCGTGCGGGCTCAGCGCGCAATCGTGAAGTGGTCCACGCGCTCGCCGCTCTCGGCGAGCGCGGAGACCTTGAGCGCCGGGCGGTGCCCCGTCGTCACCTCGACGGCGAGGAACGAGAACCCGGTGTAGCGCACGCGCGACCACTCCACGGTCTCGGTGGCCTTGGCGCCGCCCTGCTCCCAGTGGTACGAGGGCACGCTGTCGACATCGGCGACATGGCCCTCGTAACTGTCCGGCACCGGGAAGTCGTACAGCGCCTTGCCCGCGCCGCCCGCCGTGACGTACACGATGCCGTCGCGCACCGAACTGACCGACTCGCCGACCGGCACCCGGCGCCCGACGGCGCCGCCGCGCAGCGCGTCGGTGCGCTCGTAGACATGGTTGTGGCCGTTGACGACCAGATCGACGCGGTGCTTGTCGAAGAGCGGCACCCACGCGTCGCGCACTCCGCCGTCCGAGGCGTGCGCGTTCGTGGTCGAGAAGGCGCAGTGGTGGAAGAACACCACGATGAAGTCGATGTCCTTGTGCGCGCGCAGCTCGCCGAGACGCCGGTCCAGCCAGCGGGTCTGGGCGCCGTCGGTGTAGCCGGTGTTGGCGCGGATCTCGTGGGAGACATCGTTCGCGTCCAGGGCGACCACGCCGACATTGCCGTACGTGAACGAGTAGACGCCCGGCGACTTCACCGGATCGAGTCCGCCGCCCGGCAGGGACCAGCGCGCGTTCTGGCCGCCGTAGCCGTCGGGGGAGTACCAGGCCTCCATGTCGTGGTTGCCGGTGGTCACCATCCACGGCACCCGCGAGGCCACCGACTCGGTCTGCGCCAGGAACTGGTCCCAGACCCGCGCGTCATAGGTGTCCGCGGGCAGCCCCTGGCCGCTGCTGTCCGCGTAGCAGATGTCCCCCGCGTGCAGATGGAAGACCGGGTTCTGGCCCAGGATCACCTGGTCGTTGGCGAGGGCGTCGTACGAGACGCCCTGGTCGCCGAAGGCGGTGAAGACGAACGGCTCGGCGCGCGCCGGGGCGGTGCGGAAGGTGCCGACCGTCCCCAGATTGCGCGCGTCCGCCGGGTCGAAGCCGTCGTGTCCCACGCCGTAGTAGTACGTGGTCCCGGGGCGCAGCCGCTCCAGCGAGACATGCAGGTAGTACTGGTCCACCGCGGGCAGCTTGGCCGACAGCGAGGGGGTGTGCAGCGACCGCACCTCCGCCTTGATCCGCCGGCTCAGGTCCCAGGGCTTCGGACCGATCCGGACGAAGGGGTTCTTCACCGCGAACGGCACCTGCCAGGAGACCGACATCATGGTCTTCGGGTCGGCGCCGAAGGCCAGATGCCGGCCGAACGGGGCCACCAGCGAACCGTCCACCCGGACGGCCGCCGACGACGGCAGGAAGGCGGGCGCGGTGACCGTGGCGGCGCCCGCGGTGACGGAGCTGGAGCCGAGCAGACCGGCGCCCGCCACCGTCCCGGCGGCGAGCGTGCCCGCGCGCAGGAGGCCGCGTCGGCCGATCTTCTCGCGCAGATACTCGTGCTGCTCCGGCATGGTCATTCGGGACGCGAGATGGTCGGGAATCCCGACGCGGGGAGTTTCCATGTGCCGACGGTGGCACCGGTGGGTGGCAAATGCATGTATCGCGGGCATACAGCTGACGACTGATTCGCAATGTGTCCACAGAATGGACACGCGATGTCATGCACTGGGACGGAGGGTAGGGTGCCTCCATGTCTCGCAGCCTCAATCTCGCAGTGATCCCCGGTGACGGCATCGGCCAGGAGGTCGTGGCCCAGGGCCTGAAGGTCCTGAGCGCGGTCCTTCCCCAGGATGTGAAGCTGGAGACCAAGGAGTACGACCTCGGCGCGAGCCGCTGGCACCGCACCGGGGAAACCCTCCCGGACGCGGAGCTGGAAGCCCTCAAGGGGCATGACGCGATCCTGCTCGGCGCGATCGGCGACCCGACCGTGCCGTCGGGCGTCCTGGAGCGCGGGCTGCTGCTCAAGCTGCGCTTCGCCTTCGACCACTACGTCAACCTGCGGCCGTCGAAGCTCTTCCCCAATACGGCCACGCCGCTGGCGGGCCGCCCGGACATCGACTTCGTCGTCGTCCGCGAGGGCACCGAGGGCCCGTACACCGGCAACGGAGGTTCGCTGCGCACGGGCACGCCCGCCGAGGTGGCCACCGAAGTGAGCCTCAATACGGCGTACGGCGTGGAGCGGGTCGTCCGTGACGCGTACGAGCGCGCCAACTCCCGTCCGCGCAAGAAGCTGACGCTGGTCCACAAGAACAACGTCCTCGTCTACGCCGGCCACATGTGGAAGAACATCTTCGACCGCGTGGGCCAGGAGTACCCCGACGTCGCCACCGACTATCTGCATGTCGACGCCGCGACGATCTTCTTCGTCACCCAGCCCGACCGCTTCGACGTGATCGTCACCGACAACCTCTTCGGTGACATCCTCACCGACCTGGCCGCCGCCGTGACCGGCGGAATCGGCCTGGCCGCGTCCGCGAACATCAATCCGGACCGTACGTTCCCGTCCATGTTCGAGCCGGTCCACGGGTCGGCGCCGGACATCGCGGGCCAGGGGAAGGCCGACCCCACGGCCACGATCCTCTCCGTCGCCCTGCTGCTGCGACACCTCGGGTTCGACGCCGAGGCCGTCCGGGTGGAGGAGGCCGTCGCGGCCGATCTCGCCGGGCGTGACGGTACGGCGGCCACCGCGCGTACGACCGACCAGATCGGCGACGCGCTCGCCGTACGAGTAGCGAGCTGACCCGTCGACTCCTCACAGCCGCCGGGTCTTCGAGCCCGGCGGCTGTTCTTTTGCGGCCACCGGGTGCCACCATCATCCAAGGGCCGCTTTCACCCCGTTTTCATGCGCCCGTCCCACCGCGCGATAATCGGCGTGGGCCGCGGCATGCGGGAATGCTCGGACGTCCTAGTAGCAGTAGCGGCGTGAACGCGGTCCGTCACATCAACCGGTGAAGGACGAGTATTCATGACCACGCCCACGATCGAACTCAAGCCCTCCTCGAACCCGCTGTCCGACGCGGAGCGCGAGGCGATCCTGGCCAACCCGGGGTTCGGCCGCCACTTCACCGACAACATGGTGACGATCCGGTGGACGGAGGGACGCGGCTGGCACGACGCCCAGCTCGTGCCGTACGGTCCCCTCTCGCTCGACCCGGCGAACATGACCCTGCACTACGCGCAGGAGATCTTCGAAGGGCTCAAGGCCTACCGCCGCCCCGACGGCTCGGTCGCCACCTTCCGGCCCGAGTCCAACGCCGAGCGCTTCCGGGTCTCCGCCCGCCGGCTCGCCATGCCGGAGCTACCCGTCGAGACCTTCATCGCCGCGTGCGACGCGCTGGTCCAGCAGGACAAGGGGTGGGTGCCCGCGCACGGCGGGGAGGCCTCCCTCTATCTGCGCCCGTTCATGATCGCCGCCGAGGTCGGGCTCGGCGTGCGGCCGGCGAACGAGTATCTGTTCCTGGTCATCGCCTCGCCCGCCGGCGCGTACTTCTCCGGCGGGGTGAAGCCGGTCTCGGTCTGGCTCTCGGAGGACTACGTCCGGGCGGTGCCGGGCGGCATCGGCTTCGCCAAGACCGGCGGCAACTACGCGGCGTCCCTGCTCGCCCAGGCGGAGGCGGCGGAGAAGGGCTGCGAGCAGGTGGTCTACCTGGACGCGGTGGAGCACCGCTGGGTCGAGGAACTGGGCGGGATGAATCTGTACTTCGTGTACGGCGACCGCATCGTCACCCCCGAGCTGACCGGCTCCCTGCTGGCGGGCGTGACCCGTGACTCGCTGCTGAGGCTCGCGGCCGACCTCGGCTACAGCTCCGAGGAGGGCCGGATCTCCAAGGAGGACTGGCGCCGGGACACCGAGAACGGCACGCTCACCGAGGTCTTCGCCTGCGGTACGGCCGCGGTGATCACCCCGGTCGGTGTGGTCAAGTCGGCAGGCGGCGAGTGGACCCAGTCGGGCGGCGAGCCGGGTGAGGTCACGATGAAGCTGCGCGAGGCCCTGCTGGCCATCCAGACGGGCCGGACGGCGGACACCCACGGCTGGATGCACGTGCTGGGCTGAGGGCCCCTGTCCTGAGAACGAGGCCGGCGGACGGCCGCGGAGGCCCGCGCCCGGAACGAACCCGGGAGCGGGCCTCCGCCGCGCCTCCGCCGCGCCTCCACGGGCCTCCGCCGCGTCCCCGTCGTACGTCCCGTGGCGCGCTTTCGTCACGCACCGCTCATCTGCCCCGACCGCATCGTGAGACAGGCCTTCCCCAGAGTCGCGGGCATGCGAAAATCGCCCTGTGCTTTCGTTCGCCATGATTATCGGCAGCAAACGCGCCGGTCCGCAGTGATCGCTTCGTACCACCATGTACGGCGCGGCCACCGTGCCTCAGACCCGCGCGTAGACCTCTCGCACCCGCGAGGGGTTTTTTCATTTTCCGGCCCCATCCTCGCCGGAGATGAGGCGAGCGATGATGGGGGCAAGTGGAGCCAGTCCTTCCACTCGACAGGAGCTACACACCATGACCACTGAGTCCACAGGGCCCACGGTGAAAGACGACAGTTTTCATGTCTTCGACACGACACTGCGCGACGGCGCCCAGCGTGAAGGCATCAATCTGACCGTCGCCGACAAACTGGCCATCGCGCGGTACCTGGACGACTTCGGCGTGAGCTTCATCGAGGGCGGCTGGCCCGGGGCCAACCCGCGCGACACCGAGTTCTTCGCGCGCGCCCAGCAGGAGATCGACTTCAAGAACGCCCAGCTCGTCGCCTTCGGTTCCACCCGCAGGCCGGGGGTCAGGGCAGCGGAGGACCCCCAGGTCAGGGCGCTGCTCGAATCCGGTGCCCCGGTGGTCACGCTGGTCGCCAAGTCGCATGACCGCCATGTCGAACTGGCGCTGCGCACCACCCTCGACGAGAACGTCGAGATGGTCCGCGACACCGTCTCCCATCTGCGCGAACAGGGCCGCCGCGTCTTTGTCGACTGCGAGCACTTCTTCGACGGCTACCGCGCCAACCCCGAGTACGCCAAGTCCGTCGTACGGGCCGCGACCGAAGCGGGCGCCGATGTCGTCGTCCTCTGTGACACCAACGGCGGCATGCTGCCCGCCCAGATCCACGCCGTCGTCGCCACCGTGCTCGCCGACACCGGCGCCCGGCTCGGTATCCACGCCCAGGACGACACCGGCTGCGCCGTCGCCAACACCCTCGCCGCCGTCGACGCGGGCGCCACCCATGTCCAGTGCACGGCCAACGGCTACGGCGAGCGCGTCGGCAACGCCAACCTCTTCCCGGTCGTCGCCGCGCTGGAGCTGAAGTACGACAAGCGTGTCCTGCCCGAGGGCGCGCTCGCCGAGATGACCCGGATCTCGCACGCCATCGCGGAGATCGTCAATCTCGCCCCCTCCACCCACCAGCCGTACGTCGGCGTCTCCGCCTTCGCGCACAAGGGCGGACTCCACGCCTCCGCGATCAAGGTCGACCCCGACCTGTACCAGCACATCGACCCCGAACGGGTCGGAAACACCATGCGGATGCTCGTCTCCGACATGGCGGGCCGCGCCTCCATCGAGCTGAAGGGCCGGGAGCTGGGCATCGACCTCAGCGGCGACCGCGATCTGGTCGGCCGGGTCGTGGGCCGGGTCAAGGAGCGCGAGCTCAAGGGGTACACCTACGAGGCGGCCGACGCGTCCTTCGAGCTGATGCTGCGCGAGGAGGTCGAGGGCGGGCCCCGCAACTACTTCCGTACGGAGTCCTGGCGCGCGATCGTCGAGGACCGGCCCGATGGTACGCACGCCAACGAGGCCACCGTGAAGCTGTGGGCCAAGGGCGAGCGGATCGTCGCCACCGCGGAGGGAAACGGCCCGGTCAACGCCCTGGACCGGGCCATGCGGGTCGGCCTGGAGCGGATCTATCCGCAGCTGGCCAAGCTGGAGCTGGTGGACTACAAGGTCCGCATCCTGGAAGGCAGGCACGGCACGGAGTCCACCACGCGCGTGCTGATCACCACCGGGGACGGGGTCGGCGACTGGTCCACGGTCGGGGTCGCCGAAAATGTGATCGCGGCCTCCTGGCAGGCACTGGAGGACGCGTATACGTACGGACTGCTGCGGGCCGGGGTCGAACCGGCGGAGTAGTCACCCACTCCGCGCGGTCCACCCCGGCCCCAGGACACGTCCTAGCTCTGGAGCCGCCACTTCTGGTTGGCGGCTCCGGTGCAGGTCCAGATCTGGGCGCGCGCGCCGTTGGCCGAGGAATTGTCCGTCACATCGAGGCACTTGTCCGCCGCGGTGTTGACGATGTCGCCGGTCCCGGCGTTGTACGTCCACTGCTGGGCGCCGCTCCCGTTGCAGTCGTACAACTGCACCTTGGCGCCGTTCGCCGTCGACGCCGACGTCACGTCCAGGCACTTGCCGAGGGTCCTGATCGTCGAGTCCGTGCCGACCGTCCAGCGCTGGGCCGTCGAGCCGTTGCAGTCGTAGAGCTGGACGGCCGTCCCATTGGCGCTCGCGCCGCCCGCCACGTCCAGGCACTTTCCGCCGAGCCCGGTGAAGGTGCCCGACGCGCCGGTGCCGCCGCCGGACTGGGTGCCGGACCAGGTGAAGGTCGCCGACGTCTTTCCGGGCAGGGAGTAGCTGAAGTTCTGCCCGCCCCAGTTGACCCGCAGCTCACGGGCCGCCGACGCGTCGTTGTACGCGATCAGCGCCTTGGAGCCGTCCGGGTTGCGCCAGGCCACATTGGGCACCGCGGTGCTGGCGGTGGAGGCGACGCGCTCCGCTCCGGGCTTCACGAACTTCGTGAGATGGCCCATCGTGTAGTACTCGATGGTGTAGTCGACCTGGCCGTGCCGGCCGTCACCGTTGTGGACCGTGATCAGCCCGTCGCAGGTGCCGCAGCCGCCGTTGTGCGGGCCGCGGTTCTGGTCCACCGCCAGCGACCACTTGGTCACCGACTTCGCCCAGTTACGGGTGTAGTCGATGATGTTCGACATGTCCTCGCGCTGCTGATTGGCGATCCAGGTGCCGCCCGAGTGCTCGGTCTGGAAGGCGTTCAGCTGCGGATACTGGTTGTGGACATCCGTCTGCTTCTGGACATTGCCGCCGTAGCCGTGCCAGGCGACGCCACCGAAGTTGGGGTGGTCGCGGACGGCCGCGTCGTTCACGGTCTCGGCGGCGTACGCGTCGTACGTGTCCCAGTTCCAGTCGTGCGCCAGCACCTTGGAGGGCAGCCCCGCGCTCCGGAGCTTGGGCAGCAGCTCGCTCTTGGTGAAGTACGCGAGACCCGAGCCGTTCCAGCTCATCGACGGATAACCGGCGCAGCAGGTCGGCTCGTTCTGCACCGAGACATAGTCGACCGGGATGCCCTGGTCGCGGTAGGCCTGGAGGTACTTCACGAAGTAGTCGGCGTACGTGCCGTAGTTCTCCGCCTTCAGCCAGCCGCCGTTGAGCTGGCCGTTGTCCTTCATCCAGGCCGGCGCCGTCCACGGCGAGGCCATGGTCGTCAGCGCCGGGTTGAGCTGCTTGGCCTGCTTGGTCAGCGGCAGCACATCGGCCAGATCGTGCGCGAGGGAGAACCGCGCGAGGGTGGGATCGGTCTGGCCCGCGGGAAGGTCGTTGTACGTGTAGCCGAAGCGCGCGAGGTCGGAACCGCCCATGGGGTTGCGGATGAAGGAGAGCCCGATGCCCTCGGTGGGGGAGAAGAGCTTCTTCATCGTGTCGTCACGGGTCGCCTGGGAGAGCGCGCCGCTGCCCTTCATCAGCCAGGCCGCGGTGTCCGTGAAGGAGGCGCCGCCGCCCGTGAAGGTCTGATAGCGGGTGCCCTCGTCGACACTGACGTTCGTACCGCTGCCGCCGTTGCCCGGCTGGAAGTTGACGGGCGTCTGCTGCTGGAGACCGCGGGTGACATGGCGTCCTCCGCTGTCGTCGGTGGTCGTCAGCCAGATATTGACCTGCTCGCCCGCGGCGTGGGCCGTACCGGCGGAGAGGCCGGTGAGTCCGGCGGTGGTCAGGGCGCCCGCGAGGAGCGCCCTCGTCAGCCGCCGCCCGATGCCAGTCGATCTCGACATAAGTCTGCTGCCCTTCATCGGCAGTGCTGTGGGGGGTGATGCCGTGCGGCGTGAGTGAACTGCCGTTACGAACCCCCGTCAAGAGGCCGCGTATTCACAAACTGAACGCTCAACACCCCTGTGTCGCCTCTGACCTGCGGTCGGACTGGTACGTAACAAAGGTGCGGACCAATCTCGGCGTGAAGTGTTGACGGCGGTCCGGCGTGCCGGTTAACTCACCGCCGAGCACCGGTACCGGTTCCGGGACCGGTACCGGCCTGTCGGGCCGCGACCGGTTCCCCACCTCTTCGGGGAGGCCACGATGCGTGTCACCATCGCCGATGTCGCCCGTGAGGCCGGCGTCAGCAAGACGACCGTGTCGCGGGTGATCAATACCAAAGGCGAAGTCGACCGGGGCACGGCCGCCCGCGTCCGGGCCGTGATCGCCCGGCTCGGCTACGTACCCAGCTCGGGCGCCGTCGGACTGGCGCGCGGCAGCAGTCATACGATCGGCATGCTGGTGCCCGCGCTGAGTTGGCCCTGGATGGGCGAGGTCCTTCAGGGGGTCGTGGACACCGTCGAGGCGGCCGGTTACGGCCTGCTGCTCTTCACCTGCAACCGCGGCCCCGAATCGGTGGAGCACTTCGTCACCCAGGTCTCGGCCCGCGCCTTCGACGGACTGCTCGTCGTGGAGCCGGAGAACACCCTCGACACCATCATCGGACTGCACCGCAAGGGGCTGCCCGTCGTACTGATCGATGACCGGGGCAGCCGCCCGGAGGGCTTTCCGTCCGTGGTGACCACCAACCACGAGGGTGGCGCCTCCGCGGCCCGTCATCTGCTGGCCGGCGGGCGGGGCAGACCGCTGGTGATCACCGGGCCCGCGCACTTCGGGTGCGTACGCGACCGGCTCAGGGGCTTCCGTGAGGTCCTGCCCACCGATCTCGTCGTGGTGGGGGACTTCACCGAGCTGTCGGGACGGCTCGCGGTGGAGAAACTCATCAACGGCAAGGTCCGCTTCGACTCCGTGTTCGCGCACAACGACATCAGCGCGGCCGGCGCGCTGCGGGCCCTGCGGGCGGCGGGGCGCAAGGTACCCGACGATGTCGCGGTGGTCGGCTTCGACGACATCCCACTGGCCCGGCACACGGAGCCACCGCTGACCACCGTCCGTCAGCCCACCCAGCAGATGGGCGAGACGGCGGCGCGGCTGCTGCTCGGACATCTCGCCGGGACGCCGTCCGGTGCCGCCGGGATGCCGTCCGGTGCCGCCGGGACGTTGTCCGGTCCCGACGGGCCGGTGGTCCTGCCCACCGAGATCATCGTCCGGGAGTCGGCGCCGTAGGACCTCGTTCCCGGTCCGTCCCTTCTTCGCCCGTCCGGTTTCGCCGTACTTCGGGTAGCGTCAATGTGTATGAGGACGAGGCTGATTTCCCTATGGTCCGGGCTGCTTCTCGCTTTCCTCGCCACGGCCTTCCTGGTGGCGCCGGGCGCGCAGGCGGCCACCAACCTGTCGACGGCCACCGACGCGCCGACGGCCACCGGCGCTCAGGCGGTGGGCGATGCCCTCAAGAAGAGTCCGGTCTATGTGGACCCACGCGCCGCGGGGCAGCTCTCGGCGTCCGAGGCCGAGGCCCTGGCGAAGAAGATCAAGGACGCGGACAAGCCGCTCTTCGTGGCGGTCCTGCCGGCGACCGCCGACTTCCCGGCCTCGTCCGTACTGAAGACGGTACGGGCCGAGACCGGCGTGACGGGGCTGTACGCCATCCGTCTGGGCGACGGATTCAACGCGGGTGCCGACGCCGCGGTGCTGACCGGCCGGGCCGTCAGCAATCTCACGGCCGCGGTCAAGGCGGGCGGCCCGGTCGACGCCGCGACCGAGCTGAACAACTTCGCCGACCAGGCCCTCCCGCAGATCCGGGGCCAGGCCCCGGCCTCCTGGGACTCGGGGTCGGGATCGGGCGGCGCCGGCGACTCGTCCACCGGGCTGATCGTGCTCGGCTCCGTGGTCGTGGTGGGCGGCGCGGGCGCGTACGCCGTGGCGCGCGCCAACCGCCGCAAGCGCGACGAGCGGACCCGCGAGGCGCTGGAGAAGCTGCGGGTCGTCGTGGACGAGGACATCACCGCGTTCGGCGAGGAGCTGGACCGGCTGGACTTCCACCCCGGCGAGCCCGGCGCCGACGACGCGATGCGCGCGGACTACGAACGCTCCCTGGACTCGTACGAGAAGGCCAAGTCCCTGATGGGCGCGGCGGAACGGCCCGAGGACGTACGCGGGGTGACGGAGGCGCTGGAGGACGGCCGGTTCACGCTGGCCACGCTGGCCGCCCGCAGGACGGGCGCCCCGCTCCCGGAGCGCCGTTCACCCTGCTTCTTCGATCCGCGGCACGGCCCTTCGGTGACGGACGCGGAGTGGGCGCCGCCCGCCGGTGTCCGGCGTACGGTCCCGGTCTGCGCGGCCGACGCCGCCCGGCTGGCGGACGGTACGGACCCGGGGACCCGTACGGTCGAGACCGAGCACGGCCGCCGCCCCTACTGGGAGGCGGGACCGGCGTACGGACCGTGGGCCGGCGGCTACTTCGGCGGCGGGCTGCTGCCGGGGCTGCTGGTGGGCACGATGCTCGGCTCCGTGATGGCGACCCCCGCCTATGCCGCGGACTTCGGCGGCGGTGACCCGTCCGGCTTCGGCGGCGGAGACTACTCGGGTTCGGACTTCGACCCGGGCGACTTCGGCGGCGGAGGCTTCGGCGGGGGAGGGGACTTCGGCGGGGGCGGCGGCTTCGACGGCGGCGGCGGGTTCTAGATCCCGCGCGGTCCTGTGGATCGCGGACCTGTCGATCTCAGGCCTTCTTGATGGCGGAGATGTCGAAGCTCAGCTTGACCTTGTCGCTGACCATCACACCGCCGGTCTCCAGCGCGGCGTTCCAGGTCAGGCCCCAGTCGGAGCGCAGGATCGTGGCGCTGCCCTCGAAACCGACGCGCTCGTTGCCGTACACGTCGGTGGCCGAGCCGTTGAACTCCAGGTCGATGGTGAGCGGCCGGGTGACGTCCTTGATGGAGAGGTCACCGGTCAGCCGGTAGGTCTCCGCGTCCAGCTGCTCGACGGCGGTGGAGCGGAAGGACATCTTCGGGAACGTCTCGGCGTCGAAGAAGTCGGCGCTGCGCAGATGACCGTCGCGGTCCGCGATCCCGGTGTCGACACTGGCGATCGCGACCTCGATCAGCGCCGAGGAGGCGGTCGGGTCCGTACCGTCCAGGCTCAGCGAGCCCTCGTGCTCCGTGAAGGTGCCCCGGACGTTGGTGACCATCGCGTGCCGGACGGTGAAGCTGATCGTGCTGTGCGCCGGGTCGATGGTGTATTCGCCGGTCAGCGCGGCGAGCGCCGGGTCCACCGTGGCGGTGGCGGTGGCGGTGGCCGTGGCGGCGGAGGTCGAGGTCTGAGCCGAGTCGTTCTTGCGGCCGAAGAGTCCCATGGTTGCTCCTGAGAGAGAGTGGTGGCGCGAGGTGGTTGTTTAACCTTCAACGACCATCACCATAGCCATGTCTGGTTCAGATTTCAACAATGTCACCCGATCGAGGCCAACTGAGCTCGTCGCCCTCTGGCGGACGCGCGTAGACATCGGGCACGATCTCCCTGTTCCACCTGCCCCACCGCCCCATTGGCCCCACCGCCCGTCGGCACCAATCGGCTCCACGGTCTTCAGCAGGAGAGGGAATCCCCCCAATGAAAATCCGCTCTGTTCTCAGCGCGCTCGCCCTCGTGCTCGGCGCGCTCTTCGCCCCCGGCTTCGGTGTCCTGAGCACGGCCACCGACGCCCAGGCCGCCACCAAGATCACCCACGCCACCGCCACCTCGATGTTCCGGTCGTCCGGGATCACGTGGTCCTCGTCCGGCGGCTGCTCCGACCGCAACAACCCGACCTGTACGTCGTTCGACCAGCTCAACCTGGACTCGGCCAAGGGGGCGCAGACCCTGAGAAGCGCCAGCGGCTGCGGTCTCAACATCACCGGCGGTACGGAGACCGGCCACGCGAGCGGCACGTACTCGCACTGGAACGGCTACAAGCTCGACTTCGGCAAGGCCACCTGCGTCACCAACTACGTCAAGAACACCTTCACGTACATCGGGGTGCGCGGTGACGGCGCTCCGCAGTGGCAGTCCGGCGCCGGCAACGTCTACGCCGACGAGGGCAACCACTGGGATGTGACGTTCTACAACTGCGGCGGCTGCTGACGCCGTTGGCGGTCCTCGGACAGGACGGTGCCCCGCTCTCCCGGCCATGGGAGAGCGGGGCACCGTTCTCGTGCGGGAGCCCCTGTGCGGGAGCCCCGCGCGGGAGCCTTCGTGCCGGGACCGGTTGTCCGCGTCAGGAACCGACCGACACCGTCCAGCGTCAAGAGTTGAGCCTGAGAGCGCTCTCTGAAATTCCGGGTCCTCACAACATGGCGGACATGGGCCGCTGTTGGGCGCGTCGGCACCGTTGAAAGCGTTCGAACGCGGTGCTAGACCAACGACCAGCCGGTCTACACCACTTCCGATCGCGGGGGTCTCCGTGTCGCTGCTGTCCGCCTGGTCCCGTCGTGCCTTTCTGACCGCCACCGGAGCGGGCGCACTCTCGCTCCCGCTCTCCCGCCCGGCCGCCGCCGGACAGCGCGCCGACGCCGACGAGTTCGAGGAACTGCGGCTGCGCTGGGTGGATCTCCAGCTCGGCACCGGCTACGACCCGGCCGTCGAGCCGTACGCCTCGCGGCTCGCGCGGACCGGTGAACTGGCCGCGCGCTTCCGGCGATCGATGGCGCCGGCCGCCGCCTCCCTCTGGCCGGACCGTCCCTTCGATCCACCCTCCGGAATCACCCAGAGCTACAGCCGGCTGTGGACCATGGCCCAGGCGTACGCCCAGCCGGGCACCGGCCTCACCGGCGACGCGGCGCTCCTCGCCGATGTCCTGCGCGGTCTCGGCCATCTCTCCGCCACCGTCTACCGCCCCGCGACCACTCCGTACGGCAACTGGTGGGAATGGCAGATCGGCTCGCCCCGGCTGCTCATGGATCTCGTGGCCGTCCTGTACGGCCACCTCACCGAGGAGCAGCGGGCCGCGGCCTGTGCCGCCGTCGACCACTTCATCCCCGACGCGCTGCTCGCCGACTACTCCGGCACCAGCACCGGCGCCAACCGGGTCGACCTCTGCCGCTCCGTCGCCCTGCGCGGGGTGCTCGGCCGGGCCCCGGCCAAGCTCGCCCTCGCCCGCGACGCGCTCTCGCCGGTCTTCCCGTATGTCACGAAGGGCGACGGCCTCTACGCCGACGGCTCCTTCGTCCAGCACACCTGGGTCGCCTACTCCGGTACGTACGGGCAGGTCATGCTGGACGGGCTCGGCCGGCTGTTCACTCTTCTCGCCGGGTCCACGTGGGCCGTCACCGATCCCCGTCGGCAGATCATCCTCGACAGCGTGGAGCACGCCTACGCCCCGCTGATCTACAACGGGCTGATGATGGACGGCGTCAACGGCCGGGCCATCAGCCGCGGTTATCTCATGAGCGACGACCAGGGGGTGCTGCGGAGCGATCACTTCCATGGCCAGGGGCTGATCGCGGCCATCCCCCTGCTCGCCGGCGGTGCCTCCCCGGCCGAGCGGGACCGGTGGACCGCTCTGGTCAAGGGGTGGATCGAGCGGGACACCGTCTCACCGATCCTCACCGCCCGCCAGTTCGACGTCGCCGATCTCGCCCGGCTGAGCGCCGTCGCCGCCTCGGCCGTCCCCGCCGCCCCCGAGCCGGTCGGCCATACCCTCTTCACGGCGATGGACCGCGCCGTGCACCGGCGGCCCGGCTGGGCCGCCGCGCTCTCCATGGCCTCGGACCGGATCACGTACTACGAGTGCGGCAACGGCGAGAATCCACGCGGCTGGCACACCGGCGCCGGAATGCTCTACTGGTGGGGCGCGGACCGGGGCAATGACCAGTACACCGACTGGTTCTGGCCCACGGTCGACCCGTACCGGCTGCCCGGCACGACGGTCTCCACCAAGCGGCTCGCCGACCGGGCCGGCGGCGAGTGGGGCGCCCCCAAACCGGCCGTACGGTGGGTCGGCGGCGCGACCGACGGGGAGTTCGCCGCCGTCGGCCAGCATCTCAAGGGTCTCGGTTCGACTCTCGAAGCCCGCAAGTCCTGGTTCTTCGCGGCCGACGCCGTCATCTGTCTGGGCGCCGGGATCAGCGCGACGGACGGGGTGCCCGCCGAGACAGTCGTGGACAACCGCAACCTCGGCGAGAACGGCGCCGACGTCTTCACGCTCGACGGCGGGCCACGCCCCCGCTGGGCCCATCTGGAAGGCCACGGCGGCTGGGTCTTCCCGGGCGGCGCCGGCGTACGCACGCTCACGGAGGCGCGCACCGGCGCCTGGAGCGATATCAACACCACCAGTTCCACCGAACGGCGTACCCGCCGCTATCGGACTCTCTGGCTGGACCACGGCATCGACCCGGTCGACGTCTCGTACGCCTATCTGCTGCTGCCCGGCGCCTCCCGGCGTACCGTGGCGGCCCGCGCCGCCGACCGCCACTGGCTCGGGATCCTCGCCAATACGGCGGCCCTCCAGGCGGTGGAGATCCGCTCACTCGGCTGTATCGCCGCGAACTTCTGGCAGCCGGGGACGGCGGGGCCGCTCACCGCGTCCGCTCCCGCGAGCGTGCTCGTCGTGGTGCGCGGCCGTACGGCGGTGCTCCTCGCGAGCGGCCCCGCCCGCGACGGGGAGCCGCTGGAGATCGTCTGGGACCGGCCGGTACGCCGGGTCACCGGCCGGGACCCGGCCGTCGAAGTGCTCGCGGCGGGCCGTAACCTACGGCTTCGGATCACCCCGGGAACAGCCGGCGCGAGTCATCGCTGTGAGTTTGCCGTGCGCTGACATCTAGGGGAATCCCACAAGAGCCGGGGGTAGCTTGCTGTTCAGGAACCCCGCATCGGGCCGGGTTCTGTCCAGGCCCACCAGGAATACCGCCACGAGACTGTGTGGAGTCGACGGCGCGATTCCTTGGTGCTCTTCGTAGGGTTGGGACATGACCGTAGTGGACGAGACGCCGGGTGAGCCCGTAGACGCCCGGGGCCGAGTGGCCGAATTGCACGCCCTGCGCGAGGAGGCCCGTCGAGGGCCGAGCGACCGGGCGACCGAGGCACAGCGCGCGAAGGGCAAGCTGACCGCTCGGGAGCGTATCGAGCTGCTGCTTGACGAGGGTTCGTTCAAGGAGGTCGAGCAGCTGCGCAGGCACCGTGCCAGCGGCTTCGGCCTGGAGGCCAGGAAGCCGTACACCGACGGTGTCATCACCGGCTGGGGCACGGTCGAGGGCCGTACGGTCTTCGTGTACGCGCACGACTTCAGGATCTTCGGCGGCGCCCTGGGCGAGGCCCACGCCACCAAGATCCACAAGATCATGGACATGGCCATCTCGGCCGGCGCGCCCCTGGTCTCGCTGAACGACGGCGCGGGCGCCCGGATCCAGGAGGGTGTCTCCGCGCTCGCCGGCTACGGCGGGATCTTCCAGCGCAACACCCGCGCCTCCGGCGTCATCCCGCAGATCAGCGTGATGCTCGGCCCGTGCGCGGGCGGCGCCGCCTACAGCCCGGCACTCACGGACTTCGTCTTCATGGTCCGTGAGACCTCGCAGATGTTCATCACGGGCCCCGATGTGGTCAAGGCCGTCACCGGTGAGGAGATCACCCAGAACGGCCTCGGCGGCGCCGATGTGCACGCCGAGACCTCGGGTGTCGCGCACTTCGCGTACGACGACGAGGAGACCTGCATCGCCGAGGTGCGCTACCTCCTGTCGATGCTTCCGCAGAACAACCGGGAGAACCCGCCCACGGTCGCCTCCGAGGACCCGGCGGACCGCCGCTCCGACGTGCTGCTCGATCTGGTCCCCGCGGACGGCAACCGCCCGTACGACATGCACAAGGTCATCGAGGAACTTGTCGACGAGGGCGACTTCCTGGAGATCCACGAGCGCTGGGCCCGTAACATCATCTGCGCCCTGGCGCGACTCGACGGTCAGGTCATCGGCATCGTCGCCAACCAGCCGCAGTCGCTCGCCGGGGTCCTGGACATCGAGGCATCGGAGAAAGCTGCGCGCTTTGTCCAGATGTGCGACGCTTTCAATATCCCCATTGTCACGCTGCTGGATGTCCCCGGCTTCCTGCCGGGCGTCGACCAGGAGCACGGCGGGATCATCCGGCACGGTGCCAAGCTCCTGTACGCCTACTGCAACGCCACCGTGCCAAGGATCTCCCTGATCCTGCGCAAGGCGTACGGAGGGGCCTACATCGTGATGGACTCCCAGTCCATCGGAGCCGACCTCACCTACGCCTGGCCGACCAACGAGATCGCGGTGATGGGCGCCGAAGGTGCCGCCAATGTCATCTTCCGCAAGCAGATCGCCGAGGCCGAGGACTCCGAGGCCATGCGAGCCCGCATGGTCAAGGAGTACAAGGCCGAGCTGATGCATCCCTACTACGCGGCGGAGCGCGGACTGGTCGACGACGTCATCGACCCGGCGGAGACCCGTGAGGTGCTCGCGAGCGCGCTCGCGATGCTCCGCACCAAGCACGCCGACCTGCCGTCCCGCAAGCACGGCAACCCCCCGCAGTAACCCTGCGGCCCGCGCCCTCCCGCCGAGAAGACGGAGACACGACTCCATGAGCGATCCCACGAACGAATCCCTGCTGCGCGTCGAGAAGGGCCAGGCCGGCCCCGAGGAGCTGGCCGCCATCACGGCGGTGCTGATGGCCCGCGCCGCCGCGCAACCCGAGACCCCGACCCACCGGGGCCGCTCCACCGCCGGCTGGCGCCGTCTGGAGCGCACGCCCGGCTTCCGCGCCCCGCACAGCTGGCAGGGCTGAGCACCCCCGTAGCACACGGCGCTGACACACGCCACCGACGAAGGCCCCCGCACTCTCACGAGTGCGGGGGCCTTCGTATGACTGCCACGGTTACCGGAGTCGGGCCATGAGGGCGTGTTCGACGAGGGTGATGAGTCCGCTTTTGGCGTCGGCGCGGTGGCGGGCGTCGGTGGTGATGATGGGGGTGTCGGGGCCGATCTGGAGTGCTTCGCGTACTTCGTCGGGGGTGTAGGGCTGGTGTCCGTCGAAGCCGTTGAGGGCGATGACGAAGGGGAGTCCTGAGTTTTCGAAGTAGTCGACGGCGGGGAAGCAGTCGGCGAGGCGGCGGGTGTCGACGAGGACGACGGCGCCGATGGCGCCGCGTACGAGGTCGTCCCACATGAACCAGAAGCGGTCCTGTCCGGGGGTGCCGAAGAGGTAGAGGATGAGGTCTTGGTCGAGGGTGATGCGGCCGAAGTCCATGGCCACGGTGGTGGTGGTCTTGTCTCCGGTGTGGGTGAGGTCGTCGATGCCCGCGGAGGCGCTGGTCATGACGGCTTCGGTACGCAGCGGGTTGATCTCCGAGACGGCGCCGACGAACGTGGTCTTGCCCACGCCGAAGCCGCCCGCCACCACGATCTTCGCGCTGGTGGTTGAGCGGGCTGCACCGCCGCTAGAGCTTGCGAAGTCCACTGAGCACCCTTTCGAGCAGTGTCACGTCTGGCTGGCCCCCGACGGCCTCGTCGCCGCCGGGCTGATGGATGGCGACAAGTCCCGCCTCCGCCAGGTCGGCTACGAGGATCCGGGCCACGCCGAGGGGGATGGAGAGGAGCGCCGAAATCTCGGCGACCGATTTGATCTCGAAACACAGTTGGCAGATCCGCTGATGCTCGGGCAACTGCCCGTGCAACTGGGACGGGTCTGCTGTCGTACTGACCAGCGCCTCGATGGCGAGCTGGTATCGCGGCCTGGTCCGGCCGCCGGTCATGGCGTACGGGCGCACCAACGGATTGTGTGTGCCCATGGGTTCTGGCTCCGGCGAGTGCCGCGGCTGCACCGGCTGGATGCGAGGCCGCCGCGGCTGCTCGTACGGCTGCTGCGGTGGGGGATAGGGCTGCTGTCGTGGTGCGCGTTGTGGTGGGCGCGCATCGTCCTTGCCCCCCTGGCCGACCTGGCTGCTCGGCGTGGAGGGAAAGTTGAAGCGGTTCCGGGCATGCTCACCCGGGGACCGCGGGCCATCGTCATAAGGATGTCCGCCTGGGGGTGTAGCCACGTTTCCTCCTCCGACTGCCGGTCGCCGGGCCCTATGTTGACGGACCTGTGGAATCCGCGCCACCGAACCTTAATGGTGCGGCGGCGGGCAGCGCACTGTCTGTCAGTTGAGCAGACTTCCCTGGAGCTCGGCGCGGAGGTCCGGGGTGAGGACCGTGCCCGCGCGGTCGACCAGCAGCGCCATCTCGTAGCCCACCAGGCCGATATCGGCCTCCGGGTGGGCGAGGACGGCCAGTGAGGAACCGTCCGAGATGGACATCAGGAAGAGGAAGCCGCGCTCCATCTCGACCACGGTCTGGTTGACGGCGCCCCCCTCGAAGATCCGGGAAGCCCCCGCGGTGAGCGAGGTCAGACCGGACGCCACGGCCGCGAGCTGATCGGCGCGGTCGCGGGGGAAACCTTCGGACATGGCCAGCAGGAGTCCGTCGGCGGAGACCACCACGGTGTGGGACACCCCAGGGGTGTTGTCCACAAAGTTGGTGATCAACCAGTTCAGATTCTGCGCCGCCTGGCTCATCGGGCTCACACTAACGCTCCTGGTTGTAGGTACTGCCCGGGCCGTGGCCCGGTCCGTTCGTGTCCGCTCCCGCGTTGCGTCCCCGCTGGACACCGCGTCGCAGGTTGCTCAACCTGCCACGAATGTCCTCAGGGGCGCGGGAAACCTGGGTACCGCTCTGCGGGGTCTGCTCCGCCGCTCCCTCGACCAGATTGGCCTTGGGTACGCGACGGGGGAGACCTGACGAGGTGACTCCGCCGGCTTTGGGCTCGCGCAGCTTCTCGGCCCGCTGCCAGCGGTCGTCGTTCGTGGAACGCCAGTCCTCGGAGCCGGCCGCCTCGCTCCGGCCGCTACCGCCGCCGTCGCCGCTCCCGCCACCGCTGACCGCGCTGTTGCCGTCGCCGTGCCCGTTGCTCAGCGCGTTGCCCTGGCCGTTGCTCAGCGCGTTGCTCTGGCCGCCGCTCCCGCCGCCGAGCGGCGGGGTCCCTGCCACCTGGCCGGTCCGGCCGGTCTGTCCTTCGTCCTGACCGGTGGGCCCCCACTCCTGCGGTTGCTGGTTGCTCCCCCGGCGCGGCAGGCCCGCATCCGTCAGCGCGTGGCTCGCGCTCGGGGAAGGGCCGGGACGGTCGAAGCCTACGCGTTCCCGGGCCTTCTCGGGAGCGCCCCCGGCAGATTCCGTTTCGGTCCGCGACTCGGGCTCGTAGGCAGCCGGGTAGCCGCTCTGAGCGGGCCACTCTTCCTGGTGGGGCTGTGCGCCGAAGGCGTTCTCATATGTTCCCTCGGGGCTCTGCGGAGGCTGGTACGACGCCTCCGGATAAGCCTGCTGCCCCTGGTACGCGTCGGGCGCGCGGTACTCCTCGTAGCCGCCGCTCCCGTACGCCGTCCCGCTCTCCTCCGGCCGCGCCGCGTAGCCGGGATCGTACGACCCCTGCTGAGGCGCGTACCGGCCGTCGACCTCCTCGCGGTACTGGCCGTCGACCTGGTCGGTGAAGAGCGGCCGCTGGGCGCCCTGCGCACCGCCCAGCGCGGCCCGCCGCTCGTCGCGCCGCAGCGTGCGGTTGACGGGGTCCAGCGTGCGGGAGTCGCCCGCCGCCGGCCGCTGCTCGTCGTAGCGGGAGTCGTCGAAGCCCAGTTCGGCGGCGGTCAGCATCGGAGCGGTCGGGAAGACCTGCTCCTCCAGCGGCGCCGCCGGCTGGTCGGGGATGATCTGCGAGACGGTGAAGTCGTCGGCCGCGGCCGGTTCGCCGCCACCGCCGCCGTGCGTGATCGCGTCGGGGAGCATGACCAGCGAGGTCGTTCCCGCCTGCTCGCCCGAGGGGCGCAACTGGACGCGGATACCGTGCCGGTCGGCGAGCCGGCCAACCACGAAGAGCCCCATCCGCTGGGAGACGGCGGCGTCCACGGTCGGCGGGTTGGCCAGCTTGTGGTTGATGTCCGCGAAGTCCTCGGCGGTCAGACCGATGCCCTTGTCGTGGATCTCGATCATCACGCGGCCGTCGGGCAGCCGGGTCGCGGTGACCCGTACCTTCGTCTGCGGCGAGGAGAACGTGGTGGCGTTCTCCAGCAGCTCGGCCAGCAGATGCACGAGGTCGGTCACGGACTGGCCGTGGATCTCGGTCTCGGGTACGCCGGACAGCTCGATGCGCTCGTACGACTCCACCTCGGAGGAGGCGGCGCGGAGCACGTCCACCAGCGGCACCGGCTGGTTCCAGCGGCGGCCCGGCTCCTCGCCCGCGAGGACGAGCAGATTCTCGCCGTTGCGCCGCATACGGGTCGCCAGATGGTCCAGCTTGAAGAGGTTCTCCAGCTGGTCCGGGTCGCCCTCGTTGTTCTCCAGATCGGAGATCAGCGACAACTGGCCCTCGATCAGCGACTGGTTGCGGCGCGAGAGGTTCGTGAAGATCGCGTTGACGTTGCCGCGGAGCATGGCCTGCTCGGCGGCGAGCCTGACCGCCTCGCGGTGGACCTGGTCGAAGGCGCGGGCGACCTCGCCGATCTCGTCGCGCGAATCGATCGGGATGGGCTGGACCCGGGTGTCGACCCGGCCGGGCTCGGCCCGGGAGAGCTGGTCGACCAGCATCGGCAGCCGCTGCTCGGCGATCCCGAACGCGGCGGTACGCAGCTCGCGCATCGAACGGCTCATCTGCCGGGCCATCATGCCCGCCAGGATGAACGCGGCCAGCAGCGCGAGGACCACGACGGCGCCGTTGATGACGGCGTCGTTCCTCGCGTTGTCCGAGATCTGCGCGGCGTCGGCGACGGCCTTGTCGACGAGATCCTTCTCGATCACCGTGTAGCCGTCGAACTTGGCGGTGGAGGCGGCCATCCAGGTCTCCGGCGTGACCCCACGCGCCGCGAGCCGCTCGGGGCTGTCCCCGGTGGCGATGGCGGCCACCATGCCGTCCAGGACCGAACCGTCCTTGCTCGGCGGCGCCTTGAAGTCCTGGCCGGCGGCCATGGCCTGCTGCTGCGCGGTGGCGAGCTCGCGCGCCCCGGCCGCCGCCTGCTCCCTCATCACGTCCTGGAGCCTGACGGTGTCCTCCGCGGTGCCGCCGGAGACATACTCGGCGACGGCGATGTCCTCCAGATACGCGTACGAGGAGAACGCGACCGTCTGGCCGTTCCTGACGTCGTCCTTCTGGCTCGGCCTGACCAGCAGATGCATCCCGATGGAGCGCTGGAGCGATTCGGCGGCCTTGGCGAGCTGGATCGCGTAGACGGTACGGCCGTAACTGGTGATGTTGCCGGTGCCGAGCCCCAGTTCGTTGGCGAACTCCATGAGGGAGTGCTGCACCAGCACATAGCCCTCCTCGGTCGCCACGGGTCCGCCGTTGTCGCCGTTCTTGTCCGGGGTCTCGACGCCCGCGGTGTACGCGGTCTTCCGGATGTTCTCCAGCTTGGGCTCTTCGCCGCGGAACAGGCTGAGACGGCGCTCCAGGCCCTGCTTCGCGGGCATGTCCCGCACCGCCACGTCGAACTTCCTCTTCGCGGCGTCCGTGGCCGCGTGGGCCTGGACGACGCTCTGGGCGTCGCGCTTGCTGGTCAGCAGGGGCTGCGCGGTGAGGTCGCGCTCATTGAGCAGTGCCTGGCCGTACTCCGCGGCGGCCCGTACGACGAGCGCCGTCTTCTCGGCGTCCTGTGCTTCCTGCCAGGTGTCTATGGACCCCTTGACCTGAAAGCCGCCCATCACGAGGCCGACCAGCACGGGGACGAGCAGAATGGCGTTCAGTCGCGTGGGTACGCGCCAGTTGCGCGGCGAGAACCGGCTGGAGCTGCCCGCCACGGGCGGAGAGCCGGTAGCGACCGCAGGCGGCACCGCTGCGCGCGGCGGCGGGGTGAAGTTGCCCCGCGCCTGCTGCTCCGCGGAGCTCGTCTTGCTTCGCCTCACTCGACCAACAACCTCTCGGCGTCGGCACCTACTTTTGTGCCGTGTTCTGTTCAGGGCCGTACTACTCGGGAGTTGTCGAATTCCAGCACGGGGAAGGGTCCCATTCCAAACAGCAGGAATCAGCCATTCCGAGTGGTACAAGCCTCACATAAAACGGGCATAAAGAGCGAGCCCCGTCAAAAGGCGGGGCTGATGTGAGCGCAGCGGCACCGGACGAGTGCGTCGGGTGTCCGGAGACCGTGAATTCTCTGTCGAAATGTTATGAACATGGAGGCGGGCCGTGTCGAAGGACATAGCCCGCCTCTCGCAACCTCTACGCCAACTACCGTATTCGGCCGTCTACTTGAGTCGGGCCATGAGGGCGTGTTCGACGAGGGTGATGAGTCCGCTTTTGGCGTCGGCGCGGTGGCGGGCGTCGGTGGTGATGATGGGGGTGTCGGGGCCGATCTGGAGTGCTTCGCGTACTTCGTCGGGGGTGTAGGGCTGGTGTCCGTCGAAGCCGTTGAGGGCGATGACGAAGGGGAGTCCTGAGTTTTCGAAGTAGTCGACGGCGGGGAAGCAGTCGGCGAGGCGGCGGGTGTCGACGAGGACGACGGCGCCGATGGCGCCGCGTACGAGGTCGTCCCACATGAACCAGAAGCGGTCCTGTCCGGGGGTGCCGAAGAGGTAGAGGATGAGGTCTTGGTCGAGGGTGATGCGGCCGAAGTCCATGGCCACGGTGGTGGTGGTCTTGTCTCCGGTGTGGGTGAGGTCGTCGATGCCCGCGGAGGCGCTGGTCATGACGGCTTCGGTACGCAGCGGGTTGATCTCCGAGACGGCGCCGACGAACGTGGTCTTGCCCACGCCGAAGCCGCCCGCCACCACGATCTTCGCGCTGGTGGTTGAGCGGGCCGCTCCGCCGCTAGAGCTTGCGAAGTCCACTGAGCACCCTTTCGAGCAGTGTCACATCCGGCGTGCCGCCGGCCTCTCCGTTACCCGGCTGATGGATCGCGACCATGCCCGCTTCCGCCAGGTCGGCCACGAGAATGCGCGCGACGCCCAGCGGCATCGTCAGCAGGGCCGACACCTCGGCCACCGACTTGACCTCACGGCACAGGTGGCAGATCCGCTGGTGCTCGGGGAGCAGGGTGGCGAGATGCGCCGGGTCTGCTGTCGTACTGACCAGCGCCTCGATGGCGAGCTGGTACCGCGGCCTGGTCCGGCCGCCGGTCATGGCGTACGGACGTACCAGCGGCTGATCGCCTTCAGGACCGTACGACGCGTCGACCGAGGCGCCGTACGGATCGTGAGAGGCGGGTGGCGGGGTCATGAATCCTCCGGGCGTGACAGCAGGATGTCTGCGTGCCGTCTGACTTGGCCGGTGGGGGGCCGGTTGGCGACCTGACGGTGATGGGGCTGGGGCAGTCCTCGGGAGCCTCAGTGCAACAGGCTTCCCTGGAGCTCAGCGCGCAGGTCCGGGGTGAGGACCGTACCGGCGCGGTCGACCAGGAGGGCCATTTCGTACCCCACCAGACCGATGTCGCACTCGGGGTGTGCGAGCACGGCCAGGGAGGAACCGTCGGAGACGGACATGAGGAAGAGGAAGCCGCGCTCCATCTCGACCACGGTCTGGTTGACCGGGCCGCCTTCGAAGATCCGGGAAGCCCCCGCGGTGAGCGAGGTCAGACCGGACGCCACGGCCGCGAGCTGATCGGCGCGGTCGCGGGGGAAGCCCTCGGACATGGCCAGCAGAAGTCCGTCGGCGGAGACCACGACCGTGTGGGACACCCCAGGGGTGTTGTCCACGAAGTTGGTGATCAACCAGTTCAGATTCTGCGCAGCCTGACTCATCGGACTCAACTAACGCTCCTGCTGGTGAGAGGTGCCGAGGTTGAAGCCGTTGTTCGCCGGGCCGGTGTTGCCCGCCTGACGACCTTGCTGGATACCCCGGCGGAGATTGGTCAGCCGGCCACGTACGTCGGCCGGCGCACGCGAGACCTGCGGACCGGCCTGGTTGTTCTGTTCCTGCGCGGTCCCCGGCACCAGATTGGCACGCGGGACCCGGCGGGGCAGACCGGAGGTGGTGATGCCGCCGGCCTGGGGCTTTTTGACCCGCTCGGCCTGGCGTACCAGCTCGTCGTTGGGCGATGTACGCCAGGAGGAAGTGACGCCGACGCCATGGGTGCCGGAACCGTTCGTGCCGGACGGCTGGAAACCGGAACCGTTCGTGCCGGACGGCTGGAAACCGGAGCCGTTGGTGCCGGACGGCTGGAAACCGGAGCCGTTGGTGCCCTGGCCGCCCGGCCCCGGACCGTTGACGGGCTCGCGCCGCGGCATCGGTTCGCGCTGCTGCGCGGGCGGTACGGGAGAGCGCTCGGCCGGACCGCGGTCCTGCGGCTGCTGTCCGCCGCCCTGCTGCGCGCCGTGGAACCAGTTGGTCTCCAGCGTGTCGTACAGCGGGGTACGGCCATCACCGGGACCGGCCGGGGGCAGCGCCTCCGGCTGTGGCTGCGGCGGCAGGCTCGGCGGGCGGTAGCCGCCCTCGGAACCGGGCGCCGGAGCCGGCGCCGGGGGCCTCGGGGCGTTGAAGCCCTGCTGCGGAGCGCCGTACTCGGACGGCGGGTACTGCGCCGAGGGGTACTCCGCCTGCGGGCGGAATTCGGAGTGCGCGTCCTGGCCCTGCGGGACGCCGTACTCCCCGGAGCCGTAGCCCGCCGGGGCCGGCGCGTTGAAGTCCGGACGGGGGAACGCGGCCGTGGACGCCACATCCCGCGGGCCACCGCGCTGCGCCGGATCCTGGTCGGGCCGGGGCCCGTTGAAGTCCGGCCGCTGGAACTCCGCCGTGGAACCCGGGCCCTGCCGCTCGGCCGTCGGCCTGGCGAACTGGCCCGTGGACTCGTGCTCCTCGTGGCCGCGCGGGGTGTCCAGCGAGGCGCGCGGCGGGACGGCCTGCTGCTCGCTGCCCCAACTCGTCGTCTGCGGGCGCTGGGGCTGAGGGTTGCCGCCGGGCAGTTCGGCGCGCGGTCCGCCGGGCGGCGGGAGCTGCCGGCCGCGGTCGGGGGCGCCGCCCTGCTGACCCTGCTGGAAGGCGTTCTGGGCGTGGCCGCTGAAGCCGTTCTGACCGCTCTGGCCGGCCCGGATCCCTTGGTCCTGCCCGCTGTTCGGGCCGCTCGGCGCGCCGGGACGGTCGTCCTTACGGCCCTGTCCCTGGCCCAGTCCTTGTCCCTGACCGCCCTGGCCGGGACCGCCGGGACCATTCTGGGGAGGCGCGCCGAAGGCGTTCTGGCTGAAGACACTGGGCTGACCGGACCCCTGACGCTGCGGATCCCGTGATCCACCGCCCTGGGAGCCGCCCTGCGCTCCGCCCTGAGCGCCGTCGCGGGACGGCAGCGCGGCGCGCGGGCCCGTACCGGCGCTCACCTGACCGCGCGGCGCACCCGCGCCGAGCAGCCCGCCGCCGGATCCGTTACTCACACCGGGGCGGCCGCCACCGGCGGTACCGGGAGCACCGGTCAACTGGCCGCCCGTACCGGCGGGAACCTGGCCCGCGCCGTTCTGGCCACCGGGACCGACGCCCGCGCCCGGCCGGCCCACCGGGCCCTTCTTGCCGCCGTGGGCGACGTCGACCGGCAGCATGACCAGCGCGGTCGTACCGCCCGAGTCGGAGGGGCGCAGCTGGATCCGGATGCCGTGACGCAGGGAGAGCCGGCCGACCACGAACAGACCCATGCGGCGCGAGACCGAGACATCCACGGTGGGCGGCGAGGCGAGCCGTTCGTTGATCGCCGCGAGGTCCTCGGGCGAGAGGCCGATACCGGTGTCGTGGATCTCGACGAGCACCCGCCCGTCGGGCAGCGCGTGACCGGTGACCCGGACCTTCGTCTGCGGGCTGGAGAACGACGTGGCGTTCTCCAGCAGCTCGGCGAGGAGGTGTACGAGGTCGTTGACGACCCGGCCCGCGACCTCGGTCGTGGGAACCGAGGCCAGTTCGATGCGCTCGTACTGCTCCACCTCGGAGGCGGCGGCACGGAGCACGTCGACCAGCGGGACGGGGCGGGTCCAGCGGCGGCCCGGCTCCTCGCCCGCGAGGACGAGAAGGTTCTCACCGTTACGGCGCATACGGGTCGCGAGGTGGTCGAGCTTGAACAGCGAGGAGAGCTGGTCCGGGTCGGCCTCGCGGGACTCCAGCTCGGAGATGAGGGACAGCTGGCGCTGGATGAGGCCCTGGCTGCGGCGCGAGAGGTTGGTGAACATCGCGTTGACGTTGCCTCGCAGGAGGGCCTGCTCGGCGGCGAGCCTGACCGCCTCGCGGTGCACGTCGTCGAAGGCCGCGGCGACCTTTCCGATCTCGTCCTTGGAGTGCACACCGACCGACTCGACCGAGGTGTCGACATCCTGCGGGTCCGAGTCGGAGAGCTGCTTGACCAGCTCGGGCAGCCGCTCCTGGGCGACCCGCGTCGCGGTGTCCTGGAGCCGGCGCAGCGAGCGGATCATGGAGCGGGCCACCACGAAGGCGCCGACCAGCGAGACCCCGAGCACCAGCAGGATCACGGCGGCGTTGATGATCGCGTCCTGCTGCGAACTGGCGCGCAGCTCGCGGGCCTTGCCCTCCATCTCGCCCAGCAGCGTGGCCTCGATGGTCTTCATCGCGTCGATCCGCGTAGACGCCTGGTCCGTCCAGTCCAGATACGAGCGGTTGGGCTGCGTCTGGAGCCCGTCGGAGGTGGCGAGGGCACGGTCCGCGTACTTCTCGGACGCCTGGATCTCCGGGTTGCCCTGGCCGTTGAGCGGAGCCATCAGCTCTTCGGCGTCGCCGCCCATCGACTCGTACAGCCGGCTGAAGGAGGTGAGGGCGTTCTTCTCCTTGGTCGCCGCGGCCAGACCGTAGAGACGGTCGTTCTCGGTGAGCTTGCCCTTGGTCTTCGGGTTGGCCGGCAGCGCGGCGGCGATGATCGCCCGCTGGATGGACGCGTACTCCTTGGCGGACGAGAACGCGGCCAGCGCGCGGGTCCGCTTGATCATGTCCGGGTTGCTGGTCGCCTGCGCCATGTCCTGCGAGAGGCTCAGCAGCGAGTCGATCAGTCCGCTGTACGCGTCGACCGTCAGCGAGTGCGCGTCGGACGTGTAGGCGCCCTCGCGGATTTCGCTGATCTTGTTGACCTGGGTGGCGATCTGGTTGACGTTGGAGCGGATGCTCTCCAGCGCCTGGTCACCGTCGGTGTTGCCGATGTCGACCGTGGCACCGAGGAACGCCTTCTTCGCGCGGTCGGTCGCCGTACGGCGGTCCTGGACCTTGAAGTCCTTGGGGTTGACGCCGTTGTTGAGCGGACCCGCCGACTCGTCACGCTCCAACTGGAGCGCGGCGGCCAGGCTGGTCGCCTCCTTGGTCATCTTGGTGAGCAGCTGCATGTGCTCCAGCTGCTGCATGTCGTTCAGCGACTCGTTGATCCGGAGTCCACCCAGGGTGGTGGCCGCGACCACGGGGAGGGTGAGCAGCGCCACCAGGCGCGTGCTGATGCGCCAGTTGCGCAGCGCTATTCGTGACCCCGCGTCAGTCGGTGCCGCCGCCTTGGGAGCTGACGGAGGCGTGGCCGGGGACCCGGCGCCGCCCGGAGTTGTCCCGGGGCGTCCGGCCCGGCCGCCGGTCTCGCCCGACGATGCCGGACCCGGGTTCTGGGTGTGCTGGGGCGAGGAGCCGCGGTCGGTTCCGCCACGGGACTCCTGCTCCGCCGCAGCGCTGCTATCCCTCTTGAAACGTCCCTGCACTAGCGTCGCAACCTCTGGACCAGGCGTCCCCCCGCGAACGGCGGGACGGTGTCGGCGTCGTGGGGCGCTGAGCGCTCCCCATGGTGGTCGTGAGTGACCGGCGCTTGCTCCCCTTCCCCACCGCCACTCGGCGCTGCGTTGCGCCCTTGCGCGCCGGTACTTGTAAACCCGCGGCGGTGGGGGGAATTCCAGCACAGTGCAGGATCTCCAACAAGGGCAGACGGGGGCCCTGTGACGTGAATGACACGGTGTGAGCGGCGCATCACAAGCCGTAGAAAGGGTTCGTGGAGGAAAGGGACTTTTATTGACGAGCCACTTACGGGTGGGGGGTGTCCCAGTCCTCATGATCAGGAGCGGAATGTAACGTTCAGTAACGCATTGTCCGTTTCTTCGATCATTGAACCCCGCCCGTAATGCGGGAAATGCCCGGCGAGTCGTGAGCAAACTCACATGGTGATCGCCGTTGGATGCCGGCCCCGGCGGGGAATCGGGTGTTTAGCCTGACGCTTTACAGGGATGGCATATCCGACAAGCGGCGCCCCGGCGCCCGTTCTACCGACAGGGTCTGACAGCAGAGATGAAGACGACGATGATCTTCCGCACCACCGCCAACCCCCGGCGCACCACGCTGGCGCACCTGAAGGACGCCGAGGAACTGGTCCCCGTCGAGCACCCGGAGCACCCTGTCGAGCTGCCGAACCGGACCGCCAACCCCCGCCGTACGACCCTCATGGACGCGCCGGTCGCCCAGTAGGTTCCCGCCGGGCCCGAATCCGGGTGATCCATTTCTGTCAGCCTCCTCACCCCCTCCCCGGCGTGGCTCGGGCGCGAGGGCGGCACCGCGTGCCGCCGCGCTAGCCTGGAGCGTCAGTCTCCAGACCAGCCAGCAAGAGTGAGGGGCGACAGCATCCCGTGCGCATCGCCAGATTCTCCATCGACGGCAATGTCGCCTTCGGCGCGGTCGAGGGCGACGCCAGCGGCGACCCCGCCGGCCTCGTCCTCGACATCATCAAGGGCATTCCGTACGCCGACTTCGAGCTCTCCGGCACCAAGGTCCCGCTGAGCAAGGTCCGCCTCCTGCCGCCCGTGATCGGCAACAAGATCCTTGGCATCGGCCGCAACTACGCCGATCACGCGGCCGAACTGGGCAACGCCGTACCGGAAGTCCCCGTCGTCTTCCTCAAGCCGACCACCGCGCTGATCGGCACCGGCGACGCCATCGAGTACCCCTCCTTCTCACAGGAGGTCCACTACGAGGCCGAACTCGCCGTCGTCATCGGCCGGATGTGCCGCGAGGTCCCGCGCGAGCGCGTGAAGGACGTCATCTTCGGCTACACCTGCGCCAACGACGTCACGGCCCGTGACGCCCAGCGCGCCGAGAACCAGTGGTCCCGCGCCAAGGGCTTCGACACCTCGTGCCCGCTCGGCCCCTGGGTGGAGACCGACCTCGACCCCTCCGACCTCACCCTCCAGTGCACGGTCAACGGCGAGCAGCGCCAACTGGGCCGGACGAGCGAGATGATCCGCTCGATCGAGGACGTGATCGTCCACATCTCCGAGGCCATGACGCTGCTCCCGGGCGACGTCATCCTCACGGGCACCCCCGCCGGGGTCGGCCCCCTCAGCGTCGGCGACGAGGTCGCCGTCACCATCGAAGGCATCGGCACTCTCACCAACAAGGTGATCAAGCGTGGCTAACGGACCCGTCCGTGTACGTTTCTGTCCCTCGCCGACCGGTAACCCCCATGTGGGACTGGTCCGCACCGCCCTGTTCAACTGGGCGTTCGCCCGCCACAGCGGCGGCACCATGGTCTTCCGCATCGAGGACACCGACGCGGCGCGCGACTCCGAGGAGTCGTACGCGCAGCTGCTCGACTCGATGCGCTGGCTGGGGCTCGACTGGGACGAGGGCCCCGAGATCGGCGGGCCGCACGCGCCGTACCGCCAGTCGCAGCGGATGGACATCTACCGCGACGCGGCCGGGAAGCTGCTCGCCGCGGGCCACGCGTACCACTGCTACTGCACCACCGAGGAGCTGGACGCGCGCCGCGAGGCGGCCCGTGCGGCCGGCCGGCCCTCGGGGTACGACGGCCACTGCCGTGATCTGACCGCGGAGCGGAAGGCGGCGTACGAGGCCGAGGGCCGGACCTCCATCGTCCGCTTCCGGATGCCCGACGAGCCGATCACCTTCACGGACCTGGTCCGCGGTGAGCTGACCTTCACCCCGGAGAACGTCCCGGACTACGGCATCGTGCGTGCCAACGGCGCCCCGCTCTACACGCTCGTCAACCCGGTCGACGACGCGCTGATGGAGATCACCCACGTCCTGCGCGGCGAGGACCTGCTCTCCTCCACCCCGCGCCAGGTCGCGCTCTACAAGGCGCTGATCGAGCTGGGCATCGCGAAGGAGATCCCGGCGTTCGGGCACCTCCCGTATGTCATGGGCGAGGGCAACAAGAAGCTCTCCAAGCGCGATCCGCAGGCGTCCCTCAACCTCTACCGCGAGCGCGGCTTCCTGCCCGAGGGGCTGCTCAACTACCTCTCGCTGCTCGGCTGGTCACTCGCCGCGGACCGCGACATCTTCTCGATGGAGGAGATGGTCGCCGCGTTCGACATCGCGGACGTCAACGCCAATCCGGCCCGCTTCGACCTGAAGAAGGCCGAGGCGATCAACGCCGACCACATCCGGCTGCTGGATGTGAAGACGTTCATCGAGGCGTGTGGTCCCTGGCTGAGGGCCCCGCACGCGCCCTGGGCGCCGGAGTCCTTCGACGCCACGGCCTTCGAGGCGCTGGCCCCGCTGGCGCAGACCCGCGTCACGGTGCTCTCGGACATCACCGCCAATGTCGACTTCCTCTTCCTCGACGCGCCCGTGGAGGACGAGGCGTCCTGGACGAAGGCGATGAAGCCGGGTGCGGACGCGCTGCTGGCCACGGCCCGTACGAAGATCGCCGAGGCGGAGTGGAACACCGAAGCGCTCAAGAACGCGGTGCTCGCGGCGGGCGAGGAGCACGGTCTCAAGCTGGGCAAGGCCCAGGCCCCGGTCCGCGTCGCGGTCACGGGCCGCACGGTGGGCCTGCCGCTCTTCGAGTCCCTGGAGATCCTGGGCCGCGAGCGCACCCTGTCACGGATCGACGCGGCGCTCGCGAAGCTGACGTCCTGAGGACAGGGGCAGGGACAGGGACAGGGACAGGGACAGGGAACAGGGACGGGTTCGGGTTCGGGCGCGGGGGGATCGCCCCAGAACCCCGCCCGGAGGAGCCGTCGCGGGGTACCGTCGGGGTTATGCCCCTACGTGCCGTCCTCTGGGACATCGACGACACCCTCTTCGACTACACCAGCGCGGACCGCGCCGGCATGCGGACTCATCTCGCCGCCGAGGGCCTGGCCGACCGATTTCCCACGGTCGACCGGGCCCTCGGGCGTTGGCGGGAGATCACCGATCTGAACTGGGAGCGGTTCGCCGCAGGAGAGACGGACTTCCCCGGGCAGCGGCGCGACCGCGTACGGATGTTCCTCGGGGCCGAGCTGAGCGACGCGGAGGCGGACGCCTGGTTCGAGCGGTACATCGTTCACTTCGAGTCCGCCTGGTCGCTGTTCCCCGACAGCCTCGCCGTGCTGGACGGGCTGGCCGCCGACTACCGGCAGGCCGTCCTGTCGAACTCCAGCTTCCGCAATCAGGACCGCAAGCTCCGTGTCCTGGGGGTACGGGACCACTTCGAGGCCGTGCTGTGCGCGGCCGAGCTGGGAGTCTCCAAGCCCGACGCCGCCGCCTTCCACGCCGCCTGTGCCGCGCTGGCGCTGGACCCCCGGGAGGTGGCCTACGTGGGCAACGAGCCGGACATCGACGCCGGCGGCGCGGTGGCCGCGGGGCTCGCCGGGGTCTGGCTGGACCGGGGCGGCATCGGCGGGCGTCCCGAGCTGGTGAGGATCACCGATCTCGGCCAGCTTCCCGGCCTGCTGCGCGGCGATACCCGTTTTGGAGCGCTGTCCGCGATCGGGTAATGTTCTTCCTGCGCCGCCCAAGAAGACCGAAAGGTCCGACCGGGAGACGCAAGCCAGACAAACCCCCGCATGGGGGTTCAGTTTTGGTGGGCTATGGTGTAATTGGCAGCACGACGGTTTCTGGTTCCGTTAGTCTAGGTTCGAGTCCTGGTAGCCCAGCGCAGATGTTTTTCTGCAACGCCCCCGTTGTGTAGCGGCCTAGCACGCTGCCCTCTCACGGCAGTAGCGCCGGTTCGAATCCGGTCGGGGGTACAGATCCTTCTCTCCGATGTCTTCGGGTCGCACCCGGATACGTCGATGCAGGATCGCTAGGGCCCCCGTTGTGTAGCGGCCTAGCACGCTGCCCTCTCACGGCAGTAGCGCCGGTTCGAATCCGGTCGGGGGTACTGGTCTAAACCACCAATGGGCTATGGTGTAATTGGCAACACGACGGTTTCTGGTTCCGTTGTTCTAGGTTCGAGTCCTGGTAGCCCAGCTGGACTTCGGTCCATGCCCCCGTTGTGTAGCGGCCTAGCACGCTGCCCTCTCACGGCAGTAGCGCCGGTTCGAATCCGGTCGGGGGTACATCGGCAGTACGAGAAGGCCCTTCCGTTCGCGGGAGGGCCTTTCCGCTGTCCATCGCCATCACCACCGCATGGTCAACCGCCGCCGCCGAAGCGCCTGTTGGTCCGGTGATACCGGCCCGGCCGCTGCGGCGCTGGAGCGGCCTGCCGGTGGAAGCGGGCAGTGGAACGTACATAGCGGTGGAACGTGCGTAACGGGGAGTGCGACGGGGGCGTACGGGAAGGGACGCGCCCCGGGGACGTGAGGGCGGCGGATCAGCCGCTGCGGCGCAGGGCCTCGCTCAGCCGGCCCGCCGCGTCTATCACGGCCTGGGCGTGCATCCGGCCCGGGTGCCTGGTGAGCCGCTCGATCGGTCCGGATACCGAGACCGCCGCGACCACGCGGTTGGAGGGCCCCCGTACCGGCGCGGAGACCGAGGCCACGCCCGGCTCGCGCTCACCGATCGACTGGGCCCAGCCCCTGCGCCGTACGCCCGACAGCGCCGTCGCCGTGAACCTGGCCCCCTGGAGACCGCGGTGCAGCCGCTCGGGCTCCTCCCAGGCCATCAGGATCTGCGCCGAGGAGCCCGCCTTCATCGTGAGAGTGGAGCCCACCGGCACCGTGTCCCGCAGTCCGGATAGCCGCTCCGCCGCCGCCACGCATATCCGCATGTCGCCCTGGCGTCGGTAGAGCTGCGCGCTCTCGCCGGTCATGTCCCGCAGATGTGTGAGTACGGGTCCGGCCGTGGCCAGCAGACGGTCCTCGCCGGCCGCGGCGGCCAGCTCGGCCAGCCGCGGGCCGAGAATGAACCGGCCCTGCATGTCCCTCGCCACCAGCCGGTGATGTTCCAGTGCCACGGCCAGTCTGTGTGCCGTGGGCCGTGCGAGCCCGGTCGCCGCGACCAGTCCGGCGAGGGTGGCCGGACCGGACTCCAGGGCGCTCAATACCAGAGCAGCCTTGTCGAGAACGCCGACGCCGCTAGAGTTGTCCATGAAACGATACTCGCGTCTCACTCTGTGAAACGCAAGTTCAATTTCCCAGGGAACTTGTCAACCTGTATGTACGGGCCCGCGGACCGACGGGTCTCCAGTCGACGTCCGACGCGTGGGGAACGGACGTGGGCCCACATATCTCTAGGAGCGCCGGCTGAGAGAGCCGGTCGGAGGGAAAGCGATGGGTAGGACACTCGCGGAGAAGGTCTGGGACGATCACGTCGTCCGGCGCGCAGAGGGCGAGCCCGACCTCCTCTTCATCGATCTGCACCTGCTGCACGAGGTGACCAGCCCCCAGGCGTTCGACGGTCTGCGTATGAGCGACCGGAAGGTCCGGCGGCTCGACCTCACCATCGCGACCGAGGACCACAACACCCCGACCCTCGACATCGACAAGCCCATCGCGGACCCGGTCTCCCGTGTGCAGTTGGAGACGCTGCGTAAGAACTGCGCCGACTTCGGCGTACGGCTGCACCCGCTCGGCGATGTCGAGCAGGGCGTCGTCCATGTCGTGGGGCCGCAGTTGGGGCTCACCCAGCCCGGCACCACCGTGGTCTGCGGCGACAGCCACACCTCCACCCACGGCGCCTTCGGCGCGCTGGCGTTCGGCATCGGCACCAGCCAGGTCGAGCATGTCCTGGCCACCCAGACGCTGCCGCTGGCCCGTCCCAAGACCATGGCGATCACGATCGAGGGCGAACTGCCCGCCGAGGTCACCGCCAAGGACCTGATCCTCGCGATCATCGCCAGGATCGGCACCGGCGGCGGCCAGGGCTACATCCTCGAATACCGGGGCTCCGCCATCGAGAAACTCTCGATGGAAGCGCGGATGACCATCTGCAACATGTCCATCGAAGCCGGCGCCAGGGCGGGCATGATCGCCCCCGACGAGACCACCTTCGAATATCTCAAGGGGCGCGACCACGCCCCCGAGGGCGCGGACTGGGACGCGGCGGTCGCCTACTGGGGGACCCTGCGCACCGACGACGACGCGGTCTTCGACGCCGAGGTCTTCATCGACGCCGCGGAACTGGCCCCGTTCGTCACCTGGGGCACCAACCCCGGCCAGGGAGCCCCGCTCTCCGCGAACGTCCCCGACCCGGCCTCGTATGAGGACGCCTCGGAGCGCCACGCCGCCGAAAAGGCCCTGGAATACATGGGGTTGACCGCCGGGCAGGCGCTGCGTGACATCAGGGTCGACACCGTCTTCGTAGGCTCCTGCACCAACGGCCGTATCGAGGACCTGCGCTCGGCGGCCTCGCTGCTCGACGGCCGCAAAGTCGCCGACGGCGTACGGATGCTGGTGGTACCCGGCTCGGTACGGGTCGCCCTCCAGGCCGTCGAAGAGGGCCTGGACAAGGTCTTCACCGCCGCGGGAGCGGAGTGGCGGCACGCGGGCTGCTCGATGTGTCTGGGCATGAACCCCGACCAACTCGCCCCCGGCGAGCGCTCCGCGTCCACCTCCAACCGCAACTTCGAGGGCCGGCAGGGCAAGGGAGGCCGTACCCACCTGGTCTCTCCCCAGGTAGCCGCCGCCACCGCCGTGCTGGGTCATCTGGCCTCGCCCGCCGATCTGTCCGACACCGATGCCGGCGCCCGTACGCCCGCTGGAGCGCGATAACCATGGAAGCCTTCACCACCCACACCGGCCGGGCCGTACCGCTGCGCCGCAGCAACGTGGACACCGACCAGATCATCCCGGCCCACTGGCTCAAGAAGGTCACCCGCGACGGCTTCGAGGACGGGCTCTTCGAGGCCTGGCGCAAGGACCCCGAGTTCGTCCTCAACCGTCCCGCGTACGCGGGGGCGACGGTGCTGGTCGCGGGACCGGACTTCGGTACCGGATCGTCCCGTGAACACGCCGTCTGGGCCCTGCAGAACTTCGGTTTCAAGGCCGTCATCTCCTCCCGGTTCGCCGATATCTTCCGCGGCAACTCGCTCAAGAACGGTCTGCTGACCGTGGTTCTGGAGCAGCCGGTCGTGGACGCCCTCTGGGCGATCGCGGAGAGCGAGCCCACGGCGGAGGTCGCCGTGGACCTGGAGCGGCGCCAGGTGCGGGCGACCTCCCCCGACGGAGCAACGCTGACGGCTGATTTCGAGCTTGACGAGAACGCCCGCTGGAGGTTGCTGAACGGGCTCGACGACATCAGCCTCACCCTTCAGAACGAAGCGGACATCGCCGCGTACGAGGCCGCGAGGCCGTCCTTCAAACCGCGTACAATTACCGCCTGAGCAGCGCTTTTCCCCTACTGCACCCCCTGCCTCCCGGCAGGGGGTGCAGTTGCTTGTTGAGCCCCCGTCGGGCGACAACTCGCCCCAGATGGCACAATCGGTGCATGGAACGCGACAGCCAACTCAAGCTCTACGGGTTAGTCGCCGAACAACTCAAAGAAGCGCACGCGAAGGTGCGTGCACTGCAAGTCCCGGATGGCGTACGGATGGCGCTCTCCCGGAAGCTGCTGGTCATCACGGCCGCGGCGAAACATGATCTCCCGGATGCGGCACGTCGTCTGGACCGCTTGATGAAGGACCTGGACGAGGGTCGATTTCCGGAAGGCGACTGACCTCCGCGGATCTCCGCCAGGTCGACTTCGTTGCGGCACTAGGGTGATTAGCCCGTTTCGTGTTTGATTTGCGGTATATATCTGCCTAACGTGCGAAAAAGCTTGAACACTTTCGTTCTGGCAATGTCTCCGAAGGGGAAGACGTGAACAAGGCGCAGCTCGTAGAAGCGATTGCGGACAAGGTCGGCGGTCGTCAGCAGGCCGCGGACGCGGTGGACGCGGTACTCGACGCGATCGTCCGCGCGGTGGTCGCCGGAGACCGGGTCTCGGTCACCGGATTCGGCTCGTTCGAGAAGGTCGACCGCCCGGCCCGTTACGCCCGTAACCCGCAGACCGGTGAGCGCGTCCGGGTCAAGAAGACCTCGGTGCCGCGGTTCCGCGCGGGGCAGGGCTTCAAGGACCTGGTCAGCGGCTCGAAGAAGCTCCCGAAGAACGATGTGGCCGTCAAGAAGGCACCCAAGGGCAGCCTCTCGGGCGGCGTTTCCGCCCGTACGACCGTGAAGGCCGCGGCCAAGAAGGCCACCGCCAAGACCGCGGCGGCCCGCAAGACCGTGGCCAAGAAGGTCACCGCGGCCAAGAAGACCGCCGCGAAGAAGACCTCGGCCAAGAAGGCCACCGCGAAGAAGGCCGCGCCGGCGAAGAAGACGGCCAAGACGGCCGCGGCCAAGAAGGCCACCGCGAACAAGACCGCGCCGGCCAAGAAGACGACCGCCAAGAAGGCCCCCGCGCGAAAGGCCACCGCGCGCACCACCACCGCGAAGAAGACCGCCGCCAGGAAGAAGTAGGCAGGAAGCGGCACAGGGCCACACGCGCCGGGCCGGGCTCCCCTCGGGGAGCCCGGCCCGCGGCGTTGTACGGGGCAGGCGTTGTGCGGGGTACGGGAGGTACGGGAGAGGCGCAGGCCGGGACGCGTCAGAGCGTCTGGAGCGTCACCAGCGTGATCCTGAGGGACGCGCCCTCGCCCTCGGTCTCGATCCGGACGCGCTGTCCGGGCCGCAGCAGCCGCAGCCCGCCGGCGTCGAAGGCGGCCGCGTCGAACTCCACCGGGGTGCCGTCGTCCAGCAGCACACTCCCGGCGCGGGTCTCGGAATCGTATGTGTACGAGGTCGCCTGCATAACCGCAGCGTAGCGGTCCTCCGCCGGCCCGCGGAGGCCGTCCTCAGCTCCCCGGCCGGGGCGTGGGCAGGGGGCCGCGCGGTGCGTACCCCCGGGCCGTGTACGGGCCCAGGCCCAGCGCCACCGCCGCCCGCAGATCATCGCCCGTGTCCACGTCCCGACGTACGGAATCGACCCCGGCCAGGACTATTTCCACCGCGCCCGAGGACAAATGCCGATGCCGGGAGGGACCGCCGAAAGCCGGATTCAATTCGGCACCCGGCGCGGCCGTCAGCAATGTCGTACCGATTTCCGCGGCGTCCGCGAGAAAGGCGCGCGGAAATGCGTCCGCGGCGGAGAGCACCCGCGCCAGTTCCGCGGGCCGCAGCGCCGGCAGATCCGCGTTGAGCGCGGCCACGGCCGCCCGTGGCCTGACCGCCCTGACGGCCCGCGCGCCATGCGCCAGCGCCGCGTTGAGACCGTTCGCCGGGGCGTCCGGCACGATGCGCGCCCCCAGCTCGGCCAGTTCCGCACTCGCCGTCGGGTCGTCCGTGACGACCACCACATCCCGGACGACGGGGCTGGCCAGCGCGGCAGCCACGGTGTCCTGCGCGAACGCCAGGGCGAGCCGCGGGCGCAGGGCGTCGCCCGCTGTCACCGCGAGCCTGCTCTTGGCCAGCCGGAGCGGTTTGAGGGGGATGACCAGAGACCAGCGGGCGGTCGGGTCGGTGTTCGTGGCGAACTCTCCGTCCATGCTGTAGCGGCCCAGGTGTATCCGCCCTCTATTGTGGCCCGGCACCGTCCCGGCCCACAGAGGTGGCCCCGGAGACGGGGCGTACGGTGTTCTCGACAGAGCAGAGGCCCGGGGCCACACTTGACCCCCGGCAGCCGGGCAGTGAGCCGGGTGAGAAGAGAAAGGTGTCCGAGTGTCCCGCCGCAGAATCGGCTTCTGGTACCGCCTGGCGGCGGCCATCGCGAAACCGCCGCTGATCGTGCTGCTCAAGCGGGACTGGAAGGGTGCGGAGCACATTCCGGCCGACGGCGGATTCATCACCGCGGTGAACCACAATTCGCATCTCGACCCGTTCGCCTACGCGCACTTCCAGTACAACACCGGCCGCGTTCCGCGCTTCCTCGCCAAGCACGGCCTATTCACCAAGGGATTCATCGGGGCCGTGATGCGCGGCACCGGCCAGATTCCCGTCTACCGCGAGACCAGCGACGCGCTGAGCGCCTTCCGCGCCGCCATCGACGCCGTCGAACGCGGTGAGTGCGTGGCCTTCTACCCCGAGGGCACCCTCACCCGCGACCCCGGCCTGTGGCCCATGACCGCCAAGACCGGCGTCGCCAGGGTCGCCCTGCAGACCAAGTGCCCGGTCATCCCCATCGCGCAGTGGGGCGCCAACCTGCTGCTGCCGCCGTACGCGAAGAAGCCGAACCTCCTCCCGCGCAAAACGCACCATGTGCTCGTCGGACCGCCCGTGGACCTGGCGCGCTACTACGGCAGGGACATCACCCCCGAATTGCTGCGCGAGGTCACCGAGGTCATCATGGCCGCGATCACGGAACTGCTCTCCGAACTGCGCGGGGAGCCGGTGCCCACGGCCGCGTACGACCATCGCAAGGCCAGGGCGGAACAGCGGCGCAAGGCCGCGGAAGAGGGGTCGAAGTGACGCGGGTCGCCGTCTTCGGAGCGGGTTCGTGGGGCACGGCGTTCGCCATGGTCCTCGCCGACGCGGGGTGCGAGGTGACGGTCTGGGGCCGCCGCCGGGAGGTCGTCGAGGCGATCAACACCACGCACACCAACCCGGACTACCTCCCCGGCTTCGAACTGCCCGTGGGCGTACGGGCCACCACCGACCCCGCGGAGGCCGCCCGCGGCGCCGAGTTCACGGTGCTCACCGTGCCCTCGCAGACGCTGCGCGGCAATCTCGCCGAGTGGGCGCCCGTACTGCCCGCCGACACCGTCCTCGTCTCGCTGATGAAGGGCGTCGAACTCGGCACGGCCAAGCGGATGAGCGAGGTGATCGAAGAGGTCGCCAAGGCACCGGCCGAGCGGGTCGCCGTGATCACCGGCCCCAACCTCGCCAAGGAGATCGCCGGACGGATGCCGGCCGCGGCCGTCGTCGCGTGCCGGGACGAGGATGTCGCGCGCCGCCTCCAGTCCGCCTGCCACACCCCGTACTTCCGCCCGTACACCAACACCGACGTCGTCGGCTGCGAACTCGGCGGCGCGGTCAAGAACGTCATCGGTCTCGCCGTCGGCATCGCCGACGGCATGGGCCTCGGCGACAACACCAAAGCCACCCTGATGACCCGGGGCCTCGCGGAGACCACCCGGCTCGGCCTCGCCATGGGCGCCGACCCGCACACCTTCTCCGGCCTCGCCGGCATGGGCGATCTGATCGCCACCTGCTCCTCGCCGCTCTCCCGCAACCACACCTTCGGCACCAACCTCGGCCGTGGGATGACCCTCCAGGAGACGATCGCGGTCACCAAGCAGACCGCGGAGGGCGTCAAATCCTGTGAGTCCGTGCTGGACCTCGCCCGCCGCCATGGCGTCGACATGCCTCTCACGGAGACGGTCGTGGACATCGTGCACAACGGCAAGCCGCCGCTCGTCGCGCTCAAGGAACTGATGTCGCGCAGCGCCAAGGCCGAGCGCGGCTGACTACGCGGCCGACCCCCGTTGCTGACTCCGGGCGACCGGCGCTGACTCGGCCGCGACCAACGCTGACTCGGCCGCTACCAACAGGTACGCTCATCGCGATATGAGCAGCGAGAACTCCCCCCAGAGCCCTGAGCAGCAGCTCCGCAAACCGCGCGTGGCCGTCGTCTTCGGCGGCCGGAGCTCCGAGCACGCCATTTCCGTGGTCACGGCCGGGGCCGTACTGCGGTCCATCGACCGGACGAAGTACGACGTCCTGCCCATCGGCATCACCACCGACGGCCGCTGGGCGCTCACCGCCGACGATCCCGAGCGGATGGCCATCGCCGACCGCGCGCTGCCGAGCGTCGACCAGATCGCCGAGTCGACCGACGGCGGCGTCGTACTCTCCGTCGACCCGGGCAACCGCGAGGTCGTCTACAGCGAGCCGGGTTCCGTACCCAAGGCGCTGGGCGAGGTCGATGTCGTCTTCCCCGTACTGCATGGCCCGTACGGAGAGGACGGCACCCTCCAGGGCCTGCTGGAACTCTCCGGTGTCCCCTACGTCGGCGCGGGCGTCCTCGCCTCCGCCGTCGGGCAGGACAAGGAATACATGAAGCGGGTGTTCACCTCCTTCGGGCTGCCCGTCGGCCCGTATCTGGTGATCCGCCCCCGCGAATGGGAGCAGGGCCCCGAAGGAGCCAAGGGCGCCGCCGCCCGCAAGAAGATCGTCGACTTCGCCGCCGAGCACGGCTGGCCGCTCTTCGTGAAGCCCGCCCGCGCCGGATCCTCCATGGGGATCACCAAGGTCGAGGACGCCTCGGGGCTGGACGAGGCGATCATCGAGGCCCAGCGCCACGACCCCAAGATCCTGGTGGAGTCGCTGCTGCGGGGCCGCGAGATCGAGTGCGGAGTGCTGGAGTTCGAGGACGGTCCCCGCGCCAGCGTGCCCGCGGAGATCCCGCCGGTCACGGCGCACGACTTCTACGACTTCGAGGCCAAGTACATCGACTCGGCCACCGGCCTGGTGCCCGCGCCCCTCACCGAGGAGCAGACGGCCGAGGTACAGCGGCTCGCCGTCGAGGCGTTCGAGGCCGCCTCCTGCGAGGGTCTGGTCCGCGCGGACTTCTTCCTCACCGAGGACGGCGAGTTCGTCATCAACGAGATCAACACGCTGCCGGGCTTCACGCCCATCTCGATGTTCCCGCGAATGTGGCAGGAGAGCGGCGTCGGTTATCCGGAGCTGATCGACCGGCTGATCCAGGCGGCGCTGCGCCGGCCGACCGGGCTGCGCTGACACCCGTACCGGACCTTCGTCAGGGGCCGCGCCGGGCACCTGCGGTCAGCGAGCCCCCGGTCACAGACTGGACGGGATCGTCTTCTTGACCGGCGCGGCCAGCTCGGCGAGCGGGGTGGAGTCATGGGTGAACCGTTTGTCCATGGTGACCTCCACATACGTCTTGCGGTACGTGGTGGTGAAGCGGGGCCCCGAGTCCCGTTCCTCCAGCATCCAGTTGACGCCGTTCGCCTCCACCGCGTCCGACTGGGCATCGTTCATCCCCTCGGGCCGGGGGACACCGCAGCGCAGTACGATCGCGGCGTCCCCCCACCCGGCGGTCAGTTCGGAAGACGGCTCGGGATCAGCCCGGCCGAGGTCGGAGACGGTCTTCGGCAGCTCCTTGTGGAGAGCCCGGCACAGCGCCGCCTCGTCCGAGGGCGGACTGGGAACCGCGACCGACATCGACGGGCCGGTGGAGGAACAGCCCGCCACCGCCGCCACCAGGACGACGGCGGACAGGCGGACGAGCGGACGGCCGGATAGCCTGCGGCGGGACGGCGGGCGACGGGAAATGGTCACCGGCCAAGGGTAGACGGGGGCTACAAGTGCACGACCGGGCAGGTCAGGGTGCGGGTGATGCCTTCCACTTGCTGGATTTTCGCGACCACCATGCGGCCCAGCTCATCGACGGTGTCCGCCTGAGCGCGCACGATCACGTCATAGGGACCGGTGACGTCCTCGGCCTGGATAACTCCCGGAATCTTGGCGATGGTCTCGGCGACGGTCGTCGCCTTGCCCACCTCGGTCTGGATAAGGATGTACGCCTGTACCACGGAACCTCCAGGGCGGCCACGAGGATCATGTGGGGGAAAGAGACGCCACGGTATCGCGTCGCCGAGTGCGGCGGGGAGACCCGGGTCCCGGGTGGCGCCCGCGGGGTGGCGTACGGAAGGCGAAGTTGACGCGACCGGCGCGACTCACGACGGTACCGACAGCAGTGAAGGACCGCGACCGCGCGTGCGGCCCGGCCATGAGAGAGGGGAGACTCGGTGAAGGGAACCGTGGGCGAGTTGGGGGAGTTCGGTCTCATCAGAGAACTCACCTCCCGGCTCACCACCACCCCGGCGGTCCGGCTCGGGCCGGGCGACGACGCCGCGGTCGTGGCCGCGCCCGACCGCAGGGTCGTGGCGAGTACGGACCTGTTGCTGGAGGGGCGGCACTTCCGCCGCGACTGGTCGACGGCCTACGACGTCGGCCGGAAGGCGGCCGCGCAGAACCTCGCCGATATCGCGGCGATGGGCGCGGTTCCCACCGCGCTGCTCCTCGGCCTGGTCGTCCCGGCCGAACTCCCGGTCACCTGGCCCACCGAGCTGATGGACGGCATTCGCGACGAGTGCCAGGTCGCGGGCGCGGCCGTGGTCGGCGGCGATGTCGTACGCGGCGACACGATCACCATCGCCATCACCGCGCTCGGCGATCTCCGTAACCACGAGCCGGTCACCCGGTCCGGCGCCCGGCCGGGCGATGTCATCGCCTACACCGGCTGGTTGGGCTGGTCGGCGGCCGGGCACGCGGTGCTCTCGCGCGGCTTCCGCTCGCCCCGCGCCTTTGTGGAGGCGCACCGCAGACCGGAACCGCCGTACCACGCGGGTCCCGCCGCGGCCGGGCTCGGTGCCACCGCCATGACCGACGTCAGTGACGGACTCGTCGCGGATCTGGGGCATATCGCGGAGGCCAGCAAGGTCCGTATCGATCTGCGCTCCGGTCTGATCGACATCCCCTCGCAGATGAACGACATCGGCCAGGCGGTCGGCATCGACCCGCTCCAGTGGGTGCTGACGGGCGGCGAGGATCACGCGATCGTCGCCACCTTCCCGCCGGACGCGAAGCTGCCGGCCCGCTGGAAGGTGATCGGTGAGGTCCTCAACCCGTCCGCGCTGCCGCAGGTGACGGTCGACGGGGCACCCTGGACGAGCAAGGCCGGCTGGGACCACTTCGGGGACATCGAGGACGCCCAGTAGATTCGGCACCATGCCGATACCTGAGTGTGTGACGCCACCGTCCGTGCCACCGCGCGTGCTCACCGTCGCCGGATCGGACTCCGGCGGCGGTGCGGGCGTCCAGGCGGATCTGAAGACCATGCTGGCGTTCGGTGTGCACGGCATGAGCGTGCTCACGGCGGTGACGGCGCAGAACTCCCTGGGCGTACACGGCGCCTGGGAGCTGCCGGCGGAGGCCGTACGCGCCCAGTACCGCGCGGTCGTCGACGACATCGGTGTCCAGGCGGTGAAGACCGGCATGCTCTCCTCCGCCGAACTGGTCGCGGCCGTCGCGGAACTGCTCGCCGGGACCGACGCCCCCGTGGTCGTCGACCCGGTCGGGGTCTCCAAGCACGGCGATCCGCTGCTGGCCGCCTCGGCGCTGGACGGCGTACGGACGAGACTGCTGCCGGTCGCGACCGTCGCCACCCCCAATCTGGACGAAGTGGCCCAGCTCACCGGCGTACGGGTGGAGGACGAGACGGGGCTGCGGCGCGCGGCCGGCGCCGTACTCGAATTCGGGCCGCGCTGGGCGCTGATCAAGGGCGGGCATCTGCCGGGGGACGCGGTGGATCTGCTGACCGACGGCGCCGAGGAACACTGGCTGCGCGCACCGCGCCACGACAACCGGCATACGCACGGCACGGGCTGCACCTACGCGTCGGCGATCGCCTCGGGCCTGGCCCGGGGGCAGGGTGTCGTGGCGGCGGTCCGTGCGGCCAAGGAGTATGTGACGGGCGCGATCGCGCACGGCTTCGCGCTGGGCGCGGGGATTGGCCCGGTGGATCACGGATGGCGCTTGCGCTGACGGCGCCGTTCCGAAGCCCTTCCCAGCACGGCAAAAAGCCGGCCCACCGAGGTGGACCGGCTTTTCAAGGCAACCGCAGGGGCTGCGCTACGACGCAGGCGTCAGCGCGAGACCTTGCCGGCCTTGATGCACGATGTGCAGACGTTGAGCCGCTTCGGCGTCCGACCGACCACGGCACGCACGCGCTGGATGTTCGGGTTCCAGCGACGGGACGTACGGCGGTGCGAGTGCGAAATGTTGTTGCCGAAGCCCGGCCCCTTGCCGCAGACGTCGCAGTTGGCAGCCACGGGTCACTCCAAAGACTTCAGATGCTCGTACAGAGAAATCCGGCGTGCCGGGAATCAGTGACTGATGTGGCGTTGCCGGGGGATTGGCCCGACTCTCATCGGGCAACCGCAGCAGCATACAACGCCTGCCTCGGTACAAGAAAACTACCATGACGCGCAGCGGCTCCGTTCCGTCAGGTTGGCCCGCCGTTCGCCTCCCGTCCCCGGGCTACCCTGCGTGCAGCCCGCATCCAGGCCGCTCAAGGAGGACCCTCAGGTGCCGCAGACCCTCGACGCAGCAGCGGTACGGAGCTGGTGCTCGCTGGCGCTGGAGGCCCTGGGCCGGGAGCGCGAGGAGATCGACGCGATCAATGTCTATCCGGTCGCGGACGGTGACACGGGCACCAATCTCTATCTGACCGTGGAGTCCGCGGCGCAGGCGGTCGAGGCCGTCTTCGCGGCCCATGAGACCGGTGCGTCCGAGCCCGCGCCCGCCGACGCCGTACGGGCCATGGCCCATGGCGCGCTGCTCGGTGCCCGGGGGAATTCCGGGACGATCCTGGCGCAGCTGCTGCGCGGGATGGCGGAGGTACTGGCGGACGCGGCGCCGGCGGATCCCGGGGGGGCCGGCGGGGCGCGGCTCGCACCGGCGCTGCGGCGGGCCGCCGATCTGGCCCGGGAGGCCGTCGCGCACCCCGTCGAGGGCACGATCCTCAGCGTGGCCTCCGCCGCGGCGGAGGCGGCGTACGCGGCGGAACAGAGCGGTGCGGTGGACGCGGGCGCCACCGCACGCGCGGCGTACGCGGGCGCACGCGCCGCGCTCGCCGCCACCCCCGACCAGCTGCCCGTGCTCGGACGCGCGGGTGTCGTCGACGCCGGCGGGCGCGGGCTGCTCGCAGTCCTGGGCGCCCTGGTGCGGTCCCTCACGGGCGAGACACCTGCCGCCTTCCCGATGAGCCACCGCCGGTACGAGGACCCGGCCGCGGTCGGGTCGGCGATCGAGTCCTGTGCCCCCGAGGGCGGACCCGCCTTCGAGGTGATCTATCTGCTGGAGGCGGACGACCGCGCCGTGGCCCGGCTCCGGGCCCGGCTCGACGGGCTGGGGGACTCCCTGGTCGTCGTCGGCGGCGACGGGCTGTGGAACGTACACATCCATGCCGACGACGCGGGCGCCGCCGTGGAGGCCGGGGTCGAGGCGGGACGCCCGTACCGCATCCGGATCACGCACTTCGGCGCCGCCGCCGAGGAGCCGCCCGAGCGGGTCCAGCGGGCCGTCGTCGCAGTGGTCCCGGGAGAAGGGCTCGCGGGGCTGTGCGCCGAGGCGGGCGCGACGACCGTGCTCGCGCGCCCCGGGGAGCCGCCCGCCAGCGGGGAGCTGGTCGAGGCGATCCGGCGGGCCCACGCGCGCGAGGTGGTGCTCCTGCCGAACGACGCGGCGCTGCGGCACACCGCCGCGGCCGCCGCCGAACAGGCCCGTACCGAGGGCGTACGGGTCGCCCTCATCCCGACCAGGGCCGCCGTCCAGGGCATCGCCGCCCTCGCCGTTCACCAGCCGGACCGCCGCTTCGACGAGGACGTGGTCGCCATGACCACCGCGGCCGGCGCCACCCGCTACGCCGAACTGGCCGTCGCCGAACGGCAGTCCTGGACCATGGCGGGTATCTGCCAGGCCGGGGACGTCCTCGGCCTGATCGACGGGGACGTGGCGGTGATCGGCGCCGATCTCACCGCCACCGCCGAGGCGGTGCTCTCCCGGATGCTGGCGGCCGGCGGCGAACTGGTGACGCTGGTACTCGGCGACGACGTGCCGGACGCGCTGGCCGACCGCCTGGAGATCTACGTACGGGACGGCCATCTGGCCGTCGACACCGTCGTCTACCGGGGCGGCCGGCAGTCCGTTCCGCTGCTCATCGGCGTGGAGTAGCCGCCTGTCAGTGGCTTGGTGTGCAATGGATCGCGTGTCCGCGCTGGATGAATCCCTCAAGAAGACGCTCGGCCCCGCCACCGCGAAGGTGATGGCCGAACACCTCGACCTGCACACGGTCGGCGATCTGCTGCACCACTACCCGAGGCGGTACGAGGAGCGCGGCCAGCTCACCAAGCTGGCCGATCTGCCGCTGGACGAGGACGTCACGGTGGTCGCGCAGGTCGCCGACTCCCGGATCCTGACGTTCAACCACGGCCGGGGCCAGCGTCTGGAGATCACGCTCACCGACGGCAGCGGCCGGCTCCAACTGGTCTTCTTCGGCAGGGGAATCCACAAGCCGCACAAGGAGCTCCCGCCGGGCAGCCGCGGGATGTTCGCGGGCAAGGTGTCCGTCTTCAACCGCAAGCTCCAGCTCGCGCACCCCACCTATGTGCCGCTGGGCAGGCCCACCGGCGACGACGAGTCCACGGAGGACACCGCGGAGGCCGTGGACGCCTTCGCGGGCAAGCTGATCCCGATCTATCCGGCCTGCAAGGGGCTGGAGTCCTGGAAGATCACCAAAGCGGTCGACGCGGTCCTGCCCAGAGCCGCGGAGGCCGTCGATCCGCTGCCGCCCGCGCTGCGCGAGGGCCGCGGCTTCTCCTCCCTGCCCGAGGCGCTGCTCAAGGTCCACCGGCCCGGGACCCGGGCCGACATCGAGACCGCCAGACAGCGGCTGAAGTGGGACGAGGCGTTCGTCCTCCAGGTCGCGCTGGCCCGGCGGCGGTACGCGGACGCGCAACTGCCCGCCGTGGCCCGCAGGCCCGTGCCCGACGGGCTGCTGGACGCCTTCGACGCCGACCTGCCCTTCACCCTCACCGACGGCCAGCGGAAGGTCACCGGCGAGATCTTCGCGGACCTCGCCACCGAACACCCCATGCACAGACTGCTCCAGGGCGAGGTCGGTTCGGGCAAGACGCTGGTCGCGCTCCGGGCGATGCTCGCGGTCGTCGACGCGGGCGGTCAGGCCGCCATGCTGGCGCCCACGGAGGTGCTGGCCCAGCAGCACCACCGTTCGATCACGGACATGATGGGCGACTTGGCCCAGGGAGGGATGCTCGGCGGCGCGGAGCACGGCACCAAGGTCGTCCTGCTCACCGGCTCCATGGGCATGGCCGCGCGGCGTCAGGCGCTGCTCGATCTGGTCACCGGCGAGGCCGGGATCGTGATCGGTACGCACGCGCTGATCGAGGACAAGGTGCGGTTCCACGACCTCGGACTGGTCGTGGTGGACGAGCAGCACCGCTTCGGAGTGGAGCAGCGCGACGCGCTCCGCTCCAAGGGCAAGCAGCCCCCGCATCTGCTGGTCATGACGGCCACGCCCATTCCCCGCACGGTCGCGATGACCGTCTTCGGCGATCTGGAGACCTCCGTCCTGGACCAGCTCCCGGCGGGCCGCTCACCGATCGCCAGCCATGTGGTCCCGGCCCAGGACAAGCCGCATTTCCTCGCCCGCGCCTGGGAACGGGTGCGGGAGGAGGTCGAAAAGGGACATCAGGCGTATGTCGTCTGCCCCCGGATCGGCGACGACGAGGAGGACGACAAGGCGAAGGGGAAAGCCAAGCCGTCCAAGGAGGACGAGGCCGAGAAACGGCCCCCGCTCGCGGTCGTGGAGGTAGCCGGACAGCTCACCGAGGGACCGCTCCGGGGGCTGCGCGTCGAGATCCTGCACGGACGGATGCAGCCGGACGACAAGGACGCCGTGATGCGCCGCTTCGCCGCCGGTGAGGTGGACGTGCTCGTCGCGACCACGGTCATCGAGGTCGGTGTGAACGTCCCCAACGCCACCGCCATGGTGATCATGGACGCGGACCGGTTCGGTGTCTCCCAGCTGCACCAGCTGCGCGGTCGCGTCGGCCGCGGCTCCGCCCCCGGCCTCTGTCTGCTGGTCACGGACATGCCCGAGGCGAGCCCGGCCAGGGCCCGGCTCGGCGCGGTCGCCGCCACGCTCGACGGCTTCGAGCTGTCCCGTATCGACCTCGAACAGCGCCGCGAGGGCGATGTCCTCGGCCAGGCCCAGTCCGGGGTGCGCTCCTCGCTGCGGATGCTCGCGGTCATCGAGGACGAGGAGATCATCGCCGCCGCCCGCGAGGAGGCCGCCGCGGTGGTCGCCGAGGACCCGGAGCTGACGGGCTCCCCGGAGCTGCGTACGGCGCTGGACGCCCTGCTGGACACGGAACGCGAGCAGTACCTCGACAAGGGCTGACCCGGCCGCAGCCGGCCATGGGCACCGGCCGGACCCGGCCATGGGCACCGGCCGGGCCCGCTCGGGACGTACGCCATATCGTGGGGTCAAAGCCATTCTCCGAGCCCCGCGCACATCCGTACACGACCGAACCCGAACCGAACCGAGGACCCGACTCCCATGACCCGCGTGATCGCCGGTGCCGCCGGCGGACGCCGTCTCGCCGTACCGCCGGGCACCGGCACCCGCCCCACCTCCGACCGGGCGCGTGAGGGCCTTTTCTCCAGCTGGGAGTCGCTTCTCGGCACCCTCGACGGCATCCGGATCGCCGACCTCTACGCGGGATCCGGCGCCGTGGGCCTGGAGGCGCTTTCCCGCGGCGCCGCCCACGCCCTGCTTGTCGAGGCGGACAGCCGCGCCGCCCGAACCGTCCGTGCGAACGTCACGACGCTCGGACTTCCCGGCGCGGAGGTCCGTACCGGCAAAGCGGAGCAGATCGTCACGGGACCGGTCCCCGACACCCCCTACGACCTGGTCTTCCTCGATCCGCCGTACGCCGTCACCGACGACGATCTTCGGGAGATACTGCTCACACTCCGCACGAGGGGGTGGCTCAGCGGCGATGCCGTCGCCACCGTGGAACGCAGCACCAGGGGTGGGGAATTCGACTGGCCGGAGGGTTTCGAGCCTTTGCGGTCCCGTCGCTACGGCGAGGGGACGCTTTGGTACGGTCGCGCCGCCTCTACGAGTGAAGACGCACCATGACCGGACCGGAGAGCGAGGGAATCAAGTTGCGCCGCGCCGTCTGTCCGGGGTCCTTCGACCCCATCACCAATGGACATCTCGACATCATCGCCCGGGCCTCCAAGCTGTACGACGTCGTGCATGTCGCGGTAATGATCAATCAGTCCAAGAAGGGGCTGTTCACGATCGAGGAACGGATCGATCTGATCCGCGAGGTCACCGCCGAATTCGGCAATGTGGAGGTCGAGGCCTTCCACGGACTGCTCGTCGACTTCTGCAAGCAGCGCGACATCCCGGCCATCGTCAAGGGCCTGCGCGCCGTCAGCGACTTCGACTACGAGTTGCAGATGGCCCAGATGAACAACGGGCTCTCCGGGGTCGAGACCCTGTTCGTCCCCACCAACCCCACCTACAGCTTCCTCTCCTCCTCCCTGGTCAAAGAGGTCGCGACCTGGGGCGGAGACGTCTCCCACCTGCTGCCCGCGGCCGTCCACTCGGCCCTGATGACCCGCCTCGGCGAGCGCTGAGGAACTGACGGTCCGTCATCCGGTGTCGGACGGGCTCGAACTGGCCGTACAGTCGTTGCGTCCGTCTCCAAACCAGCTGAGAGAGTGGCGAGCACACGGTGGACGTACAGAAGAAGCTCGACGAGATCGTCGACCTGGTGGGCAGCGCCCGCTCCATGCCCATGTCGGCGTCCTGCGTGGTGAACCGCGCCGAGCTGCTCGCGATGCTGGAAGAGGTACGGGAAGCGCTCCCGGGCTCGCTGGCCCAGGCCCAGGAGCTGATCGGCGGCCGGGAGCAGCTGGCCGAGCAGGCCCGCCAGGAGGCGGAGCGCATCATCGAGGCGGCGCACGCCCAGCGCTCCGGGCTGATCTCCGACACGGCGGTCGCCCGGCAGTCCCAGGAGGAGGCCGACCGCATCCTCGCGGAGGCGCGCAGGGACGCCGAGGAGATCCGAGCCGAGGCCGACGACTACGTCGACTCCAAGCTCGCCAACTTCGAGGTCGTCCTCACCAAGACCATCGGCTCCGTCGACCGGGGCCGCGAGAAGCTGCTCGGCCGCGCCACCGGCGGTGACGACGACGATGCCCCCGAGTACAGCGACGACCCGGGCACCCTGATCCGGCGGGCCGACGAGTACATCGACACCAAGTTCGGCGCCTTCGAGGCCGTCCTGTCCAAGACTCTCGAAGCGGTCGGCCGCGGCAGGCAGAAACTCCACGGCCGCACCGACTCGGACGATCTCGGCGCGCACATGGCCGCCCAGGACGCGGCGGGCCCGCAGGGGCGCACCAGCGACGCGGACTATCTGGCGGACCTCGCGGGGAGCCCCCGGGAAGGCGTCCAGGAGCCCGTGGCGGAGCGGCTGCCCCCGGTGCCGGTCCAGCAGCCCTACGCCGAGCCCGCGTACCCGCAGACGCCACCCCAGGCCCCGTCAGCGCCCCAGTACGCCGAGGCCGGCTACCAGGACCCCGCGTACGCCGCGGAGAGCGGCTACGGCGGCTACCAGCAGCAGGACGCGTACGGCTACCAGCAGGATCCGTACGCGTACCAGCAGCAGGGATACGGCCAGGACCAGAGCCACGGCCAGAGCCACGGCCAGGGCCAGGCGCAGGGGTACGACCCGAACTACGGCTGGCAGCAGCAGCCCGAGGTCCAGCCACAGCAGCAGCACGCGCTGCCCCCGGCCCACGAGCCGTCGAGCGCCCTCGACGAGACCAGCCTCTTCGACACCAGCATGATCGACATCGAGCAGCTGCGCCGGTACGAGCAAGGACGCTGAGGCCGCCGGCCCCGGTCAACCCCCGGGACGCCGGGACCGCGCGCCCGGACGGGGGCCGCCGGCCCGGCCTCCCGGTCCGGCCGCCCCCGAGGGGCCGGATTGGGCCTACGGCGGCCCGTCCAGTACCCTGGCTCTTCGGCCGCGTGTATGTCCGCGGCCCATGCCGCCCGCTCGCTTCCGCGACGGTGGCGGCCCCCCTCACGATCCGAAAGCGGGAAAAGCCCTGAACGCGCGCCTCGACCACCGCGACCCCCTCGTGTTCGACACACACGAGCTGGGGCGGCGTCCTGGTGCGCTCCAGAAGCTGACCCGCTCGGTACCCGCCCCCAAGGACTTCGGTATCGCGGGGGTGATCGGGACGCCCGAGGGCGTGCCCGTGGAGCTGACCCTCCGCCTCGAATCCGTCCTGGAGGGGGTGCTCGTCACGGGCACCGCCCGCGCGGCGGCCGAGGGGGAGTGCGTAAGGTGTCTGGAGCCGCTCAGCCAGGAAGTGGCGGCGGACTTCCAGGAGATGTTCTCGTACCACGACGCCGATGACCGGGGCCGCACCCGTGCGGAGCCGGCCGCCGACGCCGAGTACAGCGAGGACGACGACAGACTCTTCATCGAAGATGGCCTGTTCGACCTCGAACCGGTGCTGCGTGATGCGGTGGTGCTCGCACTGCCGATGCAGCCGGTGTGCCAGGAGACCTGTGCCGGTCTGTGTTCCACATGTGGGACCAGGCTGGACGAGAACCCGGACCACCACCACGACGCCGTCGACATCCGTTGGGCGGCACTGCAGGGACTCGCCGAGACCGTCAAGGACGGCGAGAAGGACAACATGGGCGGCGCCGAAGCGGGCGTCGACGAGAAGCAGGAGAAGTAGCCGTGGCTGTTCCGAAGCGGAAGATGTCGCGCAGCAACACGCGCCACCGCCGGTCGCAGTGGAAGGCTGCGGTCCCCACCCTGGTTTCGTGCGAGCGTTGCCAGGAGCCGAAGCTGCAGCACATCGCGTGCCCGAGCTGCGGCACCTACAACAAGCGCCAGGTCCTCGAGGTCTGAGCGGCTGGTGAGAGGCGCGATGTCTGAACTGTCCCATGCCAAGAAGCAGACAGACAATGTCAGCACAGCCTCGTCCCACACGCTTCTGGAAGGGCGGCTCGGGTATCAGCTCGAGACCGCCCTTCTGGTGCGTGCGCTGACCCATCGTTCGTACGCGTACGAGAACGGCGGTCTGCCCACCAACGAGCGACTTGAATTCCTCGGGGATTCGGTGCTCGGTCTGGTGGTCACGGACACGCTGTACCGCACCCACCCCGATCTGCCTGAAGGCCAGTTGGCCAAATTGCGGGCCGCGGTGGTCAATTCGCGTGCGCTTGCGGAAGTGGGCCGCGGCCTCGAACTCGGCTCCTTCATCCGGCTCGGCCGGGGCGAAGAGGGCACGGGCGGCCGGGACAAGGCGTCCATTCTTGCCGACACCCTTGAAGCGGTGATCGGCGCTGTCTATCTCGACAAGGGCCTCGACGCGGCGTCCGAGCTGGTGCACCGGCTCTTCGACCCGCTGATCGAGAAGTCCTCGAATCTCGGGGCCGGCCTGGACTGGAAAACCAGTCTCCAGGAGCTGACCGCGGCGGAGAGTCTCGGTGTGCCCGAGTATCTCGTCACGGAAACAGGCCCGGACCACGAGAAGACCTTCACCGCTGCCGCCCGCGTCGGTGGTGTCTCGTACGGCACCGGCACCGGCCGCAGCAAGAAGGAAGCGGAGCAGCAGGCGGCGGAGTCCGCCTGGCGGTCCATCCGGACCGCGGCGGATGAGCGCGAGGCGGCGGGGAAGACCGACGCCGACGGCGACGTTGACGTGGAGAACAGCGTCGACGCCAAGGCTGAAGAGGCCGCCGACACCTCTTCGGCTCCCTCGGAGCAGACTCCCGCGGACACCGCCAACGCCTGAGCGTCCGTGCTCTCTCCTTCCGGGTGCGCCCCTCGCGTCGTCGTACGGCATGGGGGGCGCACCCGTTCCGGTCCCTTCACCCCCAGGAGCGTCCCGTGCCCGAGCTGCCCGAGGTCGAAGTCGTCCGGCGTGGACTCGAACGCTGGGTCAGCGGCCGGACCGTCGCCGAGACCGAGGTGCTGCACCCGCGCGCGGTACGGCGGCACACCGCGGGCGGCGCGGATTTCGCGGCCCAGCTCAAGGGGCACACCATCGGTACGGCACGCCGGCGAGGCAAATACCTCTGGCTGCCCCTCGCCGACACGGACGCCTCGATCCTCGGCCACCTCGGGATGAGCGGCCAGCTGCTGGTCCAGCCGGAGAGCGCGCCCGACGAGAAGCACCTGCGCATCCGGATCCGCTTCGCCGACACCCTCGGGACCGAGCTGCGTTTCGTGGACCAGCGCACTTTCGGCGGGCTCTCGCTCCACGAGAACACCCCCGACGGACTGCCCGATGTCATCGCGCATATCGCCAGGGACCCGCTGGACCCCGCCTTCGACGACGACGCCTTCCTCACCGCGCTGAAGCTGCGCCGTACGACGGTCAAGCGCGCCCTGCTCGACCAGTCGCTGATCAGCGGCGTCGGCAATATCTACGCCGACGAGGCGTTGTGGCGCGGCCGCCTCCACTACGAACGCCTCACGGCCACCCTGCCCCGGCCCCGCGCCACGGAGCTGCTTGGTCATGTACGGGACGTGATGAACGCGGCCCTCGATGTCGGCGGCACCAGCTTCGACAGCCTGTACGTCAATGTGAACGGCGAATCGGGGTACTTCGACCGGTCGCTGGACGCGTACGGACGCGAGGACGAGCCATGCCGGCGCTGCGGGACGCCGATACGCAGACGGCCCTGGATGAACCGGTCCAGCTATTTCTGCCCGCGCTGTCAGAGGGCTCCGCGCGTCGCGTCGTAACGCTCGCGTGCCGAGATCACCTCGGGCATCCGCCCCTCCACCAGCTGGATCAGCCCGAGCAGCCGTTCGGTGACCTCACGGCCCAGGGGAGTCAGTTCGTAATCCACCCAGGGCGGATTGACCGGCCGCGCCTCGCGCAGCACCAGACCGTCCCGCTCCAGCGCGTGCAGGGTCTGGGAGAGCATCTTCTCGCTCACGCCGTCGACGCGCCGCCGCAGTTCGTTGAAGCGGAGGCGGCTCTCGTACAGGGCGCCGAGGGTCAGGGCGCCCCAGCGGCCCGTCACATGCTCCAGCGTGGTGCGCGAGGGGCACTGCCGGGAGAAGACATCGAAGGCGTCCATAGCGGTGACTTTACAACCGAAAGCACCACCCGACAGATAGCGCTTTCGTCCGGTAAGTGAATCTCTCGGGGGTGGGCCGGGCTCAGAAGCCGAAGTCCTGAGTCCACCACGGGCCGCCGGAGCCGGTGTGGACACCGACACCCAGCCGGGTGTAGTCGCAGTTCAATATGTTCGCGCGATGGCCCTCGCTGTTCATCCACGAGTCCATCACGGACTGGGCGCTGGCCTGCCCCCTGGCTATGTTCTCGCCGCCCAGATTCTTGACGCCCGCGTTGTCGGCGCGGTCCCAGGGCGTTTTGCCGTCCGGGTCCGTGTGGTCGAAGAACCCGCGCTCCGCCATGTCGTCACTGAAGTTCTGCGCCAGCCTGCCGAGCGAGGCATCGGCCCGCAGCGGGCTGCACCCCACCCTCGCGCGCTCCTTGTTGACCAGGGAGAGCACGGCCGCCTCGGAGGAACTGGAGCCGGGGGCCGCGGGTGCCTCCACGGCGCGCTCGGTGGTCTGCTCGGGCGCCGGGGCCTCGCTGGAGCGGGCCGGTATCTCGGCCTTCGGCCGCGGCGGGGCCGCGGCGGGCTTCGTCTCCTTCTCCGGCGTCGCGGCCGTCGACTCCTTCGTGTCCTTCGAAGGAGTGACGGACGGTTTCCGCGGAGTGGGTGACGCGGAAGCCGACGGCGACTGGGTCCGCTCGGCCGTGCGGCTCGGCGAGGCCGAGGCTTCCCGCGTCGGCTCGGCGGACGAGCCGCCCTGCTGCTGAAGCTCCGGAGCGCCCTCGGTACGTATCTGCCCGCCGTTGGCGCTGCCGCCGACCGTGAAGTGGTCGCCGCCGCCGGGCAGCAGACCCGAGGCGACGGCTACGGCTCCGACCGCCATGGCGGCGGACGCGCCCAGCAGGCCGGTACGTACAGGGGTGGCGATCCGCCTCTTCCGGCGCGCACCGTCCACGTGGTCCTCGACGGGCGGGGCGGCGGCTGAGCGGCGGTGGCGTCCCATGTGCCTTCCTCATGCTCTCGACGGCAACGTGTCCAGGTCTCACCCGTACGAGTGAGGCTATTGCGACGGGACTGTACGGCATGGTCTGCGGGGGCGCCGGGTGCGGGAAGCATTTGGCCGGTTAGCTTGCGTGCATGAAAGAAGACGTTCGAATGACGGCCTGGGTACGCGGAAGAGTGCAGGGAGTGGGCTTCCGCTGGTTTACCAGGGCAAACGCTCTGGAGATCGGCGGCCTCACCGGATTCGCCCTCAATCTGGACGACGGCAGGGTGCAGGTCGTCGCCGAGGGCCCACGTGAGAATTGCCACCGTCTGCTGGAATGGCTGCGCTCCGCCGACACACCCGGGCGTGTGGACGGAGTCACTGAGATCTGGGACACCCCGCGCGGCGGCTACGAGAGCTTCGCGATCCGCTGAGAGCGCCCCGTCCCGGGCGGCGCCGGGAGGCTCGGGGATGCCGATGGCACATGCACAAGTCGGCGGTGACCTGGTGGTTGCCAAGAACCGCCAGTCGTGCCAGGCTGCCCGAATAACGATGATCTCCACGCCCCGGGGGCCCCGTGGCAGAGCCGGGGCCGCACCCCTCGCGGGCGCCCGCCACCGGGCCGCCCGTCGGCACGGGCTGTGATCGTGTTGACCGTCAAACTTTTTGGTGAGAGTCTGGAATCCCCGCGCACCTTAGCTGTTTGGCAGTAAGAACCGCAGTGATGAACAAGCACTGCCAAGCACCGCGGGTGCGATTTCCCTCACGACCCACACCGCATCCGGTCGGTCACTCAGTGTGGAGGACCATTCATCATGGCAAAGGCGCTTCTCGGTTATGTCGGCGGTTCCGACCCGCGACTCCTCGCCGAGATGCGACGGCTCCAGCAGCGCGTCCAGGACCTCGAATCCGAACTCGTACGGATCCAGTCCGAGAACGACGTGCTGAACGCCGCCGTCGCACAGCACCCCGGAGAGTCGCTGCTCAATGGCATCGACATCGATGTACCCCAGGCGGAGCCGGCGCTCACCTGACAACAGCCCCCCTCGGGGTCGGGTGAGAAACACTCTCGCAAGATATGCAAGGGACGCTTCGGCGTCCCTTCTTTCTTTCCATCTTCCGCTGTACGAAGCATTGTTGGCGCTGCCACGCCATTCTTAACGTCTGATGTGCCCTGCACGTTCGGCGGTGAAACCGGCGAGGGACGATCGGAGCCGGGTAGAGTCCGGCGGCGTGCATCTCAAGGCCATGACCCTGCGCGGTTTCAAATCCTTCGCCTCCGCCACGACGCTGCGCTTCGAGCCGGGGATCACCTGTGTGGTGGGCCCGAACGGCTCGGGAAAGTCCAATGTCGTGGACGCGCTCTCCTGGGTCATGGGCGAGCAGGGGGCGAAGTCGCTGCGCGGCGGCAAGATGGAGGACGTGATCTTCGCCGGGACGACCGGGCGACCGCCGCTCGGCCGCGCGGAGGTCTCGCTGACCATCGACAACTCCGACGGTGCGCTGCCCATCGACTACGCGGAAGTCACCATTACGCGGATCATGTTCCGCAACGGGGGCAGCGAATACCAGCTCAATGGCGATACCTGCCGCCTTCTCGATATCCAGGAACTCCTGTCCGACAGCGGTATCGGCCGCGAGATGCATGTCATCGTCGGCCAGGGCCAGCTCGACTCCGTACTGCACGCGGACCCCATGGGACGCCGGGCGTTCATCGAAGAGGCCGCCGGAGTGCTCAAACACCGCAAGCGCAAGGAGAAGGCGCTGCGGAAGCTGGACTCGATGCAGGCGAACCTGGCCCGCGTCCAGGACCTCACCGACGAGCTGCGCCGCCAGCTCAAACCCCTCGGACGGCAGGCGGCGGTCGCCCGGCGGGCCGCCGTCATACAGGCCGATCTGCGCGACGCGCGGCTGCGGCTGCTCGCCGACGACCTGGTCAGGCTGCGCGACGCGCTCCGTACGGAGATCGCCGACGAGGCCGAACTGAAGCAGCGCAAGGAATCCACCGAGGACCGGCTCAAGGCCGCGCTGACCCGGGAAGCCGAGCTGGAGGACGAGGTACGACGGCTGGCGCCGCGCCTCCAGCGGGCCCAGCAGACCTGGTACGAACTGTCCCAGCTGGCCGAGCGGGTACGGGGCACGGTCTCGCTGGCCGACGCGCGGGTGAAGAGCGCGACCGCGGCCCCCACCGACGAAACGCGTGGCCGTGACCCCGAGGACATGGAGCGCGAGGCCGCCCGGATCCGGGAGCAGGAGGCGGAGCTGGAAGCCGCGCTGGAGGCGGCCGAGCACGCCCGCGAGGACACGGTCGCGCACCGCGCCGAGCTGGAACGTCAACTGGCCGCCGAGGAACGCCGGCTCAAGGACGCCGCCCGCGCGATCGCCGACCGCCGAGAGGGCCTGGCCCGGCTGCACGGCCAGGCCGACGCCGCCCGAGGCCGGGCGGCGTCGGCCCAGGCGGAGATCGGCCGCCTGGCCGCGTCCCGTGACGAGGCGCGCGAGCGCGCGGTTGCCGCCCAGGAGGAGTACGAACAGCTCAAGGCCGAGGTGGACGGCCTGGACGCCGAGGACCATGAACTGGGCGAACGCTACGACAGCGCCCGCGCCGCCCTGTCCGCGGCGGAGGCCGCGCTGACGGCGGCGCGCGAGGCCGCCACCACGGCGGAGCGCGAACGAGCGGCCCTCGCGGCCCGCCACGAGGCACTTGCCCTCGGCCTGCGCCGCAAGGACGGCACCGGCGCGCTGCTCGCCGCCCGCGACAGCCTCTCCGGCCTGCTCGGCCCGGCCGCCGAACTGCTCACCGTCACCCCCGGGTACGAGATCCCGGTGGCCGCGGCGCTCGGCGCCGCCGCGGACGCGATCGCCGTCGCCGATCCGACGACCGCGGCCGAGGCCATCCGGCTGCTGCGCGAGCGGGACGCGGGCCGGGCGGCCCTGCTGCTGGCCGGCCCCCCGGGTGAGGACGAGCCCGGCCCGCCGGCCCATTCCGGGGCGGCCCCCGGCGTGCCCGGCCAGACGGCGGCGGAGGGACGCGGTACGGACGCCGTCGACCGTTCCGTACGTACCGCGGTTTCCGCCGGAGCCGTGCCGCGTGTCATCGACCTGGTGAGCGGACCCGCCGAGCTGCTGGGCGCCGTACGGCGGCTCGTACGGGACACGGTGGTCGTCGGGTCGCTGGAGGACGCAGAGGACCTGGTCGCCAGGCGGCCCGCGCTCACCGCCGTGACCGCCGAGGGTGATGTGCTCGGGGCGCACTTCGCGCACGGCGGCTCGGCGGGCGCGCCGAGCCTGCTTGAGGTACAGGCCTCCGTCGACGAGGCCGCCGCCGACCTCGCGGAGCTGGCCGTACGGTGCGAGGAACTGGCCGGCGCACAGGACCGGGCCACCGAGCGGCGGGCCGAGTGCGCCGCGCTGGTGGAGGAGTTGGGGGAGCGGCGCCGGGCCGCGGACCGGGAGAAGTCCGCCGTGTCCGGACGGTTGGGACGGCTCTCCGGGCAGGCCCGCGCGGCCGCCGGCGAGGCCGAGCGTACGGCCGCGGCCGCCGGCAAGGCCCAGGAGGCGCTGGAGCGCGCCACCGCCGAGGCGGAAGAGCTCGCGGAACGGCTGCTGGTCGCGGAGGAGGCCCCGGTCCAGGAGGAGCCGGACACCTCCGTACGGGACCGGCTCGCCGCCGACGGCGCCAACGCCCGGCAGACCGAGATGGAGGCCCGGCTCCAGGTCCGTACCCATGAGGAGCGGGTGAAGGGGCTCGCAGGACGGGCCGACGCTCTCGACCGGGGAGCGCGTGCCGAGCGCGAGGCGCGGGCGCGCGCGGAACAGCGCCGGGCGCGACTGCGCCACGAGGCCCAGGTGGCCGGGGCCGTGGCGGCCGGCGCCCGGCAGCTGCTGGCCCATGTGGAGGTGTCGGTCGTACGGGCCGAGGCCGAGCGCGTCGCCGCCGAGGCCGCCAAGGCCGAGCGCGAACGGGAGCTGGCCGCCGAGCGCAACCAGGGCCGCGATCTCAAGGCCGAGCTGGACAAGCTCACCGACTCCGTGCACCGCGGTGAGGTACTGGGCGCCGAGAAGCGGATGCGGATCGAGCAACTGGAGGCCAAAGCCCTGGAGGAGCTGGGCGTGGAGCCGGCCGGGCTGATCGCCGAGTACGGCCCCGATCAGCTCGTACCGCCGTCCCCGCCCGCGGAGGGCGAGGAGCTGCCCGAGGACCCGGCGGATCCGCGCAACCAGCAGAAGCCGTACGTGCGAGCCGAGCAGGAGAAGCGGCTCAAGGCGGCCGAACGGGCGCATCAGCAGCTCGGAAAGGTGAATCCGCTCGCCCTGGAGGAGTTCGCGGCGCTGGAGGAACGCCATAAGTTCCTCTCCGAGCAGCTCGAAGACCTGAAGAAGACCCGGGCGGATCTGCTGCTCGTGGTGAAGGAGGTCGACGAACGCGTCGAGCAGGTCTTCACCGAGGCGTACCGGGACACTGCGGAACAGTTCGAGGGGGTCTTCTCACGGCTCTTCCCGGGCGGCGAGGGGCGGCTCATCCTCACCGACCCCGAGAACATGCTCACCACGGGGGTGGACGTGGAGGCCAGGCCGCCGGGCAAGAAGGTCAAGCGGCTGTCGTTGCTCTCCGGCGGCGAACGGTCCCTGACGGCGGTGGCGTTGCTGGTGTCGATCTTCAAGGCGCGGCCGAGCCCGTTCTATGTGATGGACGAGGTCGAGGCGGCGCTCGACGACACCAATCTCCAGCGGCTGATCCGCATCATGCAGGAGCTCCAGGAGAGCTCCCAGCTGATCGTGATCACGCATCAGAAGCGGACGATGGAGGTCGCCGACGCGCTGTACGGGGTCTCCATGCAGGGCGACGGGGTCTCCAAGGTCATCAGCCAGCGGCTGCGCTGACCCCGTATCACCTCCCGCTCGCGTCTCGCTCGCGCCGGGCAGGCGTACAAGTGGTGGCCGGGGGTGAGCTGTGACCCACTGGAAGGGCTCGCCCACCCCACGTCCGGCAACGGCAGCCGGGCGGCACCAGGAGCACATGTGACCAGCACAGCGCGGGTACCGCCGTCCGGAGGCCACGCGGCCCCACCGGAGCACCTCGGCCATGTCATCTTCATCACGGCCGCGGCCGCGATGGGCGGCTTCCTCTTCGGCTACGACAGCTCGGTGATCAACGGCGCCGTCGAAGCCATCAGGAGCAGATACGACATCGGCGCGGCGGCCCTCGCGCAGGTCATCGCCATCGCCCTGATCGGCTGTGCGATCGGTGCCGCCACGGCGGGCCGGATCGCCGACCGGATCGGCCGTATCCGCTGCATGCGGATCTCCGCGGCCCTCTTCACCGTCAGCGCCGTCGGCTCCGCGCTGCCGTTCGACATCTACGACCTGGCGTTCTGGCGGATCATCGGCGGCTTCGCCATCGGCATGGCGTCGGTGATCGGCCCCGCGTACATCGCAGAGGTCTCCCCGGCCGCCTACCGGGGCCGGCTCGGGTCCTTCCAGCAGGCCGCGATCGTCGTCGGTATCGCCATCTCCCAGCTGGTGAACTTCGGCATCCTCCAGCTCGCCGACGGAGACCAGCGCGGCAAGCTGCTGGGGCTGGAGGCGTGGCAGTGGATGCTCGGGGTGATGGTCGTCCCGGCGCTGCTGTACGGTCTGCTCTCCCTCGCGATCCCCGAGTCACCGCGCTATCTGATCTCCGTGGGCCGGGTGGACCGCGCCAGGAAGGTGCTCGCGGAGGTCGAGAACAAGGACGTCGATCTGGACGCCCGGGTCGCCGAGATCGACCACGCCATGCGCCGTGAGCACAAGTCGACCTTCAAGGACCTGAAGGGCAGCCGCTTCTCCTTCCTGCCCATCGTGTGGGTCGGCATCGGACTGTCGATGTTCCAGCAGCTCGTCGGCATCAATGTCGCCTTCTACTACTCGGCGACGCTCTGGCAGTCGGTCGGCATCAACCCGTCCAGCTCGTTCTTCTACTCGTTCACCACGTCGATCGTGAACATCATCGGCACCGTGATCGCGGTGGTCCTGGTGGACAGGGTCGGCCGCAAGCCCCTCGCGCTCGTCGGCTCGTCGGGCATGGCCATCGCGCTGGCTTTCGAGGCGTGGGCGTTCTCCGCGCCCCTGGTGAACGGCAGACTGCCGAGCACGCAGGGGACCGTCGCCCTGGTCGCGGCCCATGTATTCGTTCTCTTCTTCGCGCTGTCCTGGGGCGTCATCGTCTGGGTCTTCCTCGGCGAGATGTTCCCGAACAGGATCCGTGCCGCCGCGCTCGGTGTGGCGGCCTCGGCACAGTGGATCGCCAACTGGGTCATCACCGCGAGCTTTCCGAGCCTCGCCGAGTGGAACCTCTCGGGCACGTATGTCATCTACGCCTGCTTCGCCGTGCTCTCGATTCCGTTCGTGCTGCTGTTCGTGAAGGAGACGAAGGGCAAGACGCTGGAAGAGATGGGCTAGGGCGTGTTGCGAAAGTAGCGCCGTCCGCCCGCAGGGCGTCGCGAGCCAGGCGGGACTTTCGCAACACGCCCTAGACAGGAAGGTGCTGTTCCTCGGCCCGTACGGCGGCCGGGGCCGTGGCCCGTTCGCGCGGCAGGACCGCGTAGAGAGCCGCCGCCACGACGGTCGTGATCACCCAGCCCAGACCGTTCTCGCCGGGCCACGTTTCGGCGAACGGGCCCGAGAACCAGTCCACCCCGGTGAACAGCAGCCCCACCACCAGCGCCGTGCCCCAGGCGGCCGTCGCCGACCGGGCGAAGCCGCCCCGGTACCAGTAGGCGCTGGTCCGTGTGGTGTCCATCAGCGCCGCGCCGTCGTACGTACGCCGCCGCAGCATGTCCACCCCGAAGACGCCGATCCACGCCGAGAACGCCACCGCGAGCAGTGTCAGGAACGAGATGAACGAGCCGATGAAGCTGGTGGCCACCACCATCAGCAGGAAACCGAGGATCAGGCTGATCACCGCGTTCACACTGACCGCCCAGGTGCGCGGCACCCTGATGCCCAGGGTCTGCGCGGTGAAGCCCGCCGAGTACATCGACATCGAGTTGATCAGCAACATTCCGACCAGCGCGATCAGCAGATACGGCACCGAGATCCAGGCGGGCAGCAGCTCGCCGATGAACGACACCGGGTCCTGCGCCGTGGCCAGATCCGGGGTGCCGACCGCCATCACCGCACCCATCAGCACCATCGGCAGCACCACGATCCCCGCGCCGCCGATGGTCGAGCCGACCATCGCCCGGCCGGAGGCGGACCGGGGCAGATAACGCGTGAAGTCCGGGCCCGAGGGCACCCAGCTGATCCCGCCCGCCGCGATGGTCCCGATGCCCGCGATCATCATCGCCGTCGACCCCGCGGGCTGGTCGAAGACCGCCGACCAGTCCGTATGGGCCACCAGATACACCAGCACCAGCACGCTGAAAGCACCGAAGAGATAGGTCGACCAGGTACCGCACACCCGCAGCGCGCTGATGCCGAGGCCAGAGACCAGGAAGGTGCAGGCCACGAAGAGCAGCAGAGTGATCACGATCAGCGGAGTGTTGCGCTTGACGTCGAAGAGCAAGTCGAGAACCGTCAGCACGGCATAGGCGCCGGTGACCGCGTTGATCGTCTCCCAGCCCCAGCGGGCGACCCAGATCAGCGTGCCGGGGAAGAGGTTCCCCCGCTGGCCGAAGACAGCCCGGGAGAGCGCCATACCCGGGGAGCCGCCGCGCTTCCCGGCGAGGGAGACCAGCCCCACGATGCCGTACGACACGACGGGCGCCGCGACGGCGACGGTCAGCACCTGCCAGAAGTTCAGACCGTTGAAGACGATCAGACCGGCGCCCATCGTGAGCAGCAGCACGCTGATGTTCGCGGCCACCCAGGTGGGGAAGAGTTGGCGGACATGGCCGGTGCGTTCGTCATCGGGGACGGGTTCCAGACCGCGGGTCTCTATCGCGCCTTCGGGGGCGTGGGGCATGAAGAGGCTCCGTACAGAGGGGGGGGCTCCAGAGAGGGGAGTCCGGGCGAACCCAGAACCCCCAGCATCGTACGTTCAGTGCAAAAGGTCCAAATCGTAGCGAGGATCTTCGTGTGATCCTCTGAAGCCAGGGCCGGTCCCGGCCGTGGCTGATACTGGGAGCGTTATGGAAATCGTCATCCTTGTTGTAGTCATCGCCCTGGTCGCGGTCGGCCTGATCAGCGGGCTCGTGGTCGGCAGCCGCAAGAAGAAGAAGCTGCCGCCCGAGGCGCCGTCGAGCACGCCGACCCTCACAGCTCCCCCTGCCGAGCCGCATGTCGGCGACGAGGCGGAGGCACCGCGCGACGAGCCGCGCCGCACGGTCGAGGAGGTCGGCCTCCCGGACGGCACGCAGACGCCGGTCGCCGTCGAGGCGGAGGCGCCCGCGCCCGCGATCGAGATCCCCGAGCCGTCCGCCGGCCGGCTGATCCGGCTGCGCGCCAGGCTCGCCCGCTCGCAGAACTCCCTCGGCAAGGGACTGCTCACGCTGCTCTCGCGCGAGCACCTCGACGAGGAGACCTGGGAGGAGATCGAGGAGACCCTCCTCATCGCGGACGTCGGTGTCGCACCGACCCAGGAACTGGTCGAGCGGCTGCGTGAGCGGGTACGCGTACTCGGCACGCGGACGCCGGAGGAACTGCGCGCGCTGCTCAAGGAAGAGCTGGTCCACCTCCTCGGCACGGACTTCGACCGCGCGGTGAAGACCGAGAGCGGCCTCGACACCCCGGCCGTCGTGATGGTCGTCGGCGTCAACGGCACCGGCAAGACCACGACCACCGGCAAGCTGGCACGCGTACTGATCGCGGACGGCCGCTCGGTCGTACTGGGCGCGGCCGACACGTTCCGCGCCGCCGCCGCCGATCAGCTCCAGACCTGGGGCGAGCGGGTCGGCGCGCGTACGGTACGCGGCCCCGAGGGCGGCGACCCGGCGTCGATCGCCTTCGACGCGGTCAAGGAGGGCATCGCGGAGGGCGCGGACGTCGTCCTCATCGACACGGCGGGCCGGCTGCACACCAAGACCGGGCTGATGGACGAGCTGGGCAAGGTCAAGCGGGTCGTGGAGAAGCACGGTCCGCTGGACGAGGTACTGCTGGTCCTGGACGCCACGACGGGTCAGAACGGGCTGGTGCAGGCACGGGTGTTCGCGGAGGTCGTGGACATCACGGGCATCGTCCTCACGAAGCTGGACGGCACGGCCAAGGGGGGCATCGTGATCGCGGTGCAGCGGGAGCTGGGTGTACCGGTGAAGCTGGTGGGTCTGGGCGAGGGCCCGGACGACTTGGCCCCGTTCGAACCCGAGGCGTTCGTGAACGCACTTATTGGGGACTAGGGGGCGTTTCGGCGGGGGCCGGTTTCCGGGTGCGGCGCGCCTCCGGCGGGTGTGCCGTCCGGCGGGGGTGCGGGTGCGTTGGTCCGGTGCCGGGGGCCGGGGCCTGCGGAGGTGCGCGTCCGGACTGCGCTGCGATGGATTTGCGACTCCGTCGCGTGGTCACCGCGCTTCGCGCGTGCTGCGACGCTTTACGTCCGGACACGCACCTCCTCCGACCCCGACCCCCTCCCGCCGCAGGCCCCGCAGTCGTGCGCGACCCCAGACGCTCAGCCGAGGCGGCGGCTGGTGGCGACCCGCCGAAGGGCGGGGGTCGGGCGGCGTAGGAGGCGCGTGTCCGGACAACCGCACCCCCGCCGCCGGACGGCGACACCCGTCAGGCCAGACGGTGGCAGATGTACGCCAGCGTGCCCAGGAGCAGCCGTGCCGGTGGGGGTTCCGCCGCCGTCTCCAGGGACGGCGGTCGCAGCCACCGCACCGGCCCCAGGCCCGCCACCTCCGACGGCGGCGCCATCACATACGCTCCCGGTCCCAGACCGTGCAGGTCCAGGTCCGCGTCGTCCCAGCCCATCCGGTACAGCAGCTCCGGCAGCTCCGCCGCCGCGCCAGGCGCCACCAGGAAGTGGGCGCGGCCCGCGGGCGTCGCCATGACCGGGCCGAGCGGGAGCCCCATCCGTTCCAGCCGTACGAGAGCCCGGCTCCCCGCCGGTTCCGCCACGTCGATGATGTCGAAGCCGCGGCCCACCGGCAGCAGCACCGCCGCGCCAGGCACCTCCGACCACACCTTGGTGACGTCGTCGAGGGTGGCGCCCGCCGACACCTCGGGGCTGAACGCCAGCGGATGGGCGCCCGGCGACGCGCAGCCGGGCTCGGCGCAGGAGCACTGCCCGCCCGAGGCCCGCGCCGCGGGAACCGCGCCGGGAACGACGTCCCAGCCCCACAGGCCCGTGTACTCCGCCACCGCGGTGCACTCAGTGGTGCGGCCGCGGCGGCGCGAGCCGGACCGCATCTCCCGGATGCCGCCGATCGTGAAGCCCATGCCCCCTCCAACGGGTCGAACTCGCCGGTGGTTACGTCTCGCAGTGTGCCCGTGACACTCCGTCGTCATCGGGGCGGTCGAGGCGGCGCGAAGTGGCATTGGGGGTAGTGGGACCGGATTCGCGCGCCCCGGCGTGCGGCGTTTCGGCCCGCTCCGATCGAAGTGCGTCAAGTCAATCGCGCCCCGCCGTGAGCGAGTTCATTCGAAGGGGTGGCGAATGGTGGCGATTGTGGAATCACCCTCGCTGAGGCAGTGATCGTAGGATTACTTTCAGTACGCGAACCCGGGGTAAGACACTCCCGTGGGTATGCCAAGGGCAACTCGGTTTCCTGTTCGAAGGGGGGCGACGGGCGGACAGGCACCTCGTGCTCACGGCATTCTGATAGCGGTTCGCGCGACAAGTGGCTTCAGCGGATGGGGGCGTTCCAGTGGGCGGCAGCGGCGCAGGCGGTACGAATACCGGCAAGCGCCCGAATGGGCAGCTCGGTTCGTGGTTCCTGCGCAGTGGCTGGTCGAAGGGCGAACTGGCGCGTCAGGTCAACCGCAGGGCACGCCAGATGGGCGCGCATCACATCAGCACCGACACCTCGCGGGTGCGCCGCTGGCTCGACGGCGAGCAGCCGCGCGAGCCGATCCCGCGCATCCTCGCCGAGCTGTTCTCCGAGCGCTTCGGCGCCGTCGTGGCCGTGGAGGAGCTCGGGCTGCGCTCCGCGCATCAGTCGCCCTCGGTGTCCGGGGTCGATCTGCCCTGGGCGGGCCCCCAGACCGTCGCGCTGATCAGCGAGTTCTCCCGCAGTGATCTGATGCTGGCGCGGCGCGGCTTCCTCGGCACCTCGCTGGCGCTGGCCGCGGGGCCCGCGCTGGTGGAGCCCATGCAGCGCTGGCTGGTGCCCACATCGGCGGGCGGCCAGGAGCAGCCCGACGACGAGCCCGTCGCCACCCCGTCCCGCGCCAACCGGCTCTCCGGCCCCGAGCTGGATCTGCTGGAGTCGACCACCGCGATGTTCCGGCTCTGGGACGCGCAGTGCGGCGGCGGACTCCGGCGGAAGGCCGTCGTCGGCCAACTCCACGAGGTCACCGATCTGCTCCAGGAGCCTCAGCCCGAGGCCACCTCGCGGCGGCTCTTCCGGTGCGCGGCCGAGCTGGCCGAGCTGGCGGGCTGGATGAGTTACGACGTCGGCCTCCAGCCCAACGCCCAGAAGTACTTCGTCCTCGCCCTGCACGCCGCGAAGGAGGCCGGGGACAAGCCGCTCGGCTCGTACATCCTCTCGTCCATGAGCCGCCAGATGATTCATCTCGGCCGGCCCGACGACGCGCTGGAGCTGATCCATCTCGCGCAGTACGGCAGCCGGGACTGCGCCACCCCCCGGACCCAGGCCATGCTGTATGCGATGGAGGCGCGCGCGTACGCCAACATGGGCCAGCCGAGCAAGACGAAGCGGGCCGTCAGGATGGCCGAGGACACCTTCTCCGACGCCGGGGTCGACGGCGAGGTGGAGCCCGACTGGATCCGCTTCTTCTCCGAGGCCGAACTCAACGGCGAGAACGCCCACTCGTACCGCGACCTCGCCTATGTCGCCGGCCGCAGCCCCATCTACGCCTCCCTCGCCGAACCCGTCATGCGGCGCGCCGTCGACCTCTTCGCCGAGGACGCCGACCACCAGCGGTCGTACGCGCTGAACCTGATCGGCCTGGCCTCCGTCCATCTCCTCAAGAAGGAGCCCGAGCAGTCCACGGCCCTTGCGGAGAAGGCCCTGAAGGTGGCGGAGAGCGTGCGTTCCGAGCGGGTCAACACCCGGCTCCGCAAGACGCTCGACACCGCCGCCAGGGACTTCGGCGATGTCACCGGCGTGGTCGATCTCACCGAGCGGCTCACCGCCCAGCTGCCCGAGTCCGCGGAGGCCGTCTGAGCGGCCGGACGCATCCCGGCCGCCGGCCGGACCCGCCCCGCCGCCCCGCCGAAAGCTCCGGCCGCGGCAGTCACCCCGTACAGCCCGACACGGCTCCCCCGCCGCCAGGACACAGGGTGACCGCCGCGGCCGGTTTCCGATGTCCGCAGAGGGTATCCACGGCCGGCCGCCGAGATCCGCCGGTTCATCGGCACGTAACACACAGGACGTCTTCGTCACTGTCGCGAAACATCGAGCGGCATTGGCCGAAACCGCGCTGCGCCAATCTCCTCAGCACAGTCGGCCCACATCTAGCTTGAGCATCCGCACGGGGCCGTTCCCACCCACGAGGAGACGCTGGCCTTGAATGGCGCAGATACCGCATTCGTATTGATCAGTGCCGCGCTCGTCATGCTGATGACGCCCGGCCTGGCATTTTTCTACGGCGGCATGGTGCGGGTGAAGAGCGCCCTCAACATGCTCATGATGTCCTTGATCTCGCTCGGGATCGTCAGCGTGCTGTGGGTGCTCTACGGGTACTCGCTGACCTTCGGTGACGACATCGGCGCCGGTCTGCTGGGCAACTTCGACCACATCGGCCTCAAGGGCATCACGGTCGACACCCTGACCGGAGGCACGGAAGGCATTCCGGTCTTCGCCTTCGCCCTCTTCCAGCTGATGTTCGCCATCCTCACGCCCGCGCTGATGAGCGGGGCGCTCGCGGACCGTGTGAAGTTCAGCGCCTGGGCGCTGTTCATCGCGCTCTGGGTCTCCGTCGTGTACTTCCCGATCGCGCACTGGGTCTGGCAGTCCGACGGCTGGCTCTTCAAGCTCGGGGTGATCGACTTCGCCGGTGGTACGGCGGTGCACATCAACGCGGGTGTCGGAGCGCTCGCCGCGGTCCTGGTCGTCGGCAAGCGAATCGGATTCAAGAAGGACCCGATGCGGCCGCACAGCCTGCCGCTCGTCGTCCTCGGCGCCGCGCTGCTGTGGTTCGGCTGGTTCGGCTTCAACGCCGGATCGGCGCTGGCCGCCAACGGCACCGCCGCCCTGATGGCCTTCAACACCCAGATCGCCACCGGCGCCGCGATGCTCGGCTGGCTGATCTACGAGCGCATCCGGCACGGCGCGTTCACCACGCTGGGCGCCGCCTCCGGCGCCGTCGCGGGCCTCGTCGCGATCACCCCGTCCGGTGCGGCCGTCAACCCCTTCGGCGCCCTGCTCATCGGTGTCGTCGCCGGCGCGGTCTGCTCCTGGGCCGTCAGCCTCAAGTTCAAGCTGGGCTACGACGACTCCCTCGACGTGGTCGGCGTCCACCTCGTCGGCGGTGTCATCGGCACCCTGCTCGTGGGTGTCCTCGCCACCGGTGGCATCGGCGGACTCTCGCAGCTGGGCAAGCAGGCCGTCGGCGCCTTCTCGGTGATGGCCTACTCCTTCGTGGTCTCCTGGATCCTCGCCAAGATCGTCGATGTCACGATCGGCTTCCGGGCCTCCGAGGACGACGAGACGAGCGGCGTCGACATGGCGTACCACGCCGAGTCCGCCTACGACTACAGCGCGGTCGGTGGTTCGCCGTCGGGCCGTAGTAGCGTCGCCGCCGCCAGCCAGGACGAGACCGTCGCCGTCGCGGCGAAGATCAAGAAGGTGGACGCATGAAGCTCATCACCGCAGTCGTGAAGCCACACCGGCTGGACGAGATCAAGGAGGCCCTGCAGGCTTTCGGCGTCCAGGGGCTCACGGTCACGGAGGCCAGTGGCTACGGCCGCCAGCGCGGCCACACCGAGGTCTACCGCGGTGCGGAGTACACCGTCGACCTCGTACCGAAGATCCGCGTCGAGGTGCTGGTCGAGGACGGCGACGCCGAACAGCTCATCGACGTGGTGGTCAAGGCCGCCCGCACCGGCAAGATCGGTGACGGGAAGGTATGGAGCGTGCCGGTCGACACGGCGGTCCGGGTACGGACCGGCGAGCGCGGCCCGGACGCACTTTAGAGACGGGAACGACTGGGTGACGAGCCTCGAAGAGACGACCGAACAGGCAGACTCGGGACCCAGCGGCTACGCGGCGGCCCGGCTGCGCCTCCTCCAGGAGAAGGCGCGGTCCGGGCCGCCACGCCGTGCCGCCCTGGCCAGACTGACCGACGACTGGCTGAACGCGCTGTTCACCACCGCGGCCCTGGAGGCCGGGGTGCGCGGCGCGGCGCTCGTCGCCGTGGGCGGCTACGGCCGCGGTGAACTCTCACCGCGAAGCGACCTCGATCTGCTGCTCCTGCACGACGGCAAATCCGGTCCCGCCGCGATCGCCGCACTCGCCGACCGCGTCTGGTACCCGGTGTGGGACCTCGGGCTCGCCCTCGACCACTCCGTACGTACCCCCGCCGAGGCGCGCAAGACCGCCGCCGAGGACCTGAAGGCACAGCTCGGACTCCTCGACGCCCGGCATGTCGCCGGGGATCTGGGCCTGGTCGGCGGCGTACGCACCGCGATCCTCGCCGACTGGCGCAACAGCGCCCCCAAACGCCTCCCCGAGCTGGACGAACTCTGCCGGGAACGCGCCGAGCGCCAGGGCGAGCTCCAGTTCCTGCTGGAACCCGACCTCAAGGAGGCCAGGGGCGGACTGCGCGACGCCACCGCGCTGCGCGCCGTCGCCGCCTCCTGGCTCGCCGACGCGCCCCGCGAAGGGCTCTACGACGCCCGGCGCCGGCTCCTCGACGCCCGCGACGCCCTGCATCTGACCACCGGCCGCGCCACCGACCGGCTCGCCCTCCAGGAACAGGACCCGGTCGCCGCGGAACTCGGCCTGCTCGACGCCGACGCGCTGCTGCGGCAGGTGTACGAGGCGGGGCGCACCGTCTCGTACGCCTCCGACGTCACCTGGCGCGAGGTCAACCGTGTACTGCGGTCCCGGGCCGTACGCCCCCGGCTGCGGGCCATGCTCGGCAGCAAGCCCGCCCCGGACCGCAGCCCGCTCGCCGAAGGCGTGGTCGAGCAGGACGGCGAGGTCGTCCTCGCCCGTACCGCCCGCCCCGAGCGCGACCTCGTCCTGCCCCTGCGGGCCGCCGCTGCCGCCGCCCAGGCCGGTCTGCCGATCTCGCTGCACGCCGTGCGCCGGCTGGCCGCCGCCGCGAAGCCGCTGCCGGTGCCCTGGCCCGCCGAGGCCCGCCAGGAACTGATCACTCTGCTCGGCGCCGGTGAATCGACGGTTCCTGTCTGGGAGGCGCTGGAGGCCGAGGGCCTGATCACCCAGTTCCTGCCCGACTGGGAGCGGGTACGCTGCCGGCCCCAGCGCAACCCCGTACACACCTGGACCGTCGACCGCCATCTCGTGGAGACCGCCGTCCAGGCGTCCTCGCTGACCCGCCGCGTGGGCCGCCCCGACCTGCTGCTGATCTGCGCCCTGCTGCACGACATCGGCAAGGGCTGGCCGGGCGACCACTCCGTGGCCGGTGAGGTCATCGCCCGCGACGTCGCCTCCCGGATCGGTTTCGACCGCGAGGACATGGGCGTCATCGCCACAGTCGTACGCCACCACCTGCTGCTCATCGACACCGCGACCCGGCGCGACCTGGACGACCCGGCGACCGTCAGCGCGGTCGCCACCCGCGTCGGCTCGCCGGCCACCCTGGAGCTGCTGCACGCGCTCACCGAGGCCGACGCGCTCGCCACCGGACCGGCGGCCTGGTCGTCCTGGCGTGCCTCGCTCGTCGACGATCTCGTGGCGCGCGTGGCCGCCGTCCTCGCGGGCGACGCCGTCGCCGAGCCGGAACCCGCCGCGCCCAGCGCAGAGCAGGAGCGGCTGGCCGTGGAGGCGCTGCGCACCGGCGGTCCCGTACTGGCGCTGCACGCCCAGACCGAGGCCCCGCAGGACGACGGCGAACCCGAACCCGTCGGCGTCGAACTGCTCATCGCCCTGCCCGACCAGCCGGGAGTGCTGCCCGCCGCGGCCGGGGTGCTCGCCCTGCACCGGCTGACCGTACGCGCGGCCGATCTGCGCGCCGTCGAGCTGCCCGCCGAGCTGGGCAAGGAGACAGGACAGGGGAAGAAGACCACCGAGGTCCTGCTGCTGAGCTGGCGGGTTGCCGCCGAATACGGCTCCCTGCCGCAGGCCGCCCGGCTCCGCGCCGATCTCGTACGGGCCCTCGACGGCTCGCTCGACATCCCGTCCAGGCTCGCCGAACGGGAGGCCGCGTATCCGCGCCGCCGGGGCGTCACGGCCCCGCCGCCCCGCGTGACCGTCGCGCCGACCGCCTCCCAGCTCGCGACGGTCATCGAGGTACGCGCCCAGGACGCACCGGGTCTGCTGCACCGCATCGGCCGTGCCCTGGAGGAGGCGAAGGTACGGGTGCGCAGCGCGCACGTGTCGACGCTGGGCGCGAACGCGGTCGACGCGTTCTATGTGACGAACGAGCGGGGCCGGCCGCTGACCGAGAAGGCCGCCGCCGGGCTGGCCCGCGCGGTGGAGGCCGCGCTGCGCTGACGGTCTGCCTCGTCCGGGCTTCGTACGCCCCGGTTATCCACAGGGCAGACCGCACCGCGCGCGGCCGGATACCCTGGGGGACGGTCTGTCCTTCACAGCGCGCAGCTGCATGGGACAGCCTCCCTCACCCGCCCCCGACCTGAGGATCCGCGACCACCGTGTTCGACACTCTCTCCGACCGCCTCGCAGCCACATTCAAGAGCCTCCGGGGCAAAGGGCGCCTCAGCCCGGAGGACATCGACGCCACGGCCCGCGAGATCCGTATCGCCCTGCTCGAAGCCGACGTGGCGCTGCCCGTCGTCCGGGCCTTCATCGCCAAGGTCAAGGAGCGCGCGGCCGGCGTCGAGGTCTCCCAGGCGCTGAACCCGGCGCAGCAGGTCATCAAGATCGTCAACGAAGAGCTCATCGGCATCCTCGGCGGCGAGACCCGCGTCCTGCGCTTCGCCAAGCAGCCGCCCACCGTGATCATGCTCGCGGGTCTCCAGGGCGCCGGTAAGACCACCCTCGCCGGAAAGCTCGGCCTCTGGCTCAAGGGCCAGGGCCACACCCCCCTGCTCGTGGCGTGTGACCTCCAGCGCCCCAACGCCGTCACGCAGCTCTCCGTGGTCGCCGACCGCGCGGGCGTCTCGGTGTACGCGCCCGAGCCGGGCAACGGAGTCGGCGACCCGGTCAAGGTCGCCAAGGACTCCATCGAGTACGCGAAGACCAAGCAGCACGACGTGGTCATCGTCGACACCGCCGGCCGCCTCGGTATCGACGAGGAGCTGATGAAGCAGGCCGCGGACATCCGCGACGCCGTCAGTCCGGACGAGGTCCTTTTCGTCGTCGACGCGATGATCGGCCAGGACGCGGTCAACACCGCGGAGGCCTTCCGCGACGGTGTCGGCTTCGACGGCGTGGTCCTCTCCAAGCTCGACGGCGACGCCCGCGGCGGCGCGGCCCTCTCCATCGCGCATGTCACCGGCAAGCAGATCATGTTCGCCTCGAACGGCGAGAAGCTGGACGAGTTCGACGCGTTCCACCCGGACCGCATGGCGTCCCGCATCCTCGACATGGGTGACCTGCTCACCCTCATCGAGCAGGCGGAGAAGACGTTCAGCCAGGCCGAGGCCGAGAAGATGGCCTCCAAGCTGGCGAGCAGCAAGGGCAAGGACTTCACGCTCGACGACTTCCTGGCGCAGATGGAGCAGGTCAGGAAGATGGGCAGCATCAGCAAGCTGCTCGGCATGCTCCCGGGCATGGGGCAGATCAAGGACCAGATCAACAACATCGACGAGAAGGACGTGGACCGCACCGCCGCGATCATCAAGTCGATGACCCCCGGGGAGCGCCAGGACCCGGTCATCATCAACGGCTCACGCCGGGCCCGGATCGCGCGGGGTTCGGGCGTCGAGGTCAGCGCTGTGAAGAACCTGGTGGAGCGGTTCTTCGACGCTCGCAAGATGATGTCGAAGATGGCGCAGGGCGGCGGGATGCCGGGAATGCCGGGCATTCCCGGCATGGGTGGCGGTCCCGGCCGCACGAAGAAGAAGACGAAGCAGGCCAAGGGCAAGCAGCGGTCGGGCAACCCGATGAAGCGGAAGGCGGAGGAGCAGGCGGCGCTCGCGCGCCGTGAGGAGGCGGCGAATGGCCTGCCGGCCGGGGGGCAGGACAAGTCGTTCGAACTCCCGGACGAGTTCAAGAAGTTCATGAGCTGACCTCTGCGGTGCGCCGTCCGGCGGGGGTGCGCCGTCCGGCGTGGGTGCGGGGTGTGCCGTCCGGCGGGGGTGCGGGTGCGTGCGGCTGGTGCCGGGTGCCGGGGCCTCCGGAGGTACATGTCCGGACGGCATGATTT